>CAZDBH010000244.1:0-12493 GCA_964503485.1 uncultured Bradymonadales bacterium | reverse complement strand
GCTAAAAGCTAACGGCTGGAGTCCGGGGCGTTATACGCGACGGGCTCCTAGTTCTATTCGGGCCCCTCGAGTATCAGAGCGGCCCATCCGAGACGGTCGAGAGCGACGCCGCACACGTTTGGCGGAACAACGGCGAAGGTGTATTTACGGCGCGCTCCACATTTGGGTCGCTGGCGGCCCTCGACGGCATTCTGACCGACGCAGACGGGGATTCGATACTGGATGTGGTGTTGGTCGGTGACGGTCCCAATCAAGTTTGGCTGGGCGTGGGGAACGGGACCTTCGAGGCCACAGAAACCACCCTCGGTAACAACGCGAGCTCCTCGATCGCGGTGGGTGATCTGGACGGTGACGGCGGGGCCGACGTGTTGATTGGCAACACGAGCGGTGGCGCGCGTGTCTACCTCACCGACTTCGATCTCGATGGCACCGCCGGCGGCGCAGACAACTGTCCGTCACTCGCCAATGCCGATCAGCTCGACGGCGACGATGACGGCATCGGCAACGCCTGTGACGACAACGACGATTACCTCGACGAGTTCGACAACTGCCCGTTCACAGCGAACAACGACCAGCTCGACGCTGATGGCGATGGCCAAGGCGACGTCTGCGACGCCGACGCCGACGGCGATGGGGTCGCCAACGAATCGGACAATTGCCCGCTCAGCCCCCTCGAGCTGGGACCCGCACCCGTAGATGGTCTGGCCGATCTGGATGTGACCCTCAACGGCACCTCAAATCAGCACGGCCGGCTCGTGCTCCAACGGGGCGAGCACGGCGTTGGCAGCGTCATGCGGACGGCGCCTATCTCGTTGGAGGCAGGCGGCTCGTTCTCGACCGTCTTCCGACCAGCGATTCACAGTGGAGACGGAGACGCGGGTCGCAGTGGATTCACGTTCGTAATTCACAACGACCCTGCAGGGCCCGAAGCCATCGGCACCGGCGGTGCTGGCATGGGTTACTCGACCATACAAAACAGTGTGGCCCTCGAATTCGACACATTCGACTCCAACGCAGGCGACACCAACGACAATCACGTCGCTGTCCTCACCAACGGCAGCGACCACGTTCACCATGCGATCGCTGACGACCTACCAATGGACTTCAATCAGCGATCCCACTCAGGATTCTACGCGTGGATTGACTACAACGGAGAAACCCTCTCAGTCTATCTTGCGCTCGACGACGTCAAGCCCGAGGATCCGGTTCTTACCCACACCATCGACATCGTCTCGATCGTGGGTAACACACCGTATGTCGGCTTTACCGCCGCCGGCGGTCCAGGGGGCAACCAACACGATATCCGCGCCTGGAGCTTTGCCTACGCCAATCCGGACCAGACCAATACGGACGCCGACCACGATGCTCTTGGCAATCTGTGCGACCTGGATGACGACAATGACGGTCTCTTCGATATCGAGGACAACTGCCCGTGGGTAGCGAACCTCGATCAGGCTGATTGGGACGACAACGATGTGGGTGATGTCTGCGACGACTACGACAGTGACGAAACAGTTGATGCCGACGACAATTGCCTGCTGGAGTCAAACGCCGACCAGCTCGACGCCGACCGGGATGGCGTGGGCAATGTGTGCGACAACTGCCCCGACCCGATCGAGGTGATCGACGTCATCGACTTTTCGACCGTCGAGGGGGTGGTTGCCAACGGCGGTGCCTCAATTGGTTCGGATCTGACGATGGTATTCAAAGCGGCCGAGTCAGGGTTACGCGCGGGCAGTGTCTTCCTGGAGACACCCCAAGCACTGGGGTCATTCACGACGGACTTCGGAATCAGGAACGCTTTCGGAGGAAGGGACACCACGCGAGGCCACGCGGTCGCCTTTGTCATTCAAAACGACGAAGGTGGTCCAGCAAGCCTCGGAGGTGACGGCCAGATGGGGGGTTACAGCGGCATCGCCAACAGCGTAATCGTCGAATTCGACTCGAGTAACGGCGCCCACGACCCAAACAACAGTCACATCGCTATCCACCACAATGGTGACCACGAGACGGCTCTAGTTCATGCAGCGCCTGGTTTCGACCTGGCCTTCACAGAGGAATACAACGCCTGGATCGACTATCACGAGCCGACAACCACACTCGAGGTGTATGTCTCGACCGGGGAAACCAAGCCCGACACGCCGGTTCTGGTTCACGAGATTGACATCGCGGCCACGACAGGCGACTCGCCGTACTTCGGGTTCACCGCCTCGACGGACAGCACCGGTGGGGGACGTTTTGTCGAGCGATGGACGCTGGAAACCAGCCCCGCTTCTCAGGCCAATATGGATGATGACGAATTCGGGGATCTCTGTGATTCCGACATCGACGGGGACGATGTGGCCAACGAAACCGATGTCTGTCCCCTGCAAGTGGATCCAGAACAGGCTGATATCGACGGCGATGGCCTTGGCGACGCGTGCGATCCCGACATCGATGGCGACGGCCTGGCCAACGGTTCGGACAACTGCGCGTACGGCCCCATCGAAACCCTCGTCGATCTGAGCGATTTCTCGGACTCCGATCTTTTGACGGCCAACGGTGACGCAACGCTGGGGGCCGAGCTGTCAGTCTCGGGCCCCTTGTCCGACTCCAGCAACACATTCGGGTCTGCGTTCCTCCTGGAACCGGTAGCTCTCGCTTCCGATGTATCCTTCAGTACCACCTTCCGATTCGATATGGGTCGAGAAGAGGTTTCGAACGGCGAGTTTGGCATGGCCTTCGTCATCCACAACGACGCGAACGGCGCACAGGCCCTGGGCGCGGGCACCGACGGGAACGGATATGGTGGAATCGGGAACAGTGTCATCATCGAGCTCGATCACTATCAGAGCACGGGCGAAGCGGACGGAAACCACATCGGGCTCATGCTCAACGGCGACATAAACTTCCACGCGAAGCAGGCGGACCCTGGTTTCGACCTGGGCAGAACGGGTGGAGGACGCGTGTGGATCGAATATGACGCGTCCGCACCGCTCCTGTCCGTGTTCGCCTCAACCGATGACGTTCAACCAGCTGAAGCCCTATTCACAGAACCGATCCCGCTAGGCGACTTTTTTGGCGACACCCCCTACATCGGTTTCACCGCCTCGGCGGGCGACGTCGAGGACGGGGAGTCGCACCAGATCGTGTCGTGGCGGTTAGACCGCGATGTCACGTCACAAGCCGACTTTGACGAAGACCTAACGGGCGATCTCTGTGATGTGTGCCCTGTTGATCCCGATCCGGACCAGATCGATACGGACCAAGATGGCGAAGGCGATGTCTGCGATCTGTGTCCAGAAGACCCGGAAGCTCAAGAGGACGATGACCATGACGGTGTCGGCAATGGCTGCGATAACTGTCCAGCCCATGCGAACGCCGACCAGGCGGATAGCGATGAGGACGGTGTGGGCGATGCCTGCACGATGGTCATCGAAGCGGTCGCCTCGGTAGGACCGCTAAACCAGCAGTTGACTCAACCCACTTTCGAGGTGACGTTCAGTCAAGCTGTCGCATCAGGCACCCTCGCCGAGGCATTCAGCCTGCGCGGCGAACAAAGCGGAGACATTCCGGTGCACAGCGCGCTCGCTGACGCCGACACCACCACCGTCGTCGTAACAGTGACTGAGGACGACACACTACGGCCAGGAGAGCGCTACCGCTTCACCGTAAACCGAGGCCCGTCCACAGAACGACCGTCAGACCCGGGTCTCACAGCCACCAACGGCGTCGGCCTCTTTCATCCCTGGAGCACAGACGGCTTCGTGGCCGTCGATGCCCAGTCCGACACGTTCGTCGCGACGACCCAGTCGCTCGGCAACCGTAAGTCCTGGGACGTCGCCCTCGGCGACGTCAATGGAGACGGGAACTTGGATGCGTTTGTAGCCAACTCGGGCGGTCAGGCAAACTACGTCTGGTATGGCGACGGAAGCGGCGGTTTCGAGGACTCCGGCCTGCGCCTTGGAAGCAGTAATAGCGAAGGCGTCGCCCTCGGCGATTTCAATAGCGACGGCCACCTGGACGCCTTTGTCGCCAACTTTTCGAGTCAACCCAACACCGTTTGGCTGGGCGACGGCGACGGCGATTTTACTGATTCGGGGCTCCGTCTCGGCGCACAAGGGAGCCGCGCCGTGCGCTTGGGAGACTTTGACGGCGACGGCCACCTGGACGCCTTTGTCGCCAACGGCAGCGCCGCATCGCAAGTGTGGCTGGGCGACGGCAACGCTGGCTTCGTTCTGGCTGACGAGGCTGTAAACACCAGCACGCGAGGCGTGGCATTGGGCGATTTCGACAGCGACGGCGACCTCGACGGCTATCTGACCGTATTCAACAACCGCGACCGACTCGTACGCAATGATGGATTGGGGAATCTGTCGACCGGCTTTAGCGGTGCGAACGACGACAATAGCACTCAGGACGGGGCATCCGCTGACTTCAACGGCGATGGTCAGCTCGACATGCTCCTAGTCGGCGGTGGTGGCAATCAAGTCTGGTTGGGCGATGGTGAGGGCAGCTTCAGCAATACGGGTGCAGCGCTCGGAAGCAGCGCCACGAACGATGTCGCCTTGGGTGATTTTGATGGTGACGGACACCTCGATGCGTTTTTCGCCAATGCCAATCAGCCCAACCGCGTATTCTGGGGCGACGGCCAAGGCGGTTTCGAAGATGCCGGATTGGGCCTCAGTGAACGACCCTCACGAGGTGTGGCCAGCCCAAACCCCGTCCCACCCTAAATCCAGTGGTCCAGCCGAAACCCCGTCCCACCCTAAATCCGGTGGTCTAGAGTACACACGCAAGATCTTACGCTAGTAAGGCGCTCGTCTTTTCGTAGACTCAACTACACCCCCGTCCCAGTGCTGCCCCGCCGTACAGATGCAGGAGTCTCAAATGGGAATTGATCCGAGTGCCAATCACACAGTTTCGAGCCCGAACCGGCTTGCGTCGTCGGAGGGGACCGCCCGAAGGATGACTCAGAAGCCTTCGAAGGCGACGAAAATACCGGTCCTACCGGGGACCAGTGGCAGTCTCAAGTGGGGCCTTCTGGTCTCCGCGATAATGGGTGCCCTTGCCGCTGCGTTTTGGGCTTGGATTACGACGGCATCCGGCTACGAATTCGGGTTTCTGGCGGTGTTGACCGGTGGCGCCTGCGGGCTGGGCATGTTCCTTGGCGCGGGCCACAATGAACTGGCGACGGGCCTGGCTTGCGTCATGGCACTATTCGCACTGGCGCTCGCCCGCTACTGGAGTCTAAGCGCGTTTCAGACCTCGTTCGTTGGGTCTTTGTCGGCTTGGGACCTTCTTTGGGGAACATTGGCCGTAGGAGCGGCGGCGGGTGTGAGCAATCTGGGCAACGAGGACTACTGATGAGCGACCTATCCCGGGAAAATCCGCCACCACCACCGGTTATGCCCAAGCCCGCCGGCTTCGGCTGCTTCCTGATTGTTGCAGCCACGGTGGCCACGCCGATCATCTATTTCTGGCCTTGGCTTTCACAGCGTAGCTCGACCGAACTGGTCCTCGGCGGACTGGTGGTGATTGCCATTGGCTGGCGCGGTATCGCGGCCGCACGCCCAGGGCGGTGATCGAAGGAAACGCCCCCAAGGAAACCGACCCAGTTCGGGAGCTTCCGAACGTGAGGTGTGGAGGCTGTTCGACACGAGTTTCGGTCACAGTCGGGTACGAAGCCATGACGCGAGCGAGCAGGCGGAACTCAAGACTGTTTATGGCGTTCAGTAGCCCTATCTGCTCTCTAGGCGCCGATGAGCGGAAGCACCCCGCCTGGCCGACCGTAATGCGCTATGACTTGTTGATTTGGCTCGGGCTGCAGAAATTGCCGGCGGCTTGCGTCGTAATACAGACAGCCCAGCTCATCAGAGGGACGGGAGGCGAAGAATTCCGCGGCGTCATCAAGCACGGCCAACCAGCGACGTTTGTAGTCGAGCAGGTCCAAGTCGCGGTCGAGGGCCAGGCGACTGAAGTCCTCTGGCCGGTACTTTCCGCGGCGGCGCAGCAGGTCGAGGAGTAGTTCCGGTGTGTAGCCTGGGTCTTTGCCGGAAGCCGCCCAACAAAGCGCGCCGAGAGGCAACGTTTGTTTGATGATAACGTGCACGTCAACGTAGTCCCTTGGCTCGTCGCGCCCTACGAGTGCAAGCACCTTGTTGATCGCCAGGTCGATTGGGTGAAGCACGTATCCCACCCGGTCCGACCGAATAGTCGGCAGGAAGCGCCAAGCCGAGTCATGAGCCCAATCGATCTTGGTCGACTGCCCATCCCGCCTCACGAGCGCACGAACGAAGCCAGGTTGGCGAAAAACCGTCTCGACATCGTACCCGTTGGCTACAAGTGTCTTCTCATCGTCGATGAAGGCGGTGGCAACACGGGCCTCTGAGTCCTGAAAGTAGTCGAGGTCGTTGCTGTATCGAATTGATTGAGGTTCGATGTGGAGCGCCGCGCCGCCGGCCAAGTAGTTGTCCGGTGAACGATTCGCCGAAAGCAGGCGTAACGTGGCGGCTTGGAAGTCAGTTAAGGGCACAGACGCTTCCCGATTGTCCAGCCTTCGTGGCCGCCGTACAACATCAGCTGTTTCGCCACCCAGGCAATGTCGCCTGATTTCACCACGTAGTCCACCGGCGACGACCAGAAGCAGCGCGCGTGAAATCGCGTAAAGGCACGCCGTGCCTCGCGTATTCGCACCATCTGGCGGGCAGTGTCCGGATCCAACCTGCGGCGGCTTCGCTGCCCACCGCGACGACCGATCTCGGCAAGGTATTTGCGAACGCTGTCCATCGCTATGATCTTAAGCCGCTTATGATAAATGTCAATTAAATACGATGTGTTGTAATACCGTGGTAGCCCCAAACCGAAAAGGGGGGAAAGAAAAGGGGACCGGACAGGAAACCGGCCCAGGAAACCGGCCCAAAGCGGCACCCAGGAAACCGGCCCGACGTTGCATTTAAGCTGCCCCAGGGTAAGCGGGTCAGAGGTGAGAAGATCGGTCGCGTCGGTGACCTGACGGTTGATCAGGGACGCAAGAAGGCTCAAGAGCGGCTTGCTGAGATTGCTTCGGCCTGGCTCGCCCAAGACGAGCTGGGGAAGCTATCACGCCCTTCTCATCGCTCCGTGATGCCTAGATCCGCGAGTACGCGAAGGACAATCGCATCCCAAGCCCGCTGATCTCAGAAACGGATTCAACGGGCTCGGACCGACCCAGCCTCGACATCGAGGACGAGGTTCATACCCTGGATGAGCCAGACAAGGTCTGTCTAAGCTGTGGTGGCGATCTGCAGGAATGGCAGGGCCAGTTCGGGAGTCCGAGCTGGTCGACGTGGTCGAACGCAAGGCTGACGGCGACTCGAAACGGCGGCCCGTCATCCTCGGCGAGTTCGTCGACGAAACAAATGTAAAATCAGGACTCAGGGTCTGAGTCGTTCCCGGGTTGCTGTTCTCTTCGACGCCAAGCCTCGAGCAAGAGGTCAAAGCGCCCCTTTAGCGCGTCTTTGTAGCGTGGTACGACACCGCCGGTTCGGGGATCGACGGCGCCTCGCCCGTCCATGCCGTAGTGCCTCGCTGTTGGGAGTTCGGTGCGTCGTTGACGCCAGACGGGTTCGTAGTCCCCCAGGAAGTCCCGCAAGACCGTCTCGTTCGCCGCCACGAATTCGAGAACTTGCCCTCGTTCGACGTCTTCGATGCGTCCTTTCCAGGCCGGGTGCAGGCCAAACTCGCCTCTTCGCTGTTTGATTTGGCGCAACTTGCGGTCGGTGACGGTTTCTGAAGCTGGGACAAGATCGATCCACAGTTTCAGATCGTGTCCTTGTGAGCGAGCCAAGCGGTGGAGGCCTACTTCCATCGCCAAGTAGTGGGCTGCGCCCGGTCCTTCGACCTCGATCACCGTGTGGGTGATTATCGTATCGGTGACGGCGTACGCGATCGGAGCGGCGTTTAGCTTCAGTCGCGAGCACCAGCGCAGCTCCGCTTGCACCAGATCGGCCAGCCACGAGCTCCCTTTACCGCTGGGAGACGGTAGCGAGAGGACCAGCCACAGTGAGTCGGCTGATTCCTCTGCGGCGCGAGTTTCCCAGTCCCGGAGTGACGCAGCGGCGCGTTCGACAGCTCGAGCCAGCGCTTTGGTCTCGCGTTCCGATCGGGGGGCTCGCCCAGTCAGCTCAGCCAGGGCCACGATTGGCCGCGCCAAACGCCCGTTTGTCTTCACCCGCACTTCCAGGGAGCGATAGCGTTGTAGAGCGGCGGAGTCTCCTTGCTTGGATTCCCAGAAACCCTGCTCTGACATCTCCTCTAGGATGCGGCTGACCTCGGCGCGATCCGCCTCGAGGGCGGTGAGCAGCGCCTCGGCCTCTGTTTGGATTCGCAGCCCTTCACGGACAAGGGCCTCTGGCGCGAGGTCTTGTCGAGTGTCTTCGGTGCCGACGGGCAGAACGACTTGCTGACGAATCGCCCCAGTTTTCGGTTCATGTTCGACGAAGGCAACCACTCGGTTGGCTTTGCAAGTCAGGCTCAGGCACGCACCGTCGGCTGGTCTGTCGGCCACGATCGTCTCGGCCAATGCACCTGCCACGTCGCGCTCGATGGCCCGTTTCAAAAAGCGCGCTCCGTAGTTTGCATCAAAGCCGTGAACTACCAGCCAGTCGATGATGGCCTCATCAAATTCGAGCTTGTAGCCGCGCTGTTTGAGTCCGATTCGATGTTCGAGGGCGATCAGTTCTCTTCGGGCGATGGTTCGAATATCAACCCGCGAGAGAGGGTTGAACTGAACGATATGGTCGAAGCGGTTGAGAAACTCGAAGCGAAAAATGTCGCCCAGTTTTCGGCGCACTTCCTCCTGTAGCGACCCAGCAACCGAGAATCCCAGATGCTGGCCCCGGTAGAGTTCTGCTCCCGCGTTGCTCGTGGCCACGATGATCAGCGACCGGCAGGAAATGGCTTCCCCTGCGCCGTTAATGAACCGGCCCTCGTCCATCAGTTGAAGAAATCGGTCGTGGACTCTGCTATGCGCTTTTTCGAACTCGTCGAGTAGAAGCACACCGAACGCGTGCCCCTGAAGACGCAGGGTCAGCGTCCCTTGCCGTTGGCGCCGACGGTCTTCCATCGGATCCCCGAAGAGTATCTGATCGGCCCAATTCTGCCATAGATCGGCCATATTGACGCGAATCAAGCGGTCACGACTCCCGAAGAGGTATTCCGCTAGGAGTTGGGCAATGTGGGTCTTTCCGACCCCGGTTGGTCCCACGAACAGGAAAGCGGCCAGCGGGCGTTTGCCGTCTGAGAGACCGGCCTTCAATCGTGCGATGGTCTGGACAACCGAGCCCACCGCTTCGCTCTGGCCTAGGATGCGTTGATTGAACGAATCGCTCAGCTCGTGGAGGTCAAGCCGGATTTTGGGGTCCACCAACTTTCGCGGGATACGGTGTGTGGCGCAGAACCGTTCGATGACCGCCTCGGAGTCGATTTCCGAGGCCTTGGTTTCGAGGCTGGCCACCTGGTTGGCCAAGTCGAAGGCTTTGCGTGGGAACCGGCTTCGGGCGAGGAATCTGTCGGTCAACGAAAGACATTCTAGTAGGGCCGGTTTGGTGAACGCAGGTTTGCCGGCCTCCGTTCGCTCTGCGTTCCACTTGTCGAGCATGAGTTCGACGGTCGACGAGGCGGGCTCGTCCACTCTCACGATTGTGTAGTGTTCCTCGAGCCCCGGATTGTACTCAAAGAGGTCTTCGATGGCCCGCGTTTCGCCTTCTGCGACGCAGGGGCCGAAACGAAAGGCCAATTCGCTCAATTGGGGTGCTAGCCCGAAGGCCAGCGCTTGGTGCAGGTCAGAGATAAAGGGAAAAATGTCGTCCTTGAGGGCCACCAGTGCGGCGATCAGTTTTCGACATTCGGGGCGAATCTGCCCCCACTCATCCATGGCGCACAGTCGTTGTTGAAACGACAGCTGTATCGGCGCCCGCCCTCCAATGGCTGCCACAGCCTGCCCGGCGACATGCTCTTTCAGAAGTTGGTAAATGACGGCCGTCTTGCCAACACCTCGTTCACCGCACAGCACGGGCGTGCGACCTCCCACCAAAACTTGCCGAACTGTTGCGACGGTGTGGTCCACTTCGTACGCAGAAGGCAGTGTGTCGCCACTTAGAGCGCTAGCTAGGTCACGTACCTGCCACAACTCGAGGGTCTTCTCGGGCGGAGTGTTGTTCTTCTTGGCCATTGTCATTTCACGCAGCGCAGTTCAGGTGGCCCGCAGTATGTCTCGGCGGCAGCTGCCCGGTCAACGAGGCGCCATACGACGCAGTGTTGTCACACTGCTATCGTCGATACGGGTGTCATTCACTATCCCACCGAGTGTGATTGGCAGTTCGGACACAGCGGCGGCTCTCTCTCGTGCTCGGAACAGCCCCTAACTGAGCTTTGCGGCCGAGCACCGCACAAAAGCCCTTCGGTGGCTCGAATCGGTTTGACAACTGGTTTTGATTGGCCTACAAAACCTCGGCCTTGTGAAAGCGGGGCAAGCATATCGGGGCGTGGCGCAGCCTGGTAGCGCACTTGCATGGGGTGCAAGTGGTCGCTGGTTCAAATCCAGTCGCCCCGATACCAGTAACGGCGCGGGTTTAGGTTACACTAGGCTCGCGCCGTTTTTAGTTCGAAATCAGAATTGGTACTATCCTGGTACTATCTGGAATAAGTTAGGCGACGGTCCTTCAGACGAGTTCACCGAAATACGAAAGAAACGGAACCGATTGGACTTGTTGTGACTCTTCCATCTCCGAAAAATCCAACTTCGCGAGGTAAACCCCCATGGAACCAAAGAACTCATCGAACTTGCCGCGCCGATAGTCCAAACTGATGCGGAGAAACGCATCCTCGTTCAGTGCAACGACGACGGCGTTGCACACGTCGAGATTCAGCTCTTGCTTCCGGGTCTCATAATGCTCTGAAACGCGTCGCAGAATCCCGCGAATATTCCCACCGCTGCGACTCGTCGTGATTTCATAGCCAACTCTGCCCAACTGGCCCCCAGTTGCGATAATGTCTGGGAAACCGTCACCTCGAGTTAGGACTACGTGGTCGAACTCTCGCTGGATAGTTTCGACCGCCGCCCGTTCGGCGAAGTGCGAAAGAACGTACCCGCTTGTTGCGCCAGTAAGTGACGGTTCAGCTGCCTCAACAAGGCGTATAGGTTTTTTCTTGAATCGCTTTGCAGATTTGGGGGGGACGTCGATCTCAAGGGCTTCGCCAGCATACTCCAGGAATTTCTCAGGAGAGTACATCCAAAACAACGGTATTTTGGCTCGATGCACAATCTCATTAGCCAGCTCGGGTTTGGGTCCGAGCGTTTCTCCTCGGTCTTCCCACCACCAATCATCTTTCCGATCGTCAGCGACCAACAGGACCCCCACTAGATCCTGTCTGGAGCTTGCCTCATTGATGATCTGCCTCCAGAGAACATAGTCACCAAATCGCCGGTCGAACAGGAGGTCTCGGTATGGGACAAACGCGGTTTTCTGTTTCGGATTGTAGTCGCGATAGCCCGGCGGAATTTTGTTTTTGAATCGCTCCTTTGCTTCCTGGTTATACAGCTCAACTTCAGACTGACTCTTGGGTGGGTCACCGACGCGCCCATCAAAGTATGAATCGAGGGCGTCTCGAATGGGATCAGTGCCTTGGTTAGGTGGTGTCTTACTTTTGCTGGCTTGGATCTGGTTGCGAAGATCGTTGAAAGCCGTTTCGATGGCTGCGAGAGTAGGGGCACAGTCTATCTGAGACTGCTGGCCTCGCAAATTGAGGCTACCAATGCTGGCCTTAAGACTTCCCTGTGCGGCGTCCAATACATTTTGCAACTCGTCGTACACACCATACCGCTCGCGTCGCACACGAGGCCGGTTCGCCTGGTATTCGAGGGCAACTTGAAAGGGTATCCAGAGTTGACTCTGTATCTTCTGAAGGACAGCCAGAAAGGCTGTTCTAGCGGCTTCGTTTCGGCGATAGAGCCCTAGAAGGACGTTGGTGTCCAAAACCACCATGCCTTTTGTCAGCAAGTTTTTGAACTGCTCCGGCGAAGGTGGATAGTAGCCTGGTAGGAGGTTGTTCACGATGAGATAACTCCAATCGGGGGCCGAGTCTCCAACTTGCGGTGATAACGCGACCTTCTTGGCCATCGTTTGATCATGGGAAGATTGTCCTCGCCGGGCGGAATCCGATAGTCCCGCTTCTTTGATTCGTACCGGTTGAGCTGCGTTCAGCCGCCCTGCATTTTTCCACATAGCCGTTCCACCATCCACCTCTCAGCACGACACTTCCACTCTCAGCGCCCAAAGGATCGGTCACGTCTTCGAGTGCATAATTGCCATATCGGTCCCACGTCCATTCCCACACGTTACCTGACATATCATATAGGCCCCACTCGTTCGGGATTCGGGTACGCACTGGGCGCGGGGATCCCCCACGGTACGCTGTCGTTTTCGAGTTCCATGTATACCAGGGCATCGCCTGTAGTGATGGGTATTTTCCG
>CAZDBH010000243.1:0-12505 GCA_964503485.1 uncultured Bradymonadales bacterium | reverse complement strand
GAACGACCGGGGCGCCGATTGGCCTGCCCTGCAGCACGAGAACCTCGCCCGCGCCATCTCCATTTTCTAGTACAAGAGACTGATCGGGCCTGACCTGGACGGCGTGTCCTACATCAATCGACTGCCCGTCGACAGTCAGGGTGGTGCCCTCGAAAAAGTAGAGAACGCGATTGGTATCTGCGGCGGCTGGTGGGATGGTCCACCCCGCATTCGACTCCATCTTCAGCGTCCAAACGGCCACATCGGACTCGGCGTGTGAGGCCCATGAGTTGGGAGGGGGCTCGGGCGGAATGTGCTCACCCAAGGTCCCAGCGATAATGCGAAGATCTGTCTTTCTACCGGCCGAATCGGTGTGCGACGTTCGGGGCACGGTCGGGTTCCAGAACATGGTGAAGTATGCTTCGACCATCTTGTCTTTGGCCGGCAGATTCAGCCAGATTTGAAACAGCTCTGTCGGGTTGGGTTTATCCCGATTGACCAACGGGAACATCTCGGAGTGTTCGATCCCTTGCCCGGCAGTCATCCACTGTACATCACCGTTGCCGAAGCGCGCTGTTGCGCCCAGCGAATCAGAGTGATCAATGTACCCATTGCGAGCGACCGTGATGGTTTCGAAGCCGCGATGCGGGTGACGTGGGAAGCCTGGAACGCGCTGGCCGTGATACATCCGCCAACCGTCCCGAATGGTGAAGTCCATTCCGATGTTCCGACCTCTGAGGAGAGCGCGGTCTGGTCCCATGTCCTCGTTTCCGGTCGGATAGTCGTCGCGGTGGTGAACGCAGAACAGGAACGGATCGATTGTCTGCCACGGAAAACCCAACGGCATCACTGCAAATATGTTGTCGCTCATCGCTCACCCTCAGATTCGGAGCCAGGTATTGGCCGTTGCGGCCGAGAGCATATCACGGTGCGCGGTGACATTCGCAGCGGGTTCTGGGCGTGTGGGGTTGGTCGGCTTTGCGGAAAGAGGTAGAGGGCTGAGGGACGACTAGCGAGTTAGAAGGTAACCGAACGGCGGTCCGGTTTCAACGCTCAATCGGCCTCGAGGCCCACAGTCTACCGTTCTTCGGGCCGCTTGGGTCCGATCGTTCCCAGCATGAACCCGAACAGGAGTGTGCCGACCACACCGAGCCCTGTCACACCGCCGATCCATAGCCCTTTGTTGGTGTGGGCTTTGCCGCAGACCATGTACCAAACGTCACCTTCGGCCGGCAGCTCGTCGACGCATTCGAAGGTGAAGTCTTCATCGAAGTCTTCGGCGCAGATGAACTGGTAGCGCGGCAGCCGAGTGAAATCCTCGACTTCGACATGACAGGGGCCGTAGGTCTGATGGACGCTCAAGTTGCGATGGGTCTCGGGACTGAAGACCGCCATGATGATGGTCATCGTTACGAAGTAGACCACCAACATGCCAAAAACGACTTTGTCCTCCCGTTTTGGCGCTAGCGGCTTTGTCTTGAGCCAGGCTCGCGCAGAGATGATTGCGTAGACGGTGAGCAACAGAACAAGCCCCTTCACCCCAGGGACTCGGCCGTCCACGATCTGCCAAACGTTGAATTGCACGACCATCAGAAAGGAACACAAGAGCATAATGATGACCAACGCCTTGGCGCAGGTCTTTCTGCTCGCGTCTGGGTCCCGGTCCAACTGCCGACCGATGAGATAGGCGAAGGTGGCGGTGAAGATAACCACCCACATCGTGCTCCCGATGGGCGCGCCGAGCAGACGGTTCATGATGGGTTGGTCGGTATCGTGCCACGTCCACCACAGGAATTTCGCGCCGATGATGTCGTAGCAGGCGTAGAAACTGATGCCGGCCAGTCCTGTCAGCGCTGCTCGTGGAATTGGCGGTAGCTCGAGGCGCCAGACCGACACGGTCGGTAGATACATGAAGCAAACGTAGACGCAGGGGATGTACAGGGGCAAGCGGGGGGTGAGCATGATCGTGCCCTGGGCCTGCCAGAAGTTGTCGACCAGCGGTAACGCCATGAAAATCAGGTCGTTGGCCGTTCCTGCCAGGATCGCTGCGACCCAGCACAAAACGTGACCCCTCCCCTTCTTCAGCGCGTGCCAGAGCGCAACCCCAGCGAGGACGATGAAGAGGTATTCGCCTACCACAAAGGAGGGCTGAACAGCCCACTTCTCGACGGGGCTGGTGAAGAAGCGCCACGGCAGATCGGATCCGATGTCCCAGGGTAGCATCTTAGTACTTCACGAATTCATCGGGGGCGCCGTCAACGGCCTTGGCACCTTTGCCTCCGAAGACTTTGGCGCCGTACTTTCGTGACGTACGCCGCAGTGTGCCGTGCATTCGGTCCCAGAGCGTCAGATGTTGGCCAAAGTTGACGTGAAAGAACTTGTGATGGTCGTCGTGAAACATTGACGGTCCTTGCCAGGGCATCGCCGAAGTCAATTTGACGCCCGAGTGATCAACGATGTTGAGCACCAAGATATACACCAGCACCACTCCGATTGTCGCCGGATGAAATGGGATGATGAGAAGCGGAATATACGAGGACACCTGAAGAGACAGCAGTTCGAGCGGATGCACTGCCACCGTCACATAAGGCGTCGTCGCGATGTACTTGTGGTGATGGCGATGAATCTTCCTGAACAGTGGCTTGATGTGCAGCGTCTTGTGCACGTAGTAGGCGGCACCGTCGTTCAATATGAAGAGTAGAGGCGCCGAGGCGATCGTGTAGAACCACCCGTACTCGGACACCTCGTAGTAGATCGGTGTCTCCCAACCCTGTGTGAGTGCGTAGATCAAAATGCCGGTTATGAAGCCACCCATCGCGAGGTTGAAGCTAGACAGCAAGGCCGCTGACCGTTGTTGCCCTGGCCTCAACCAGCGGTCGGGTTGGCACTTCCAATTGTCGCTATCCTCTCGGCGTAGCACGTAGTAGCGAATATGGTAGTATCCCGCGACCACATGAAATATGAGCAGACCGATAGCGACGGCACCGCCGATACACAACAGAAGAAGGGGCCAGTCGATATTTGTCATTGACGTTTGTCCGGGAATCATACAACGATACACGAGTTGTATGATTGTATGGTTTAATCGCTTCGCGAATGCAAGGGATTAATCCGAATGGCCGGAGAGCTTCAAGGGAGGGTCGAGTGTCAAAACGCAAAGCGTGGAACGGAAATCCACCGGGCACTCCTGTCGAGGCGCGGCGCATTCTTCTCGAGGCTGCGCGGGCCTGCGTCGAGCGATTTGGCCGACGGGCGGGGTTGACTGACGTGGCGCTCGAGGCCGGAGTCACGAGGCAGACAGTTTATCGCTACTTCGAGGACACAGAGGACCTGTTCAGGTCGGCTGCGGCGTTGGCCAGCGGCGGATTTCTCGAGAGGATGCGGGCCCAAGTGCGTACCCGGGAAACCCTGGTAGAGCAAGTCGTCGAGTGCATGGTCTTCACGATTCGGGAGCTGTCTTCCGACCCAAACATCGGCAACCTCACACCTGCCGACGACATGTTCTCTTTGTCATCGATGTTGGAGCTTGGGTTCGTTCAAGAGGAGGTCCGACTTCTCACCGACGGCAATCCGGGCATGACGCCCCACCAGCTCGATGAACTGGCCGAACTGCTCGTTCGGCTACTCCACTCCTTCCTGCAGGAGCCAGGCACTGATCGGTCCGAGGACGAGCTGCGAGGCGTTCTCACTGGTTGGCTGGCACCATTAGTCACTGAGCTGACGGTCGAACCCTAAGCGGACTTGCAGCCAGACTGACGGAGGGTTCCGTAACCGGTCAGCATGGGCTACCGTAACGTGGCACTGGGGGTGACCAATGAGTGAGAAAAAGCTTCACTATTTTGCGGATCCGATGTGCTCCTGGTGCTGGGGATTCTCCCCGTATCTCAACGACATTGTCGAACACTATGGCGAGCAGGCACCGATACAGTTCACGATGGGAGGCCTTCGTCCCTTCAACAAACGTCCCCTCGATGCGTCGTCCAAGGATATGATTCGGTCCCATTGGGAGCATGTCGCGAAGGCGAGCGGTCAACCATTCGACTATGCCTTCTTCGAGCGAGAAGGTTTTGTCTACGACACAGAGCCGGCCTGCCGCGCCGTAGTGACCGCTCGGAACTTCGACCCGGCCAGGGAACTTGACCTTCTGAAGGCGGTTCAGGGTGCGTTCTATCGTGACAATCGCGACGTGACCGACTCGACCGAGCTGGCAAATATCGCCGCTTCAGTGGGCTTCGATGAGGACCAGTTCTCGACGATGCTGCAGAGCGAAGAGATGAAGACGGCGACGTTGGCTGACTTCCAGCTGGCCAGAAAATACGGCGTGAGCGGATACCCGACTCTGCTTTGTGGCGACGAAGACGGCTATGGCATCCTCACCGTGGGCTGGCAGCCATGGGAACGGATTCAGTACGCCGTCGACTCCTGGTTACAGTAGCGCGCGCCGCTGTCTCATAGCCTCTTTACGACCCGGCGACGAATCGCGACCAACCCGAGAAGCACCAGAGGCCAGGGGTTACCTCCGCTGCTGTCGCTGGTCGAACAGGCGCACCCGCCGCCTGCGACCTCGTGGGTTGGTCGAGATTCGGTCACCTCGTCCGCCGTGTCTACTTCGGCGGTTCCAGAGAGCGCGATGCAGAGATTCTGACTGCACTCGAATCCGTCGTCGCAATTCTCGTCGAGCAAACATTCGACGCAAGTGAGATCGGCATCACATACACCGGAGCCGCAGTCGTCGTCGTGTAGGCACTCCATACACCAACCGTCCGGATGGCACAGACGGCCATCTGCACATCCGGAGGTGGGGTCACACTCAGTGCAGATTCCGAGGTCTCGGTGGCATACGAGGGCGTTTGTACACTCGACATCCGATGAGCAGTCGACTTCTTCGACGGGGTAGGCAATACACTCGGTGTTCTCGCAGTAGGCGTGTTCACCGCAGTCGTCATCGTCTTGGCAACCGGGTGCTCCCACACTTTCTGCACCACACGTGCCGTCGCCATAGCAGATTTCATCGGCTGCACAGTCGGTGTCTGCAACGCATTCCGGTGGCTCTTCGGCGATGCAAGAGCCCAGATCGGAGCAAACTTCCGCGTCTCGGCAATCGCGGTCGAGCACACAGAGCCCGGTCCGCTCCGGCTCGCACTCGCCGAGCTCGGAACAAACCTCATCCTCCGCGCAGTCGCCATCGTCGATACACCCCTCGCAGTCGGAACACTCGCTCTCACCGGGCTGGCACATGCCATCCTGACACTGCTCGTCGGCGCCACAATCGTCGCTTTCGAGGCAGTCAACACACCGCTCGCCCTCTTCGTCGCACACGTCTTCCGTGCAGACCTCGCCATCGTTGAGACACGCGCCGAGTCCATCACAAGTCTCGGTCCCGTTACAAAAGAGCTCGTCGTCGAGGCACAGGGTCCCAGCACTCGTGTAAGAGCAATCGTTTTGGCACCCACAGGTCGTCTCGCCGTTGTTGTCGCCTTCGTCGCATTGCTCACTGGACTGGACGATGCCGTCGCCGCAGGTGTCCGGGAACGCGCCGCAGCCACTGAAGTCGTTGGTCGATTCGCCCATTCGGAGGTGGAGAGTCAGCGTGTCCGTCTCTGCTTGGTAGCGCCACAGATTTCGACTCGCTCCAATATACAGATCGCCGTCAGGACCCAGTGCGATGCTGTTCACAGCACCTGTGTTTCCGTCGGGACGATTGGCGATCTCATGTCGTATCCACTCCCGTTCGGTCTGGTCCCCGGGTACCCAGTCCGCGACATCTAGTGTCGCCAGGTTCTTCCCAGAGACAGAGTACAGAACGCCCTCTACCCAGGCGATGTCGTTGCCTTCGTGATGGCCGGACGTTGGAAATCGGTAGAACACAGGGGGGACAGACTCGGTGTCGATTACGGTCATGCCGCTCCCGGTTGGCCTCCAGAGTCGGCCGTATGCGTCTGAAGCAGCGCTGAGGGACGGCCCCGCGGTTCCAGTGGTCGGTTCGACGGGCTCCGGTTGGCCCAAATCGGTGGTCGCAATGGTGGCTGGGCTGGTCGATGTGTCGATCGAGTCCAGATCGATTTGCCACAGGCGCAGCGGCCTGCCCGCAGTGTCGTAGAGCATTGCATCTCGGCCGTAACTGAGCGCGTTACCATCGTGGTCGATTCGACCGAGCGCTTGGAGTTCGCCGGTTTCTAGGTCGAGCAAAGCAATGTCCCGGCCGTGGGCCGCGATTATGCCCGGGCACTCCTGCGAGAACCCCGTGCTAGACCACAACAATGTCGACAGTAGAGCCATCCAACCGAGCATCTTCATACCCATCTCCTCCGTGCGGGCGGTGTCGTTCACGACTCAGATTATCCGGGTGAGGATCGCTGGGGCAGTGTCAGATCTGGCACTGTTGAGACTCTGACCGGTCAGTTGGGATGGGTCGTTCTCGGCACGACCCATGGAAGAGCCACAATAGCAACAAACGAGTTGCTGAGGCCTTTTACTGGGGGCGTTTTTCAACTGCCCGAGCAACTTCGTCAGTTCTGATACCTGTCAAACTGGTCGGAGCAGTGAAACGGTAGACACAGAACCAGCGCAGTTGCTTTCGCCCGGCAGGATCGGCTCGGCGGACCAGCCCGAATAACCGAATCAATTCAGCTCGTTACATAGAACCGGCCAGTGTTGGCATGTTTGCTGCGATGCTTTCGAGCATTGGAACCCCGTCACGTTGCACTGTTTTACCGATGGGGTAGAGCGCAGATTTGGCCCACAGACTCAACGCTCTCTTTTGATGGAGAATAACAATGAAGACCCTTCTTTTTTCTGTTGTCGTTCCTTTTCTGATGATCGCGATGTTTCCCCTCACCTCGTCTGCACAGCTCATGTGTGCTGACTATTGCCCAAGTTCATTCGATGGCGAGTGCGACGATGGCGGACCCGGGTCGCTCTACAGTATCTGCGATTTGGGCAGCGACTGCGGCGATTGCGGGCCGCGGCATGCGTTTACACCCACCCCTTACCCCGGCCCAATGGTCTGTGAGAGCTATTGCGCCTACGCCAACGACGGCGAATGCGACGATGGCGGCCCGGGATCCCTCAACAACCTCTGCGAGTACGGTTCGGACTGTGGTGATTGCGGACCACGCGATCTGGGACACCCCTCGCCGATGCCGCCGCACCCGGGCCCGATGGTCTGCGAGAGCTTTTGACCCTACGCCAACGACGGCGAATGAGACGATGGTGGTCCAGGCTCGCTCAACAACCTGTGTGAATACGGTTCAGACTGTGGCGACTGTGGGCCGCGCGACTTGGGGTATCCCGTGCCTATGCCGCCGCACCCCGCTCCGATGGTGTGTGAGAGCTATTGTCCCTTCGCGAACGATGGTGAATGTGACGATGGCGGTCCTGGCTCGCTCAACAACCTCTGAGAGTACGGCTCAGACTGAGGAGACTGAGGCCCACGCGAGAAGTCGGACATCCTTCACGCGCCCCCGCCCGACGCCCGGCTCGTCTGCGAAGGCTCTCGCCCCTACGCTTTCGACGGTGAATGTGACGATGGTGGCCCGGGCTCACTCAACGGCCTATGTGCATACGGCTCCGACTGCGGTGACTGTGGCCCCCGCGTGCCGTAGTCATTCGGTCTCGGGCCCAGCCCATTCTCGATGCTCGGTTCCGTCAGCGCTCACGACGCCGTCGAACAAGGTGTGATAGACGAACCGCACCACCTCGAGAAGATAGAGCTCGCCACTCATAGCCAGTCCCCCTTCGTCGGCTGTAGCCTGCAATTCTGATAGATCGCTGCCCTTTGTGTAGATGATGGCGGGTGTGCAGAAGTAGTCGCCACACCACAGCTGTTCGTACCCCTCCCCGTCCTCGTAACCGCCGTGATCCGAGTAGATCAGAAAGGTGGTGCCGTCTGGCAACGAATCCACCAGTGAGCCGATCGCTTCATCTACGTGATTTATTGCGTTGAAGTAACGCTGGATCCGGCTGCTCGGTTCCGGGTAGAGCTTCCTGAGGTGGGGTGGCAGGTCGAATGGTCCGTGGCTGCTGACCGTGATGACGAACATGAAGAATCGTTCGCCCAACGTCGTCCATTCGCTCTCCATGAAGCCCAGAACATCGCTATCCCAGTACCCCCAGTGACCGGTCTCGGCGTCGATGAGCTCTTGCAAATCCTCCCGAAAGTAGATGCCATCGAAGCCCATTTCTACCCAGGCGGGTCGCCTCTGGTACCCGCGTCCCAGGCATCCATGAAACCCCGCCGACTTGTAGCCCAACTCGCGCAATCGATGAGGAAGCGCGCGCTCATAGGGCTGGCCCGGGATGAAATAGTTGACCATGCCTTCAGTGGGCGCCTGGGCCATCAGTGCCATGAAGTCGGCGTCCCCAGATCCGTTGCCGTGAGGCGATTTCAGCTTGTAGAGCATTCCTGAGCGTGCGATCTGGTTGAGACGAGGCGTGACCTCGACATCGCCGTGAAAATAATCCAGCACAGCGTAGTCGAGACTCTCGACTTGGATGAACACCAACCCAGCTTCGATCTCGAGAGGGGCCTCGACGCCTATCAAGCGACTGGGAATATCCGGAATCACGGTGCTTCGGCCCATCAGACTCGCCGGGTCGACCAAGATGAGCTCGCCCGCCCATGTCGGCACGTAGCCGTAAATCTGCGCGGCACAACTCGGCGGTTCGTCTGCTGCCAGTCGGCCGAGGGGAAATCGGGTCAAATTGAGGGCGATAAAAGCGACCGCGTAGGCCGCGACCACCCCGAGCCCGATCAGTCTCCTACGCCGACGGAGACTACCTTTGGGTTTCGGTCCCTGAAAAAAGAGCAGGGCGACTTTTGCCGCGAAGGCCACAACAAAAGCCCCGTGAACGGGTGCGAGCAGATCAATGACCATCGGTGCTGCCATCATCCCGATGCTCGACTGGTTCACGATCGTGAACGCCGAGAGCGACTGGTCGAAGTAGCCTGTGTACAGCATCAATCCCAGCAGAAGCGTATCGCACAACAAGAACACGACCACCAACACGAGTCGTGGCAACAGAAGCAGTGCGGCAACACAGGCCAAGAGGGTGAGCCCGAAGCGGATTGCGGAGTTGACCAGTTCGAATCCCGGCCCGTGGGCGTGCCTCAGGACAAGGGTCTGCTCTTGAACGAGGACAATCTGGACGGCCCAGAGTAGCAACAGACACAGGCCTAGCAGACGAGCCCGTCGTTGCACGGCTGGATCCCGCGTTCCCTCGCTTTCAGACTTGGAAGATGATCTCGACAATATCAGCAAACATAAATTGCGATTCGGCTCTTCACAACCAGGTTGTCCATGTCAGGACGCCGAGGGACCCACGGCGGCTTGAACGATCGCTGCGAATAGGTCGGCGAGGTGGTCGTGCAGCGGTATGGAGTTCCGAAAAATGTCGCCGGGTTTAGCGGTTTTGGTCATGGCTAGAACGTAGCCGCCCTGAGCGGCCAGGAAGTTCAGGTAGAGAGAATCGTTGAAGCTAATGCTCGTCGGCCCGATCGTCAGGTCGACGTCCCCAAAATCGAGTAGCTTCCCCTTGATCGCTGGCGCAGCCAGAAGCCGTCGGGCGACTTCTGGATTCGTCGCGAACACCGCGAACCGATCATCGAGAGAGCGATCCCCGGTGACGGCTGGGTGAGAGAAAAGTTGGTTCCATCCGTTTCGCTCGCCAGCCGTAATCTTGTCGATCGCTGCGAGCATCGATTGGGGCCAAGCCCGCCCGCCAGGGTCTTTGTCGACAACCTGAAGGTGGAATTCGGGTGGCAGCGAGACCTCGGTTGACCACACCGTCCGATAGGCAGATCCGCCCTGTTCAGCGGCTTGGCGGTCCAAACTCTGGGCAAAGCGAACCAAGGTATCGCCCCTTGTTCGGTAGAGTCGTACCTGCTCGCCTGTCCGCCACATCCGCCCGTAAATCTGACTGACCAGCGCTGCGTGTACGTTGACGTCCGGGCTAGCCGAGCTCTCGCAGCGGTAGTTGGTTTGTGTGAGGAACTCGAGTACGGCCGGCGCCATGCGTCTGCGGGCCATCAGGTATATGACAGTGACCGGCACCCAGCCCAATGCAACAAACCAAACCCAAATTGGGATATCGCCCATCGACTGACCCTGTAAAAAACCGGTTTTCCGCATTGGCAAACCTGCCGCACAGCGTTATGACTGTGTTGGGAATGGGTCAAGAGTTTCACTTGGGAGGTTTGAAATGCCGTCCAAACATGAACAATTCTGGGACTCAACTAGCTACGCCTTTGTTGGAAACACCAAGACAAAGGGCTTCCCCACCCTCAGCTTCTCAACCCTTTCGAAGGACGGAACAAAAACGTGCTTCGCGGTTGACCCCTCCGTCGAGGAGGTCTGCGGTACGAAAGCGTATCCAGATTTCGAGTCCTTGCCGGGCAAAGTCGACGCGGCTGTCCTCGAGGTGCCCAAAGCCGAAACAGCCGAATGGGTCAAACGCGCTGCCGCCGCGGGCATCAAGAATGTGTGGATACACATGAAGCGCGACACACCCGAAGCGCTGGCCATGGCCGAGGAGGAGGAGCTCAACGTCGTCACTGGAACCTGCGCTGTGATGTACGTGACGAAGGGTCCGTCCTTCCACTCGATTCACAAAGTGATGAGGAAACTCACAGGGAAGTATTGAGTCTACCCTTTTCTAGGTCTTCCCTCAGGCCCGGAGAGTGCTCATGAAAAATCGTTCCACCCTTTGGATTCCCCTCGTATTGATGCTCGGGGCCGGCGTGTTCGGGCACAGTGCACCACTCGAGGCCGAGGTCCCCGGTTATCCCTACCTCGACAACGAGACCATTGGTCTCTACCGAGCGATTGTGCAGGCGGTCGACGGTCCGGTCGATGAGTTCGAGGAACGCTATTGGGGACTCGAGCTATTCGAGACCTTCGCGGCCGGTGGGGGCGTCATGGCGCCCATCCGCTACGTCATCGCGTTCTCTGGCTATGCCGTCGCCCAGACGGCCGTGTATTTGCCCGCCTATCGGACAGGGCATCAGCAGGCGTTGGACGGCTTCATTCAGCGGATGTTGCAGCCCGCAGCCTGGGAGGACTGGATCGAGGTTTGGGGTGGCACGAACCCACTTGGGCCGGACAACATCATGTTCTCTGGGCATCTCGTCTATATGATGACGCAGTACAAGATGCTCTTCGGCGACGCCAAATACGAGTCACCGTTAGCCTTGACCGTCGATGGTATTGGTACGTTCGAGACCGACGTTCACCACCTGACCGAGTGGCTATCAGAACAGGCGGCCGGGAACCTAGACAACGCCGAGAATCACTACTTTGGGATCGCCTGCGAGCCGGGGCACGTCTTCTTGCCCTGCAACACACCACACCGAATCAGCCAGTTGATCTACGACCAACTGTACGAGACCGACTACAGCCAATCGAATCAACAGTGGCTCGAGTGGAGTCGGGCGAACATGTCGCACTTGGGGGATGGGGTCCTCTACGATCTCTACTGGCCGTTTGGGAGACGCCAACTCACCCCTGACGGACAACCGCCCGAGTTAGAGGACCGCGTCAGTGGAATCTACAATGGCTGGTCGATTTGGTTCCTGTTCGCCCTCGACAAGGAGTGGGCTGAGGAACTGTATCCCAACTTCGTCGACCGTTTTGTGGTTCGTGGTGACCAGTCGCCATATCCAGACGGCCGAACAGTCGTCATCGACGACACGGGCGGGGATGGTTTGGTCGCGACGGCCATGGACCTACTCGCCACCGGTTTTGGGATGTCTGCAGCCCGCACGCTCGATGACATGGAGCTTGCAGAGGAACTGACTGACTCCTGGGAACGGACCTTCGGCAGGCCCCAGTGGAACCCTGCGGGAACCGTGTTCTCTCATTCGAATTCGCCTTTCCCGTTGCTGGTCGGCGACGCATACGCGCTTCTGGCTCGAACCTCGAGCCCCGAGCTGAACATCCGGACCAACGCACTCCAATACTGGCGCCCCGACCGTTTTCAGGAGCCCTTCGTCGAATCGGTTAGCAACCCGGGCACCTTCGTGAATCAAGCATTCTACGACACCGACTCCGAGCAACTGATCATCACCGTGAACGGTGGCGAGGCGACGACTGAAGCCACCGATATCATCATCGCCAACCTGCTCGCTGACTCCAGCTCTGTCGTGACACGGGACGGTGAGGAATACCGGGAGGTCCAGCGGCAAAACGGCCGACTCATCATCACCACGCCGGCCCTCTCGAACGACGAGGAATCGTATATCGTCGAAGCCGGCTTACCCACCAGTGGCGTCGAGGTTGACGCGACTGAGGACGTGGCTGAAGACGTGGGCATCGAGCCCGACGTTGCCGAATTGGTCGATGCGACCCCACCTCCAACCGCGTCGCAGCCCGCAACCGACACACCCGATGACGAGTCGGGTTGCAGCCTGGTCTCCGGCGGAGGCGCCGGCGGGCTGGGCTTCTGCCTCGTTCTGATATGCGTTTGTGGTGTGATTCGCCTAGGAGCCTGTCGCGCATAGCGCTCCAGGCTCCGCCATTGGCTTTTAGCG
>CAZDBH010000242.1:830-12552 GCA_964503485.1 uncultured Bradymonadales bacterium | reverse complement strand
AGCGGAGTGGAGGCGCCGGGAGTCGAACCCGGTCAGTAGAACAACAAAAAACCTAAGCGAGACGCACCTTTGCCCTGCACGCAACGGTTTTTGGCTGATCCTCGTGCCCACTGCTCACGACTCAAGACAACACGTTTCGACCCCTGTTGGGGCACGAGATGGGCACGAAGTCCACAGCTTGGGACAACCGACACACGTCACTCGCGCCAGAATAGCTGGAACGACGCGATAGAGTCCTCATGGCCTTTGTAAGAGCTGATTCCTTCCTGAACGCTGCCTTCCGGTGCGTCGTAGGACGCGCCGAGGATCGCCAAGACCGTTTTATTCCGGACGCCCGCTGCGCAACATTCGTTTTGGAGGTTTTGGACCCCGATTTCAGAAACCAGCAGATCAATGCAACAGAGAAGCGTGACGATTCGGCCGTCGAAGCTGTTTTCTGTGAGTGTCGTGAGATTGGGCAACGCCTTCGAGAGTGCGGCAATCGCTCTTAGATCCCCCGTTACGACCCGAATCCGGTTCTCAACACTCAACGCAAAAAGGGTAACCTCACCCGGATCAAGGTCGTTGATTGACGAAAGGGCGTCCACTAAGTCGAGAAGTCTAGGAATTTGTTCAAGGGCGGGGACCTTCTTTATCCGCTGAATAATAGAAAAATCCCGCCAAACAACCTTCGTGTACTCTTCGGAGAGCCTCTTGACGGTCCGGCCGCCCCTCAACATATGCACGGACGTCGGAAGACGGCGGCAGTCATCTAGGGCGGCGTTTAGGGCTGAAAGGAGATTGTCCAGCAGGTCGGTCGCTGCAAGGAACCACATGACGTCGTTGTCAAACGCAAACCTCAACAGCCGCTACCACGTTGCCCCTAGTCCTGATACCTGGGCTAGAAAGTGAGCGTCCGATTCTGAGACTTTAGAGCTATCCAAATGTCGGCGCATCCGATCACGAATGGTCGAGCCCTCTGTGAAATCGGCCCCCAGTTTCTTTAGTGCATTTGTGGCCACACCCCACAGGCTGGTGTTGTGCTCTTCACTCATCGTGCGGGCCCAAGCTGTAACAACAACGGATGGGTCAATTCGGCCCTTGGCTCCGTAGGCCCTTGCCAATCGTGCTAGCTGATCACCGGTTGGCCAATATGAGGTAGATGGTTCGAAGGCATCGTCGCCGAATACAAGCCGGGCAGCAAACCGATTTGCTTCGTCTTCGGCGGGGTCGTCGCCACTAGTATTGGGACGCATCAAATGTGCGTCCAGTATCGGACCCTCGTCTAGATGCTTCAGGGCAACATGGCCCATTTCGTGCCCCAGGATCCACGCAAGAAACCCTGCAGATGTTCGATGGGTTGTGACTATGATTACAGGGCGCCCGCCGCAGTTCATGGCGGCACCATCGACAAGCTTGCCGCTGCCAGGTGGCAGGTCTCGGACCCGCAACACCGGGACCCCCAGGTCCCAACAACTGTCCAACAGACTTTTGAAGGACACGTAGTCCGCCTCGCCAAGAATCGACTTTCGCAACGAGTGAGGCGGATTGTTACGCAACACTGGTTCGCGGACGTCGTCGGTAAGGCAGCGCAGCGCGACCTCGGCTGCCCGTCGAATTGTTGTGAAGGCTGGCCCGAGCTTCGCCTTCTCGCCACCTTTCAGCTGCTTGAACTTCACATTGTGGGCTCTATCCACTGAGATGGGTTTTTCGCGTGAAGCAAGGTCGCCGGGAGGCACGCCTAAAAAACGAGAGAGGATTATCTCCGCTTGCTGCCTCATCGCCGGGTTGCTCGCCATCCCGTCCTCCCACCAGTCCGGAAGTACGTTCGAGCGCACCCACGGCGGCTTGAAGCCGGCATCGCCGAGCCGCTTGTAGAGGTCCTTGGTTTCGTTTGTGTATGCCAGCAGAAGTCTCCTCGCGCACCGAACAATTGACGAGCGCAATTTCCCTGACGCCGTAAGTCCTCGGGCAGTAGGCGCCTCGGTGAGAATACCAACACAGTACACCCGTGATCAAAGAAGGCAACCCTATTCACGTCAGTCGGAGTGCGTCCCTTCTGAAGCTGTTCCCAGATAACCTCCCAATCCACCTTGTCCAGGTTCATCGAATACATCTCTAGGAGACCGGCGAAAGCGGCGAAGTCCCGACCAGCCCTGGGTATGAGTGTGTCGCAGGAGAAACTGAGCGATGTTTCCGCATCGGCCGAGGAATTGAAGGCTCTGCATGATCCGATTACTCTTGGGTTCCGTTGCCCGACCGCTGTGTGGAATCCGAGACAATCTCGAACGAAACCACACCGCCTGCCCGTGCCCGTACATGCGATTCCACCCAGGATCTGACGAGGTCGCGGTCGATGTGGAGCCATTTCAACGCGGTGAAGGCGTGCTCTACCGACCGCTCCAGCCGGTCGTCGACGCGGGCGGTGGCATCGCCGAGTCCTTTCTGTGCCACAGCCTCGTCCGATTCGGTCAAGTCGATCGAAAGGACCTCGAAGTCCCCCGCTCCTACAGGCAGTGATTTGGCTCGGTCATCGTCGACCTGCTCGCACGGTACCGAGAAGGTCCCGAAGTCCAGTTTCTTGCCCAAACAGACTATCTCTATGGGTCCAGTTAGCTGTTTACCGGCTCTCACCATGTTGCGCATTGCCACACCCGGAAGCCGCACAGCGAAAGGTGCTGAGGACTCACAAGTAGTCGAAGCAGCCGTCCCCCACCAATCGATCGTCATTTGATTGGCCGCCACGCGGATGAAGGCAGGACCGTCTGCGCCAGTACCCATCCGCTTAACGATATTGATCGCCCGCCTCAGGTCGTTGCTCTCAACGCTCACTCGATATTCTGTCGTCATAGTTTCTCTCTCCACCATGGCTGGCTGTTGAGTCTAGTCCGGTATGGCCTGGTTGAATCCGTTTGGCCTAGCCTCCCTCACCGTCTGAGGTATTCATCCACGTGTACAGTCGTGCGCATCGATCGCAGCGAAACCCGGGGAGTTTCTGACCGCAGCAGGGTCGTTCGAGCACGAAATCGACGACGGGGTTTTCTGGCAATGCGCCGACCGGAATGGGCGACGCCGGATCGCAACAGTAGATCGAGTCCGACAGGGAGGCGCCGCACTGGCACCGCAAGTCGCTCGGCCAGGGAAATGCGCTCGCAGGTGCGCCCAAGCGTGCATTCAGGTCGCCGTCGATGGTCTCTGTGAGCACTTCGACGATACGGGACATCCCGAATGCCTCCTCTTCCAGTTCTGCGGCGAGGTGGTGGAAGAGGTATTCGGCCCGGAATCCGGTCGCGATCATCTCGATGAAGCTGGCGATTAGAAAACTTGCCTCGCGGAGTTCCGAAAACCCGGGCGGAAAGTACCTCTCAGCCACTGAGCGGAAGAACTGCGGGAGCGGGGGAAATCCCGTTGCAGCGATCGAGAACGAGACCGCGCGTTCGCCGCCGGCCTCCAAGTCGTTCAGTCCCGCAATGAGCCTCCCGAAATCCACCGGAGGTAGGGAACGGCGGTCTTCGAGAATGCTCTCGGCGGCAGCATGGTAGGCGACAGAGCCCAGTTGGAGTCCGCGGTCGATTATCGCTTGAGCCAGGACCTCAAAGTCGGCCAGTGTTATTCCGGCACCGCCTTCGATGAAGGCGTGGGCGATCCGAAATCGCCAGACGGCTCGCAGTGTGTTGAAGCAAGGCTGCTGGGCTGCTTGCGTGACCGAAAAGTCGGCGTGGGCGATCACATCGAGCTGGGCAGTAAGGGCGCGAATGGAGTGATTGTTCATCGTAGGACCTCGTAGGAACACTTGTTGATTATCACGGACCGCTCTCATATTGGAATCAATGCGTCGAAGAACGGGATCTCGTCATCTTCGAAGGGCAGCTCAAACAACTCGCCTATCTCCGGTATGGCAAAAGCCGGATATTCCATTGCGATACCCGCGTTGGCCAGCCAGTCGGTAACCAGTTCACAGGCTTCATCACCTGGGGCGACATTGGCCGCGGCTTTGAAGTCGTCCAACACCCAACCCGCAGCGTTTGCTTTGGGTGCACGCCGCAGGGCGATTGTGCAGCGTTCTGGCGTGAGAACGCGGTAGATGTATTTGTTGGCTCGAGTGCAATCGAGGAGATACTGCAAATCGGTGAGACAGTTGTGCTGCGCAACGCCTTCGTCGTAGACCGCCCGAGTCGACTCGAGCGGCTCAATCTGACCCGCGACCCCGACAATTGGTGGCGGACCCAAGGATGTGTCACGCGGGGCGCGCTTTGTCGTCAGGCTTTTGAGGAGATCGTCATACACCCGGTTGGCCTGGTCGACGCCCACCAGCCGCGGCACCCGTTCATCGACCAACCGAGCGTAGTTGAGGGCCTCGACCACTCGCTGCCCTATCCACATCGCGCGCGAATCTGGCAACGCGGCGAGTTGGCTTAGAAGATTACTGGAGCAGACACTTGCCGCCTCGTCGTCGGCCAGTGCTTCGAGCACGCCCACCTTCAACCAGGGCAGATGGGAGAGTACTCGCAACATCTTGGGGGATCGCATCGCCTGTCTCAGCCAGAGAAGCCGAGTCAGGTTCAGATCTCGGCCGTGGATTCGGCTGAGCAGGCGAACACTCACTTGTTGTGGGGGGAATCCCAGATAGGCGGCTATGTCGCGCCGCGGCTTTCGCAACAGCCGCCTGATGGTTCGCATCGCCTGCTTCGATGGTCTGCTGAAAAAGACCCAGTGGTTGGCGAGCGCGTAGGCCAGGCCTTGGTTGCTTCTCGACAGCTCGAGCGCGCCTGGGCAACGAACTAGCATCGAGTACATCTGCCAGGCGCGGGACCGAAGCGTGTACAGCTGGTGGCGAAGTTGGGGCGAGATCAACTCGACGAAGCGGGCCAAGCACTCGCTCTCGAGATTGAACGGTCGGTTCTCGGGCGTTCCCTGCGCGATGGCGCGTCGCTGGGCGCGATGATAGCGCCGTACTCGGCGGATCGCCGATCCAAGTCGAAGCATTTGTTCGTCGCCGCGGTTGTGGCGCCACCCCGGCGTACTGGCGTTCTTCACCCAAGCCTGAGGCGGTCGGGCCTTGTACACTTGCACGCGATTCCAAGACTGAACGACGAGGGCGCCGTTCTCTGGCTTGAATCGCATTCGACTGAATACAGCTGGAACAAAGTACTTGCCTGCCATGGCGGGCTCCTGTTGTCAGGCCTTTGAGGGTCTGATTCGCGTCCTCGATGTGCCTCGATCCACTTCTACTTGTGCCCAAACACGCGCTCGCGTTCTTTCAGCAGGCGTTCTACGGCCGCCTCGAGCTCGCACCAACGCTCCTTGAGCGCTGCGCTGAACACGCTTGGACGGAGTCGGCCCGAAACCAACTCACGTCCGACAACGGAGTCTGAAAATCGCTTCTTTTTGTTATTCAAGGCGCCCTGAATCCTCAGTCTAGTGACCTTGCACTGTCTCGCGTCTCCGCTTTGACCGGCACATATACGAGTCCTCGCGCGCTGAACCAGCGTCGGGTTAAGCCAAGACCGGGGGCCTCGGGGGCGCAGGCGCTGTGTCGATCTAACGAGAGCGCCTTCCTTGCTCAAAAGACCGGCTGCAACTTCCTCGGCGAGGAGTTTGTGGCACGTCTCGACCCGCACGACGTATGGTTGGAGCTTCCGTCCGTGAAAGAGCATTGCCGCAATTCGCCCGAATACCGCACCACCGACAGCACCGACGAGCCCACCCGCGCCGGCGCCCATCGGGCCTAGGAGTCCGCCGATCAGAGCACCCACTTTCGCTCCGGCAGCCCCTCCAACCCCGACTGAAGCCACGTCGAGAGTGGTGTCTTTGACCGCCTCACCGAGGTTCGCGTGGCCTCTTCGAAGGCGTTTGCCGTGTCTGACAGAGGCGAACGCCAGCGTTACCAGTGGAATGTCTATGGCGGCCAGGTTACCGAGTTCGTCCACCCCTTCTAGAGCAGCGAGACTCTCTCGAGTCGTATCTTCGATGGCCACGCCGGACACGTCGTCGACAACGATCACAGCCCCGTTGTCGGCGAAAGCTACAGCGTGCTCGCTGACAGTAATAATTGGGATTTCCGGATTGTCGGCGAGGTGCTGCTCGTTCCCACCGGCGTCCAAACCCGACTTGAATTGGGTGGGCGTGCCGTCGACGATAGCGTCCCAGCCCTCCTGGTTGGGGGTCGCCGCCATCTCGACGTGGTGACCGGCCTCTCGCAGCGAGTTGGCCAGCTCGAGTTCGCCCAGATGGCCCTTGTAGAGCGAGACGAGTCCTTCGGCCTGCGCCTCACTCCCGTTCATGACTTCGTTCACGTGAGCCAACAGATTGTTTGTCGAGTCGAAGTCGTTGCCGCCGTGGGCGGCATCGATGGCCTCGAGCACATCGCCATCAATCTGGCTGAGGTTATGTAGGACGTGCATCGCGGTGACGCCGGCGCCTACCGCCAAGTCCACATTCTGGTAACGCGGGACCGGCTTATCGAGCAACATATCGAGGCGCTGAATGCGTCTGTGCCGCCAAACCAGCACGCCCGCCCCAGAGCCGATGAGAAGGAGTGCAATTAGCATTCCCAGTCGACCTCGTCGGGGCCGAGGCCCTCGGGCGCGAGCTCGTCGGACCACGCAAATTCCACAGGTACGAAATCCCCGTCGGGCTCCAGAGCCCTAAGCTCGTTCAGCTGCTCGACGAGATCGCCGTCGGGGTCGAAGCCGTCTGGTCCTGCGAGCCCCATCAGTGCGCCGATAAGCGACTTGCGGTAAAACCAAGCGATACGTTCTTTCTCTGTCATGTCATCCTCCACTTGCGGGCAACGCGCCCATCACATCCCAGAGGAGGCCTTGCGTTGATTCTGACAGTTCACTGATTGAATCTTACTGCCGCCTCCGGGTCATTCACCGAACTGTACACATGTTCAGATGTGGCACTGTTCAGCAGTGACTCGAGCCACAGCCGATCCGCGTAGCAATAGCGACGGATCAGATCTCGAGTCCTGGATAACGGTTCATCAGTCGCTGGGCACGGGCCAGCATGTAAGCACTCTCGGCGACACTGGATACGAACCAGTAGTTGAAGCCTGCGCCGATACCGGCACCGATGATCGGGATGACTTGGGCCAGCTTCCGCTTGGTGATGTGTCTTGCGATCCTCTTGGGCAGTCGACCGGTTTGATCTTTGACGAGTTTCGCCAATCTACCGCTCGCCGTCTGCGAGGCTACTTTTGCGTAGCTCTGCCCGGCACGGAACGCTTCGACGGTGACGTGAAGGTCCATCAAAGCGCCGGCCTTCGCCGAGCTCGATCCGAGACTGCCAGCACCGAGCGCCTGGAGAGTTAATCCATAGTTGCCGGGTTCGGTCATGTCGAATCCGTAGCACGTGCCAATCTGTTGTACCTGTCGCGCGGCAAAGCCGAAGAGTGCGGCAATATCTGCGGCAGCGAGGAAAAACCCACCCGCTCCCAATCCTGCCCCTTCCAGAGCAGCAACGATCTTGTTCGCTGCAAAGGTCTCTCGCGCCAGCCTGTCCATCAGCTCTAGGTCTGCCTCAGCGAGGTCCGATAGCGACTCGGCACTGACTCCAGACTTTTCGGAGGCCTTCGCGAGGAGGCGATCCACCGAGTAGGTCTTTCGCGTTGCATCGACGAGTCCCCGCAGAACCCCTTCGATAGCGTGGGTCACCGTCGCCGTAAGGTTGTCGGGGGCTGACCTGGCAAGCCATGTTAGGGGTTTGGATAGAGCAGTCAGCGCCTTACTCAGACGACCTTCGGCGCGATCACGCCACTCCTGAATTTCGACGATCACGCGTTGTTCGTATTCTGTTGTCATCTCTTCACCTATTGATGAGCCTAGATCGCAGAGTCTATTTCCATTTGCTTTGGCCCGTTCAGCAACGGCAGCTCGGCTGTCTTGTTAAAGAGATGTAACAAAGTGGTTTCTGACAGTTGAGGTCACAGAGACGCCGCCAATGGCCTTCCCCAGCTGAGAGCAACCTGTTCGCGTGGTCAGTCGGCAGCGGAGCAGCCGAGCCGCTGGAGGCGTTGGTTCAGTGCAGTCCCTTGTCGAGGTGGTCGACGACGTACACCCCGTCCTGGTCGAAGTACCCAAAGAGGCGCTTTGCGTCCTGGTCTGCCCAGGCATCGCGTTCGTACCCCCTTCTCGGAACCCACGGCTGGGACCCATCTATTGTCCACTTCGATCAGTACCGCCTGGTGTGCGAGATTCGAGCACTAACCTGCCGCGATCTTCGCCTGCTCGAAAAACCGACCGGGCATCGATTCATCCAGACGCCACTCGATTTGCATTGGCCGCTCGCTTTGATGGCGTACGTAGCGTGCCGTTCCGAGGCAAAGGTAGGGTTGTGTCAACCCACCGACCTTTTTCTGATGCCGGACGAAGAGCACAATGTTCGAGTTCCGCTGCGCGTGATGGATGTAGCGCTGCCCGGTCCTCGAAGCCTCAGATGTGAGGTGTTGTGACTCCCAGTGAAAGAGTGTCTCGCTGATGGGAACGTCGCGGTACATCGTTTGGGGCGAGTACTCTCTCTCAGTCTTCTGCAACGTGATGAAGAACAGGTCGGTCTGTGAGGCCGGGTCGTAGAACACACCAGCCTGAGGGGACAAAACCCGCGCGTTCCGGACAATCCCGAACGCGCTCATGATTTCGCTCATCGCGTAGCTGGCGTGCACTCGAATTGGGACGTTAACGTTGGTTGAAAGCTTGAGCCAAGGGCATAAATGGCGGAGACGGTCTCGTTGTACCTCGAGCAGCTCGCACAACTCTGCTCGCACAGATTCATGAGACCACAACGACTCGAGAGCGTTGCCAAGTTCGGCGACCTTTAGGCGACGGTCACCCAACGTCGTGACCAACATGAGCTGCAGTCGTCCTACTCGGGTGGTTGGATCGGCGGCCTGTGGTGGAGTCCGTGAAGCCAGCCAGTCGGACCACACCGCGATTCGCTCGGGATCGTCCACGTGCTGAATGCGGGCCATTGTCTTGGTAAACGCATTTTCTTCCGGCCGGGCCGTGGGCCAGGGCAAACCCGCTTTCCGCCGCAAGTCTGTCCACGATCGCCCTGGTTTGGAATACACGTCCGAGAGGTCGAGGCGGGCCTCTTCGAGAAACTGTCCAAGGGTCACGTCAGAACCAATCTCCTCGGCTACGTCCCTCAGATCTTCGGCAAGTGCAGCCAGGCCCTGCCGCAGAATCGTTCGGATATTTGCGACCACGTGGGCTTGGGCCTGTCGTTCCAGCTGAATTGCACACCCGGGAGGAAGATACGGGAAACCCTCCTCGACCGCCTCCAACAACTGGCGTCGGGTTCCACCTGCAAGTGCACGATAGCGAAGATCAAAGCGGAATCGCTTGTTCGCATTCCCGATGAAGTCAAGGACCGTCAAACACGCCTTGTTGTCCGCAAGCCTCAGTCCTCGACCAAGTTGCTGCAAGAAGACGGTGGCACTCTCGGTAGGCCGTAGAAACAGGACAGTGTCGACGTTCGGAAGATCGACTCCCTCGTTGAACAAGTCGACCGCGAACAGACAACGAAGGTCGCCGTCTTTCAGCGCCTGCAACGCCGCCCTGCGCTCCTCCCGGTGGGTTTTGGCGTTGACCGCCCGACTGGCAAGCCCAGCCCGATTGAATGCGTCAGCCATCAGCGCTGCGTGTTTGATGGACACACAGAAACCTAGCGCTCTCATTCTCATTGGGTCAGTAACGTATCGACTGACCGCGTCAACGATACGCTTCGCTCTGAAGTGGTCTCCTGTGATTATCTGTGCGAGATGGGACTGGTCGTAGCGCCCGCGCTGAAATTTGACCGACGAGAGGTCCGTGTCGTCAGCCACACCAAAATACTGGAAAGGGCACAACAGACCCCGATCCAGAGCCTCCCAAAGTCGAATTTCAGCTGCTATTCGCCCGTCAAACCACCGTTTGACATCCAGACCATCTGCCCGCTCGGGTGTCGCCGTGAGGCCGACCAAATAGCGCGGTTGAACGTGCTCCAGCAACTTGGTGTAGGTGGGAGCCTCAGCGTGGTGAAACTCATCCACGATCACGACATCGTATGCTTGCGGTTCCAATTGCTCGAGGCGCGCACCGTGCAGGGACTGAATAGACGCGAATACATGTCGACCTTCGTCCGGCTCGTGTCTATCGACAAGCAGCTCGCCAAAGCTACCGTCGCGCATCACGACGCGGAACGCGCTGATGCTCTGTTGTAGGATTTCTTTGCGATGGGCGACGAAGAGAAGGGAGAGCGTCCCAAACTCATCCACTAAACGCTTGTAGTCGAGCGCTGCGATAATGGTCTTGCCTGTGCCTGTCGCCGCCACCACGAGATTGCGGCAATATCCAGCTGCACGCTCTGCGGCGAGTTCCTCGAGGATTTCTCGTTGGTGAGGGTAAGGTCGGACGTGGACTGCACTCAGCAGCGTTGCAGTCTGTGCGTATTTGGCGGCCTTGGTCGCCTGTAAAAAGGTAGCTGCGTCGTATGGCTCGAATTCAGGATCGTTCCAGTATTGGTCGAACGCCGTCTGGAATTTGCCAACGATTGCCCCATTGTCCACAGTAGAGACCCGCACGTTCCACTCGAGACCGTCGATTAGCGCGCTGTGCGAGAGGTTGGAAGAGCCGATGTAAGCGGTTGAGAAGCCGGAATCGCGCTGAAAAAGCCAGGCTTTGGCGTGGAGCCGAGTCGTTGACTTGTTGTTCGAGACCCAGCCATAGGCGCCCACGTCTCGCAGCGCTTAGATAGCCCGACGGTCGGTGGCACCCATGTACGATGTTGTGAGTACTCGTAGAGCGCCGGGACGTCGTTGTAGAAACTCCTTGAGTCCATCCAGAACTACCCGAACACCGCTAAAACGAAGGAAAGCGCATAGAAGGTCGACTCTATCGGATGAGGGCAATTCTCGTCGAATCTCACTGCCAATGCGGGGCTCCCGATGACCATTCACCAGCAAATCGCTGCTGTTGAGAGGAATCGATGGTCGTATCGGCGCTGTGGTTGATCCCAACGTTTGATTGGGTGGCACCGCCGACAGAAGGCGTTGAACGGGTTGAGTGAAGGCGTCGCTCACTCGTATCCCTGCTTCTGGATTTGCTTCTCGGAGGAGCCGTAGGACGGCATTGGCAAGTTGAATCTGGTTCTCGCTGCGCGTGTCTTTGTCTCCGACCGAGGCAAGGGCTGCGACCACCTGCGGGAGCAGCTGGACTGCCAAAGCGTATGGCAGCTGGCCAGTGTCGGGCTTATCTGTGCTGATTACCCAGGCAGCCTCTCTCAGCCCATTGATCTGGGCGTTGTCGTCCTCATCTATTATTTGGTCGTAGAGGCCCTCGACGACGGGTCGGCGCGACATGTCTACATCGCCTCCATGTATCGAATAACGGCAGGCAGGACAGGGATGTCCGCTTCGGCCCAATCAAGGTCGTGGAGTTGGTCACCTTGCAGCCAACGCAGCTCAGCGTGTTCGACAGGCTCAGGTTCGCCTGCAACCAGTGAACACGCATAGACATCGAGCTGGATCGTCCGGCCCTCCCCGGTCGCACTTCCTCGGCCAAGCCACTGACCGACCTTGATCTCGACCCGCAACTCTTCGAGTATCTCACGCACCAAACATCGCTCTGGAGTCTCGCCAGCGTCCAGCTTCCCACCCGGGAATTCCCACTTCCCCGCGAGGGACATGCCCGAGCCACGCTGAGCCACCAAGACCTGGCTGTCCCTGAAGAGTGCCGCTCCTACAACTGCGATGGAATAACCG
>CAZDBH010000242.1:0-820 GCA_964503485.1 uncultured Bradymonadales bacterium | reverse complement strand
CACGGCGACACGCGGCTGCTCAACCGGCCGCTGATAAGTGATTCGACGTCATTGGGCCGCCACAAAGACGGGAGTGTTCGGCCGCGATCTTCGCCGCTCCTCGGACTTTACAGGCCCGCTTATGCCGCGATGCTCGCGCCATCTGCTCTCTGTTGTATCGCCTACTCATCCATCGAAGTAGGCTGACCCAGCGGCGAGCCAGTCGGGCACCTCGGCGACGATGAGACAGGGCGTTAACTGACCGGTGGATTCCATCGCCGTATCCTGTCGGCAAGGCCGCTGAACTCAGAATCTATTTTTCCTTGACCACGAGAGGTTTTCATTCCGTTGACAAGCCAGATCTTCCAGCGACTCCCAGAGCCTGGTGACTGGGTGAAGTAGATTCTGGCTCTTCCGACCCGGCGCTCGAATATTGCACCTGGAAGCGCTGTATTGTTCGTCGCGCCCAGGTGCTCGAAGTGTGCGAGCTTGCCGCACCGCTCCGGGGGCAAACCGTTTAAACGTGTCAGCTCCAGCAGGGCGGCGATGATCTTGACGATGTGACTATCTTCGAGGCTGTCTTGACCAACAACGCGAAGATCACTCAGGTCCAGCTCGAGGGTCGAGTTCACCTGACCTGCGAGCAGAAGCGTTTTCTCCATCCGCGTGTCCTCAGCGCCGGCAGAGTTCATGCTCTTGTGGGCGTGACCCTTCGCAAGCGCTTCATTGAGTTCGGCGATAACGTCACCTTGTTGCTGGATTATCGTTTTGTGGTCCTCCAGCAACCGGCCTAGGAGCCTGTCGCGCATAGCGCTCCAGGCTCCGCCATTGGCTTTTAGCG
>CAZDBH010000241.1:0-12560 GCA_964503485.1 uncultured Bradymonadales bacterium | reverse complement strand
ACGGACACTTTGACGCGGCTGAAATCCATGCGCCGTTCACGCACCAAGAGTTGATCCTACGGGACGCGCTGGGTCTCGAGGACAGCGTTCGGGTGAACCCGTCGGGGGGAGCGCTGGCCGCCAATCCAGTAATGGTCGCCGGACTGCTCCGGTTGGGTGAAGCGGCTCGGCCGATATTGGCCGGCGAAGCGTCTCGAACGCTCGCCCACGCCACGTCAGGTCCTGCTCTGCAACAGAATCTCGTTTGTGTGTTGGAGGCTGAGTAATGGAACGCTGCGCAGTCATTGGCATAGGCCAAACCCATCACAGCGCCGTACGGGGCGATGTTTCGATTCCCGGGCTCGTTCGCGAAGCCGCACTTCGAGCGCTCGAGGACGCTGATCTGACCTGGAAAGATATCGACGCGGTCGTTATCGGCAAGGCACCGGACATGTTCGAGGGCATCATGATGCCCGAGCTGTTCTTGGCAGATGCACTCGGCGCAGTCGGAAAGCCGATGCTTCGAGTCCACACGGCAGGAAGCGTTGGCGGCTCGACAGCCGTCGTTGCGAGTCATCTTATTCAGGCGGGTGTGCACGAACGGGTGCTCACCGTGGCTTTTGAGAAACAATCTGAAAGCAACGCTATGTGGGCTTTGTCACCCAAGTATCCGTTTGCGCCGGCGACTACAGCTGGAGCCGGGGGGTACTTCGCACCTCTGATTCGTGCATACATTCGGCGCTCGGAAGCGCCGGAGCACGTAGGCTGGCAGGTGGCGACCAAGGACCGCCAGAACGCGATGAAGAACGAATACGCCCACCTGAAGATGCCCGATATCAGCGTCGACAAGGTCAAGGAGTCACCGCTGCTGTGGGATCCGGTTCGCTATCTCGAGACCTGCCCTTCTTCGGATGGTGCGGTCGCAATGGTTCTGAGCAACGAGACCTGTGCTAAGCAGGCCCCGACCCCTCCAGCTTGGGTTCATGGGACGGCGGTTAGAAGCGAGACGATCATCTTTCCCGGCAGAAACCAAGTCGATCCACAGGCGGGTCGGGACTGTGCCAAGGACCTGTATAAGCAGGCCGGCATCACGAATCCTCGAAAGGAGATCGACGTCGCCGAGATTTACGTGCCCTTTTCATGGTTCGAGCCCATGTGGCTCGAGAATCTTGGGTTCTGCAAACCGGGCGACGGTTGGAAACTCGTGGAGGAGGGCGCCACCGAGATGACCGGCGACCTGCCGATCAATCCCTCAGGTGGTGTGCTGTCTACCAACCCCATTGGCGCCTCGGGCATGATTCGATTCGCCGAAGCCGCGATGCAAGTTCGCGGACAGGCAGGAGAGCATCAGATCGACGGCGCCAAGACTGCCATGGGACACGCCTACGGTGGCGGGTCTCAGTTCTATGCAATGTGGATGGTCGGCGACAAAAAGCCCTGACAACGGAGCTTCAATTGGAATTCAATCTAGTAGATATCTTCGAGAGCCTGGCTGACACGGTCCCGGACAACGTAGCGGTGGTCTGTGGAGAGGACCGGCTGACCTACGGTCAACTGGACAAACGAGCAAACCGTCTAGCGCACTTTCTTGCATCCAAGGGTGTGGGAGCAGGCGATCACATCGGTTTGTACCTGTTCAATAGCGCTGAATACATCGAGGCGATGATTGCGGCGCTCAAAATACGGGCCGTGCCGATCAACGTAAACTACCGCTATGTGGCGGACGAACTGCGCTACCTATTCGACGACGCCGACATGGTTGCGCTCGTCCATCAGCGCGAGTTCGGCAGCGTCGCACAGACTGCGGCAGCCGGGCTCGACAAGCTCAAGTTGTTCGTTGCTGTAGATGCTGGAAGCGAGGCGGAGCTGGCGGCCAATACGATTGGCTATGAGGAGGCCATGGCGCAGGGTGCGGAGTCTCGAGACTTCGAGCCCCGCTCTGCCGACGACCTGTACATCATATACACCGGCGGAACGACCGGGATGCCCAAAGGGGTCATGTGGCGCCAGGAAGACTTGTTCTTTGCCGGCCTGCAGGGAGGTAACCCGGGAGACGATGATGTCGACCGGCCGGAACAGGTTGCCGAAATCGTGGCTGCGGACCGCGAGAAGCTGAATATCCATCCAGCGGCTCCACTAATCCACGGTTCATCCCAGCTCGCCAGCTGGATCAGTTTCTGGACCGGGGGATTGATTGGCTTGGTTCCGGGCCGGAGCTTCGTACCAACCGAGTCAGCTCGGCTCTGTCAGGACGAAGGTCTCAACGTGATCAACTTGGTGGGTGACGCGATGTCGCGCCCGTTTGCAGAAGTCGTGGAGACCGGGAACTACGATCTGGAGCAGCTGTACTGCGTGACGTCGGCGGGTGCGATCTTGAGCGACGCGGTGAAAGCCCAGCTCGAGAAGGTCTTCCCCGACGCGATGATTATGAACAACTACGGCGCCTCCGAGACCGGTCACCAGGGAACGGCGATCGATATGGGCACGAAGCGCCCGCGGTTCTTCATGCACGACAACACCGCAGTTCTCGACGAGGAGATGAACCCAGTTGGTGTGGGTGAGGTCGGGAAGCTGGCTCGCAAGGGGCACATCCCTCTCGGCTACTACAAAGACGAAGTCAAGACTGCATCGACGTTCAAGGTGGCGCCTGACGGCGTTCGTTGGGTTATCCCTGGCGACTTCGCTCGCGTTGAAGATGACGGCACTGTGACCCTGCTGGGGCGCGGTTCGATCTGCATCAATACCGGTGGTGAAAAGGTCTACCCCGAAGAGGTCGAGGAAGTCTTCAAGTCCCATCCTGCCGTGATGGACGCGGTTGTCGTCGGTGTCGACGACGAGCGATGGGGGCAGCGAGTCACGGGCCTAGTGCAACTTCGCGAGGGAACGGAGCCCAGTCTCGACGAGCTGGCTGCGCATTGTCGGGAAAAGGTCGCCGGCTACAAGACGCCACGCGAGATTCACATCGTGCAAACCATCGATCGGCATCCGAGCGGAAAGCCGGATTATCGTTGGGCAAAACGAATCGCTGAGGAACGAACTAAACTCTAGACACTGATAGTCGACCCATGGCCTCGGTTCCGAGTTCCCTCGTGCCGATTGACTCTCCTAGCGGGGGGGCCGGAGCCGGCGCCTTGGGCCGACTGTCGATAGCGAGACAAGAAATGGAACTGAGTTTTTGGAAACACGCCACTGAGAACCCGGATCACGTCGCATTGATCGACGCCGCAGGCGGCGAGACAACGGCCGCCGAGCTTCACGCCGCCTCAAATCAGATCGTGCACGGTCTCAGAGCGTTGGGACTCGAGCCGGGGGACGCGATAGCCACGCTATTGCACAACTCCCGAGAGATGGTTGAGCTTGTGATGGCGGCTACTCAGGCCGGTTGGTACATCACGCCGATCAACTGGCACCTTACGGCGCCCGAGATTCAATACATTGCCGAAGACTGCGGCGCGAAGGCGATATTCTGCTCCGACCGTTTCGGGAAAGCCGCCGAAACAGCGGTTGAGGCGATGTCTTTCCCGAAAGAGGCGCGCTTCGCGGTGGGAGAGATTGCCGGCTTCACGCCCTTCGAGGCGCTCAAGTCCGGTCAACCGAGCACGCCGCCATCCGATCGCACCGCCGGCAGCACGATGACCTATACGTCTGGCACGACCGGTCGTCCCAAGGGTGTCCGTCGACCCACGGCGTCCGCGCCTCCCGAGGCGGTTTCGACGCAGCTGGCCATGTTTCTGGCGCTGTTCGGGATGATGCCCGGAGGCCACGGAGTTCATTTGGCTCAGGCGCCGCTCTATCACACTGCCGTCGTCAATTTCGTGACCAGCCACCTGCATTTGGGACATCGAATCGTTCTCATCGACAAGTGGACCGCCGAGGGCGTGCTTCAGGCCATTGAGACGCACCAGGTGACGAATTCGCACATGGTGCCGACCCAATTCAATCGACTGTTGAAGCTCCCCGAAGACGTGAAGAAGAAGTACGACGTGTCGTCGTTGAGCCACATCATCCACAGTGCGGCGCCGTGCCCGATCGCGACTAAACACGCGATGCTGGAATGGTGGGGACCCTGCGTTTACGAGTACTACGCTGCTTCGGAAGGTGGCGGGACCTTGGCCACGCCCGAGGCCTGGTTGAAGAAGCCGGGCACCGTGGGCTCGCCCTGGCCGATCTCTCAGATCAAGATTCTGGACGAAGACCAAAACGACTTGCCCGCAGGTGATGTGGGTACAGTCTGGATTAAGATGGGCGACCATCGGTTCGAGTACCACAAGGACAAAGAGAAGACAGGCAAGGCCTGGAGCCAGGGTTTCTTCACCGTAGGTGACGCAGGCTACGTCGACGAAGACGGCTTTCTCTTTCTGTGCGATCGCAAGGCCGACATGATCATCTCGGGCGGAGTGAACATTTATCCGGCCGAAATCGAGTCCGTGTACATCATGCACCCCAAGGTTGCTGACGTGGCCGTGTTCGGAATCCCCAACGATGACTGGGGCGAAGAAGTCAAAGCGGTAATCGAACCGGCAGCCGGTATCGAGCCCGGTCCGGCGCTGGTAGACGAGTTGACGACCTACGCGAGCGAGCAGCTGGCCAAGTACAAGAGGCCGAAGACGATCGATTTCATCGACCAGCTTCCGCGTGATCCGAACGGCAAACTCTACAAACGCAAACTGCGTGACCCCTATTGGGAAGGCCGCGACCGAGCAATCTGAAGGCTCTTTCCGGAGCGAATCAACCGCCCAGGCGCGGACAGAGGAATCGAATATGTTTCTGGACTACACTCCCGAACAAAAGGCGCTGCAGGAAGAGATTCGAGCCTACATGGCGGATCTCATGAGCGATGAGTTACGCGACGAGCTGCACGAGACCGAAGGCGGTGGGCCGCTCTACTTCGCCGCGATGGAGAAGCTGGCAGCGGACAAGTGGCTCGGGATTGGCTGGCCCAAGGATGTCGGTGGCCAAGGGCGAGGCCCCATTGAACAGTTCATCTTTTTTGATGAGGTGCAGGCGGCCGGATTCCCGGTCCCCATCCTCACCCTCAACACAGTCGGGCCGACCCTGATCAAGTTCGGGAGCGATGAGCAACGTGCGAAGTATCTGCCTCGCGTGCTGGAGGGCAAGTGCCACTTTTCGATTGGCTACAGTGAGCCAGGCGCAGGAACCGACCTCGCTTCGCTCAAAACGAAAGCTGTGAGAGAGGGTGACGAGTACGTGATCAATGGCCAGAAGACTTGGACGAGTCTGGCCGACCACGCCGACTACCTCTGGCTGGCGGTGAGAACCGATCCCGATGTGGCCAAGCACAAAGGCATCTCGATCATCATCGTGCCGGTCGAGACTGAAGGGGTCGCACTCACCCCAATCAGTGTTTTGGGCGACAACAATATTCACACCGTTTACCTCGAGAATGTGCGGGTCCCGGTATCCAACCTGGTTGGCGACGAGAACGCCGGCTGGCGTTTGATTACGACCCAGCTCAATCACGAACGGGTCGCCCTCAACGCAGTCGGACCGATTCGGCGCCTGCGAGATGACACAATCGCATGGGCGAAGGAGACGGATGCCGGGGGCGGCAAAAAGGTCATCGACTTGCCCTGGGTGCAAGCCAATCTGGCGCGAATCGATGCCAAACTCGAGGTGCTCCTGCTGCTCAACTGGCAGCAGGCTTGGGGCATCGCTGAAAACCGGCTTCACCCAGCTGATGCATCGGCCATCAAGGTCTACGGCAGCGAGTTCTATGTCGAAGGGTCACGTCTGCTGCTCGAGATTCTCGGCGAGGGAGGTATCCTCAAGCGGGGATCGGCCGGGGCAATCATCAAAGGCCAGGTCGAGAAGTTCTATCGGATTTCGCTCGTACTCACATTTGGCGGCGGAACCAACGAAGTGCAGCGCGACATCATCGCACAGGCCGGGCTCCGCATGCCCCGCCTGGGACGCTAGGGGGCCCCAATGGATTTCGCGTTCGATGAAACACAGGAGGCCATCCGAGGCCTGGCAAAGAAGATTCTCAGTGACCTCGTCACGCCCGACAACCTGCGCGAGCTCGAAAAGAGCGGCGAGTGGTTTCACCGGCCCGTCTGGGATGCGTTGGCCAAGGCAGAAATGCTCGGTCTCGCTATCCCCGAAGAGCAGGGCGGAGCCGGCCTGGGGTTAGTCGAGGTTTGCCTCATCTTGCATCATGTTGGGCGGACCGCTGCGCCTGTTCCGGCCTTGGCGACCCTTATCATGGGGGCGATGCCCGTGGCCGAGTTCGGTACCGACGCTCAGAAACAACGCTATCTGCCCGGTGTGGTCAAAGGCGAAACCGTGCTGACGGCGGCGCTGGCGGCTGAGGGGAGCAGTGACCCCCGCGATACCAGGATTGTCGCGCGGACTGCTGACAGCGGGTCGAGGTTGAGCGGCACCGTGACCGCCGTCCCAACCGCTTCACTGGCCGACGCGATCGTGGTTCCAGCACGAGACGAAGCGGGGTTGATTGGCCTCTTCCTGGTCGAGACCGCTTCCGACGGTGTCGCGATTGAGGCGCAGGTCGCCACTAATGAGGAACCGTTCGGGTTGGTCACCTTCGAAGATGCACCATGCGAACCTCTCGGCCCCTGCACGGCCGGGGGCGAGAGCGTCGAGTGGCTGAGACTGAGAACCCTGGTCGGGCTGTGCGCCCTGCAACTGGGCGTGGCCGAGAAGGCGATGTTCATGACGGCCGAGTACGCCGGCGAACGGAAGCAGTTCGGGGTACCGATCGGGACCTTCCAGGCTGTGACGCAGCGGATTGGCGACGTCTATATCGACGTTCAGGCCATGAAGGTCTCGCTCTGGAATGCCGCGTGGCGGCTGGCATCAGGCCGCGACGCGACCAGAGAAGTCGCGATCGCCAAATTCTGGGCCGCAGAAGGCGGGCACAGAGCAGTCGCCGCGGCTCAACACATTCACGGTGGGATGGGGTTCGACAGGGACTACCCACTGTTCCGCTACTTCCTGTCCGCAAAACGAAACGAGTTTACTCTTGGCGGCGCCAATGCTCAGCTCGCTTCTCTCGCTGCGCAGACGTTCCTAGACCAGTAAAATTCTGTGCTACATGTGTCGCCGAACTCGGTCGCCGAGCCGGAAGGTGTTGCGCCCATTCGGTGCGATGACCAGAGTAGTTGGCTGATCTGTACCCACTTCAGTGGGGTTTGGGCCGAGACCAGAAAGGAGTGGCTCAGTGAAGCATCCCAGTTCGCGAAGCCGGTTGAACAGAAAACACCTGGAACACTTCGCAGGTGAGACGCTCTTCGACAAGATTGGGCGCGTGGTCTGCGAAGCGGAATGCCTGCCACGCAAAGAACTGTTCGAGGCCTGGGAGTTTGCGAAGCGAGTGCGGCGGCGGTTTCGGGGTGGCAAGGTGATCGACTGTGCGGCGGGACACGGCCTGGTCGCGCGAATCTTGTTGATCCTCGACAATACGAGTCCTTCGGCGTTGTGCGTGGACCCGAATCGACCCCTGTCTTTCGATCGACTCACCCCAGGAATCGAGGCCAGCTGGCCACGCTTGGCAGGGCGGGTCGTCTACCACGAAGGCAAAGTCGACGACGGGTTGGTGGACTCGACCTGTCTGCTGGTCAGTGTCCACGGATGCGGTTCGATCACCGACGATGTGATTACGCTTGCCATCAAACACCGGTGCCGAGTCGCTGTGTTGCCCTGCTGTCAGAGCGCCAAAGACTGCGACCCAGGTGGATTGGAGGGGTGGTTTCCGATCGCGGAGGCGGTCGACGCAACTCGGGTGGCGCGCCTGAAGTCGGCCGAGTTCGACGTCTTTACGACGCAGATTCCCTCTGACGTAACTGAAAAGAACCGCTTACTTATCGCGGAGCCTTCGGGCTGAAGACGACGTCAGGCTCGATTTCACGCATAGTCGCTTCGATGCTGTCGCGGCTCTCGGATTTTACGAGGCCAACCATCTCGCCCTCTCGACCGATAAGATGAACGAATGAGACGTCCTTCTTGATGACCGGCAGCTGGCGGTCTTCAAAGACGACCTCTCGCAGACCACCTGGAACTTTGATAATCGCGGCCACCTTGCCCTCCAAGGAGCGCGCTTTAGCGAGGGGTAACACCGCGAAAAGGAGGCCGACGACAAGGACCGGCATCATCTGGCCGAGGTTTCCAACGAGCGAGATACCGATGAAGAAGAGGAAGACGGGAACCACCAACAGCGCCAGGCCGGTCTTCAACCAACGGCGGCGCGTCGCGCCGATTAGCGCACGAAGGTTCGGAAAGGCCTCGAGTTCTTGGTGCATTCGCTTTCTCTAGGGCTACTGGAGAATCCCCATCTCGGCCAACAGAATGCTGAGCTCCGCGTAGTCGTCATAGCCGTGCAGGGTGACGAGGCGGTCGGGGTTGACGTTGTTCACCCGATGAATGAATGCGCCTCGGATCCGGTCGGGGTAGAGTTGGATGATTTCTCGATAGACCTCCGGATCGCGGTGACTGCTGTCGCCGAAGAGGACAAACTGTTGGTCGGGATTAGCGTCGAGAATTTCCGAAATATCTTTGACCTTCTCGGGTTGGGCAATCCAGGGCATGCCGGAGATACCGGTCGAGATTGGTCCCTCGGGGAGGCCATGCTCTGCGAGCCACTCCGGTATGCCATCGATGCGATCTGCGCTGCGTGCCGTGACGTAATACATGTCACCGGCTTGGCCGGACAGGCCGAACTCCAACGCCTGCATCAATGCAGCAACATCGTCATAAGGCGCCGCTGGCAGATCGCCGCTATGGGACGGGATGATGGTCTTATCAAGGTCGGAGATGATGCCGAGTTCGACAACGGGACCTACGCCGCTGGCGTCTCGCAGGATGGTCAGGGCCGAGCGTCCCACGTAGTAGAGGCCTGAGAGTACTTCAACGCTTGGAATCGGTCGCGCCGCGATAATACTGTTTACTGCCCGTCGATCGAGGCCGAGGTCATCGTCGAGAGCTTCGCGCGAAGCCTCGTTGGCAAGGACGAGCGTGCCGGCTGCTTGATCGGCTGTGAAGGAGACGCCATCCCAGATGCCCAGAACGTCATCTTCGGCTGGCACCCAACCGAGCTCATAAGCATACGCGACGAGAGCCGCAATCGCAGCCGGTCCCACATAGGACACATCGTCGACTTGTTCGACGGTTCGGAAGAGGTTGTCATCACCGGTTTGGAAGACACCGTCGGCCCCATTTCTGTGGTCAATCAGGTTTCGGGCCGCCCGCCGGTTGAGCTTGGCGTCGATATCTAGCACCTCGAATGTGGTATCCGGGCTGTTGAGCAAATCGAAGACACCAATCGCTTCAGGAGTGCCATCCTTCAGAGACAGCTGCACGGACTCGAGGGCCGGGTCGACGGTTTCAGAGCAACCAGCTAACAGGGGGAAGAGGACGAGAAGGGTGATTAGGAACCGGAACGAGCGCTTCATGACATTCAACCAATAGTGAGCGAAACAATTCAATTCAAGCAATTCGAGCGCGGGAAAACACGCCGTCAGTGCCACAAATTTCTACTCCTTTTGGCCCGAAAGTCAAAGGAAAAACCGGGTTTCTGAGCGCTCGGAACATAGTCAGATCAATGGAAGGGCGGCTGGCTGCCGAGAGCGAACTAACCGCCCATAATTTGGTAGACGACTTCGTCGTCGACATAGAGTTCGAACTCGATATCTTGGCAAATTGGGTCGACCAGTTCACCGGGAACCCCCAGAGCGGGGTCGTCTTCACTGTTGATTGTTGCGTTGAGCGACCAACAGAAGCTCGCTGTGTAGCTGCCTGCGGGGGCTTGAACACGTTGCTCGCAGTCGTCTTCTTCTTCGACAATGCTCGTCACACCATCCCACTACAACTCGAAACTGCCCGAGTATGTGCCTCCCGTAATATCCCGCACCATACCGATTCCCTGCCCGCACACACCCTCAGGCACATCACACTGCGGAATATCGCACCGTTCAATGAAGTAGATCCGGCCGTCTTCGCCAGTTACCGTGACCCAGCCGATCTGGCCGTCGCCACTGCTCAACTGCACCCAGATCGACTCGGGCACGTCGTTGCTCACCTCAATCGCGAAGCGCATCATCTCCGGTAAGGGAGCAGCGTCCTCGGCCGTCTCTCCGCCATCGTCCGGGGGAAGGCCCATGTCCGCAGTTTCAGGCTCGATCATATCAAAGGGCTGATTGTCGGGGTGTCGACGTTCGTCGCTCTCTTGGTCCGAGGACGTGGTCGAGTCGTCGCTGAATAGCGCGTCTCCTTCCGCGTCGGCTGAACCGAGCGAATCCGATTCGCCGTCCGATGGAAGTCGATCCTCACAACCGACCATGAGAGCAGAAAGTATCAGAATTCCGATACCGAGTTGCCAAATTACTGAGAGCCTCATTGTTCATTCCCTGCGAAAATAGTGTTCAATTGCAGTGTCTTACCGGACGATTCTGGTGTGTGAGCCCATCGCCGACCGTCTGGGAGCCCCGATTGTGCAGGGATTAGGCCAATGAAGGAGGCTAACTTGGAACGAGGCGTACGGGTTGATCGTATAGGGAGCCGCCCACGCCGATGTCGGTGAGTCGGGCCTGCACCAGCACGTTTGCGCACTGGTCTCGATGGAGGTGGCCGCCCTTGGCCATGGTTGCAGTGTCTCGCCTCTGCTTACGGTCGTGTTTCACGACGACGGGTAATGTCCCGACCACCGATTCCAACCGAGCCAATCCGCCGTCGACTATTCCAACCGCGGCATCTGGGTGAACCGTGACTTCGAGCGGGCCTACCGGGACCTTCGCCCATTGGGCGCATTGGGAGTTTCGGGTCGAAAGTGCCGCCAATAGCAGTGGGAACTCCTCGCTCGTACCGGGAGGATTCGGTGCGTCCGCACCAGTCATCAAGTTGACTCGGCCACTGGCCGTAGGGAAGCGCCTCCCGTCGAACAGAACTCGGGGCGCGTTCGGTTTGCGCACAGCCTCGTTTTCGAGGTCTTCGAGCGAAACCCCGGTGGCCCGCAGTGTTGCCGTCATGCGCTCCTGCCACTCCCTCGCGGTTCCGGCGACCGCAGCACCAAGTCCCACACGGTTGGCGAGACCCTGAATAATCTGGAGGTCAGTGCGCACGCCCTCTGGCGGTGGCACTACAGCTTTGGAGGCACCTACGTAGTGATGGCCGTAGGCTCCGACGATGTCGGTATCTTCCAGCAAGGTCGTCGTGGGGAGCACCACGGTGGCGAAACGCGCCGTGTCGGTCAGAAAGCTATCAACTACGACGACCAGTTCGCGGGATGCGATGGCCCTGGCCACGTTCTCGGAATCGGGAAGCATGGCAACCGGATTGCCCGCCGTCACCCAGATGGCACGAATCGGCGGTTCGCTAGCCTCCAACACTCCCTGTCCAAACAGCGGCTCCGGAATCGCACGGGGGGCGGCATCTGGCCCCACATCGAAAGGCTCCAGGCCGCCACGCCGCTGAAAGTAGAACGAGACACCGCCACCCGGGATACCGACATTGCCGGTGATAGCCGCTAGCGCGTCGATTGCTCGCACAATGGCCCCGCCGTTCCTACGGCGTCCCATACCCCATCCAACCAAGATGGTTGTCGGTCCTTTGCAGGCTATCACTTCGGCCAGCTCGGCGATCGCCAGCTCTTCGACGTCAGCAAGTCGGGCCCAATCCGCCAACCCCTTCGAGAACGCCAACTCCCGAAACTCGGCCAAGTTGTCGCAGTAGGACGGCGCATCCTCAGCCAGCCAACCCATTTCAAACACCACGCGAGCACAACCCATTGCCAGAGCGAAGTCACCCCCAGGGCATGGCTGGACGTAGCTCGAGCACAGTTTTGCGGTCGCGTTGTGAATCGGGTCGATCAGAGTGAGTTCGGCACCCTTTGCCTTAGCTCGCTTGAGCACCGGAACCGTGTGGGGACTCGAAACGACGACGTTCTTTCCCCAAAGTACAATCTGTTTGGCGTTCTCGAGGTCGAAAAGGTCGCTGCTGTCGGAAACCCCGAAGTCGAGGACCTGGGCAGCCTCTCCTGCTCCGGAGCAGATGTCGCCTCGCTTCACCGTAACCGGCCCAAACTGCTGAAAGAAGTGTGCCGAAACAGACTTCAGCATCCCCAGCGACCCACCACTTTGGTAGTGGAAAATCGAGGCACCACCCGACTCGGCACGGAAGGCAACCAAACGCTCGGCGATGAAGTCCAGGGCGCGCTCCCACGAGACAGGGACTAACTCGCCGTCGACGCGAAGCAAGGGCTCCTTCAGGCGATCAGGAGCATACTGGCGCTCGAGAAAATGATTGGTTCGGTAACACAAGAAACCCCTCGTAACCGGGTGCTCCGGATCACCTGCCAACTTTGTCACGACCCCATCCTCAACCGTGGCCAGAATGGCGCAGGAGTCCGGGCAGTCGCGATTACAAATTGTTCGTCGAATGTCAGTCATCAGTCCCTATCCGAGGTGATCTACTTTCATAGTCCGGGGAAAGGGAAAGGGAAAGGGAAAGGGAAAGGGGGAGGCGAAAGGGAAAGGGAAAAGGGTCGGACAGGAGAAAGGTAAGCGTCCGAGAGACCTCGTTCTGGTGCGACGGAGGTGATGCGAGTAGAAGCC
>CAZDBH010000240.1:0-12590 GCA_964503485.1 uncultured Bradymonadales bacterium | reverse complement strand
CGGAGCTGGTGGACGAAGGGATCGGACAGGTCGACTGCGATCTGCAGGTTGTCGTACCCACGCCGGGCAAGGATGTCCCGTATGCCGTACCGTTCGAACGCAGTCTCGATGCCCTGCTGACTGTAATATCCAAGAAAGAGGAGACTCTGCGCGCTCGCCCCTATCCCGGTGAGGATGTCCTCCTCAGTGATGACTGTGTCCTCCGGCGAGAGCGCCTGGAGTTCGAAGCGTCGCAGTGAGGAGGCGATACGGTGGAAGCGGGCGTCCACATCACGGACACGTCGTTCCAGGTCTTTTGGCAGGAAGTTGTCGGGCATGCTCAGCCTCCCTCTCGAGGGGATGCTTTTGCATCCCGTCTAGGAGTCGTATCGCGTTCCGGGCCGACAATCCAGCTCGATTTGAGCTGTAAACAGGTGTGCGCTGCCGAAGCCCATTCGGCGAACCGACGCTCCTGGTAGACCAGCCTGGGACATGTCGATCACGAATCGATCGGGTTCCGGGAACTCGGCAATACTCCGCTGCAGATAGCGATATTCTCGCGACACTGACAGCAGGCCGCCGATGAAGGGAACCACTCGATGGACATGAAAGCGCGCCAGCGGCGCAAACAGCCCCTTCCTCGGTTCGCCCAGCTCCAGAATGGCTACCTCGCCGCCAACTCTCGTGACTCGAGCGATCTCGCGAAGGGCCTTCTGCCGATCGGAAACATTCCTGATGCCGAAGCTCATCGTGACGGCGTCAAACTCCCCGTCTGAAAATGGCAACTCCTGGGCGTCGCCGACCACCAAGCCAACCCGGTCGGTGATACCGTGCCGCTCGACCTTTTGTTGCCCAATCGCGAGCATGCCTCGGCTCGGATCCAGCCCAACGACTTCTGCTTCGGGATACCTGTGCGCCAGTGCGATCGCGACGTCGGCAGTGCCGGTGGCAAGGTCCAGGACCCGTCCGTTTCGGGCCGCGGGCACACTCTTCACCAACCGCCGCCGCCACAGTCTGTCGGTGCCAAAGCTGATGAGGCGGTTTAGCAGGTCGTAACGGTGGGCGATGGCATCGAACATCTCGCCGCTTCCGGGTGCAGTTTGGCTATTCATCACACGCACTCCAACCCAATCTGGCGCAACGACTCTGCATCGAGGGCTTGAGCCCCGTCGCTCTGAGCCAGGCCAGGCTCGGGGTGAACCTCGACCAACAATCCGTGGGCTCCCGCTGCTAGCGCTGCCTTCGACAGATGGGGGATCAGGTCTCGCCTGCCAGCAGCGTGTGACGGGTCAACGACTATCGGCAAGCCGAGCACGTGGCTGAACAAGGCAACGGTGCCGAGGTCCAAGAGGTTTCGGGTAGTCGAGTCGAATCCCTGAATTCCCCGCTCACAGAAGACGATGGATGGTGCTCCAGCAGCCATGAGGTGCTCTCCGGAATTCAACCACTCTTTCACCGTCGCCGCCATCCCACGCTTGAGCATTACCGGTTTGTCGCAGGCCCCTACGGCTCGAAGCAGTGAGTAATTCTGCATGTTTCGCGAGCCGATTTGGATCAAATCAGCGACCTCAGCTACTGCGTCGACCTCGTCTGCACTCATGACCTCTGTGACGACACTCAGCCAATGCCGATCCGCGGCCTCTCTCAGCCAGTGAAGGGCCGGTCGTCCGTGACCGCAAAACGAGTAGGGCGAGGTTCTCGGCTTGAACGCGCCCCCTCGCAGAAACGTGGCTCCGGAGGCTGCCGCAAGCCGGGCACACGCCATGATCTGCTCTGGACTCTCCACACTGCAGGGACCAGCCATCAGTACGGGTGGGGTATCTACCCCAAGCCTCGTCTCGGCGAAGTCGACGGTCTTGCCGACCGAGGCATCGACGAGAGGGTGAGATGTCGAAGAGATCAGCACCTCGTCGACGCCGTCTATCTCGCGCAGCCGACTGGCTTCGATTGCCCGCGAGTGGGGAAGTACGGAGAAAGCGCGGGTGCTCCCGGTTGGTCCCCGCAGGACCTCCGTCCACAAGCCCAATTCAGACAAAGCCGACTTCACGACACTCGGGTCGGCTGTTTCTCGCAATTGGATAAGCACAATCCCTCCTCAGCTCGCCCGCCTGACGAGCGCTGTGATTACGGTCTCTATAGCTGAACGCGCGCGGCTCTGTGGAAGCGCCATCAGGGCCGTTTTGGCCGTCTCAGCTTCCACTCGGGCCCGCTGGCGCGTCGCTCCCAGAGCGCCGGTGGTACAGATCGTTACGGCGATCTCAGCCAGCCTGTCCTCATCTACGTCCAGACCGGCAAGAGCAGAGCGGATCTGTTCGGCGAGACTCGGCTCCTCCTCGGAGGCCACGATGACGGGCCAGGTCATTTTGCCCTGGGCCAAGTCGCTGAGAACCGACTTTCCAGTCGCCTCGGAACTCAGGCTGAAGTCGAGCACATCGTCGACCAACTGGAACACCCGGCCGATCGACAGACCCGTTTCTCCCAGGGCATGAATCTGATTGGCGGGCAAGCCAGCCAAGGTGCCTCCCGCCTCTAAGCCCCAGCGAAACAGGGCCGCAGTTTTTCCGTCGACAACCTCTAGATAGGTTTCGCGGTCCGGAGCAAAGCGGTTCCTCTGTTCGAGCTGAATCGCTTCGCTAGCAACCATTGCAGAGATGGTGGCCAAGAGGCTCGAGACCAGTTCGGGCGCAGACCGCTCAACGAACTTCAGTGCCTCGAGAAGCAGATGGTCGCCGGCTAACACACTGACCGAGTTTCCGTAGACGATTCGAGCGGCTGGTGCGTTCCTTCGTTCGGTGCCCTCGTCCAACACGTCGTCGTGCAGAAGCGTGGCCGCGTGAACCAACTCGCAAGCCACCGCCACGTCCCGAACCGAATCATCGAGTTCCCGGCCACCCATCCGGGCCGCCAATACGACACAAAGCGGCCTGACGCGTTTTCCCGGATGACCTAACAGATACTGAGCCGCTTGCTCGGCGAGGTTCTCCGGCGACGGACCGTCCACGAGCGCCTCTTCGAGTGTCTTCATTTCGTTGGCAAGCCACCGCTTCACACCGTGCAATCGCAGTGCGAGTGGTTTGAGGCCAACCCCATGGGACACTCGAGACAGTGAATCGAGTACTGGACCGCCAACCCGAGACGACTCCGAGCTGGCGCTGGTTGCGTATTCGCTAGCTGCCACAACGACCTCCAAGCTGTTGTTCGGGCCGCTCTTCTCGGTAGACCCGAGCGTCGAGCTGCCCCTCCGTGGGCTCCGCCTCCAGCAAGCTGCGCGCTGCTTCGCGGCACAGCTTGCCCATATCGTTCCTCGGTAGCGAGGTCACCCACTGGAATCGGTCCGGTCTCTCAGCACGCCCCAGATGTTCACCGCACCAGTCTCTCAGCGTCTCGTCATCAACTCGTTCACCGACCACGAGCGCCACCGGGCGGGTACCCCATCGAGCGTCAGCGACCCCGAGAACGAGACACTCCGCAACCGCCGGGTGCTGTGTGAGCGCCGCTTCGACCCGCTCCGGAACGACCTGAAGGCCTCCCGAGTTCAGCGCGGCGTCGGCTCGACCAGTGATGATGACCTGCCCAGCAGCGTCGACCGTGCCGCAGTCCGCGGACAGAAAGTCCGGACCGGCCAATGGACCGCGAATCCGAAGTCGCCCATCCACCACATCCACCCTCGAGAAGGGGAGGGGGAACATGCCCTGGTCGGCTTCGCCAGGGGCGCTTGTTGCGACCTGTGAGCCGGTTTCGGTCATGCCCCAGGTGGTGGCCACCGGCAATCCGAGGGCCTCACAGCGTTGCAGAAGTTCCGCCGAAGCTGCCGAACCGCCCAGCAAGACGGCCCTCAATACCGGGGAGAAAGGCTGCTCTCCGTGGACATCCAACAGGTCCTTCAACATCGTCGGTACCAGGGAAATGATGGTGACCTCACCTGCGGCGATTAGGCCGTCGACTTCGCGGGCATCGAAGCGCTCCCGCGCGACCACGGTCGTTCCGTACAGGGCACAGCGGCTAACGATCGACAGCCCTCCAACCCGGTGAAGCGGCAGACAGCACAGCCAGCGGTCGTCGCGCTGGTGGCCCAGCCGAACCGCAGACCCAAAAGCGCTGAAGAGTAACTGGGCAGTCGTCAGCGGCACCATTTTTGGGGATCCGGTGGTGCCCGACGTGAGGACGAGTGCACGTGTCTCACCTATGGGCCAGAAGCGCTCGGGAACGGGAGGAGCATCGGGAAGCTCTTCCGATCCGTCGAGCACGAGGTCCGGCTGAAGGGTGGACAGCTCCTCCTGTGCGAGTTTGGGCGCCGAATCGAAGGGTAGCGGCGCGACCGCGGCCCCTAACCACCCGATGGCATGCCAATCGACGATCCAATCGGCATCAGGCCGTCGCCGAAGTGCAACGACGCTGTTCTCAGTTACTCCCGCCGCCGCAAGTGAACCAGCCCTCCTCGCCACGGCGTCGCGAAGCTGGCTCGCCGAATATGTGTGGGTCTCGGTTTCGAGAACGACGTGTTCCGGCCGAGCGAGCGACGTGCTGTGGATCGGGTTGGGGACCGCGGTCGGATCGCTGGTGGAGGGTTCGACGCCCAACCCAGGCGCGGCCGGCACAGAGATCACGCCCTCTCTTACTGCGGATCCTTCGCACAGATCACGCCCCAGTATCGAGGTCAGACCATGGGTGCCGGGGCACGAGGCCGCCAGATGCAGAACGCCTGACCGGCCGACGACGGACTCCAGTGCATTGGTGAGAATCGCGCTCAGTCCGGCTTCGTTAGCACGCTCGACTAGGCGTTGAGCCATGAGCAGTCCGCCCACGAACATGGGCTTGATGACCGCGACGTCGGCCGCTCCCGCCGCGATGACCTCCTCCAGTCGTTCGGGTGAGTTTATCGACTCATCCAGTGCGATTGGTAGCCAGGTCCGACGCCTCAGCTCTGCGGTCCCGGCGATGTCATCGGGATGCAGCGGCTGTTCGACCCATTCGATGTCATGGGCTTCCAACTTTTCGAGGGCCCTGGCTGCCCGGTCCCGATCCCATCCGGCTCCTACGTCCAGACGAAGACGAGTGGAGGGATCGAGTCGCCGGCGCAGTTGCTCCACCTGCCGGAGGTCCTCGTGGATCGGGCCACTGCCAATTTTCAGCTTCACGCAGTCGGCTCCAATCAGCCGAGAGTTCGTCAGAAGGGTGTGTGTTCGCACCTCGTTGCTGGTTTCAGGCGCGAGCAGGGCCGCGATTGGCGCCCTTAGCTGCTTGCCGAGCAGATCGAGCAAAGCGAGCTCCACAGCGTAGGCAACCTCCGGTGGCAACGGATTTTCGGCTAGCCAATCGGCTACATCCTGAGTCGTGCCAACGTCGAGCCCAATGAGCGGCCCGCCTCCCGCCGATAACCGCATCAAGGATTCCGACACCCCGCTGCCGCTGGACCCGAAGCCGGGCCAGGGAGCGGCGTCCCCAAAACCAGACCGGCCCAGGTTGTCTTTCAAGCGAACAACCCACCCCCGCCTTTCGGCCACGCGGCCACGAGCGGTGAGTAGCGGACGAGCGAAAGGCAGCGCATAGGGTTTGACGTCGGCGGCACAAATTCTCATATCAACACCCCAAGTGTGAGAAGGACCGAAAAGAGAAGTCCAAACTGTGCGGTCGACCGCAGCTCCTGGTTCAGCTCGGCGCCGTCAAGGGCGTTGATCGCCATCATGCGGCGTACCGCCAGCGGCAAGGTTGCCAGCGGGAGCAACCAGCCCACCTGTTGGTAGGAGAGGGCCCCGGCGATGATCAGGACATAGGAACCGAGCAGCAGAACCTGGTACTCGATGCGGGCAAACCGTGCTCCCCAGCGCACTGCTAGCGTGCGCTTCCCCGCCCTCAGGTCGGTGTATCGGTCTCTGAGGTTGTTCACGACCAAGATGGCAGTCGCCAGGCAGCCCAGGCTCGCGCCCGCCAAGAGCGCCGCGCTGCTCAATTCCAGGGCCTGCACGTAGTAGGTGCCTGCAACCGCGACAATACCGAAGAAGGCGAGGACGAAGACATCGCCGAGACCGTGATACCCAAGAGGAAAGGGGCCAGCCGTGTACAGAAAGCCGCTCAGCAGGCTGGCAACACCGATGGCGATGACCACCGATCCGGCAACGTGCGTCAGGTAGGCTCCAAACAGGACAGCAATGGCAGAAGCGAGTAGGCCTCCGGCAAGTATCTGGGTTCCCGAGAGCCAGCCAGCCTGCGCGGCACGAGTCGGCCCAACCCTGTCGGCACCGTCAGCCCCCTTTCGGAAGTCGGCCCAATCGTTGAATAAATTGGTCGCAATCTGAATGAAAACCGCCCCGAGTAAGGCTGCCAGAGCGGGACCCACAGCAGCCTTTCCCTGCGACGCGGCCAACGCAGTCCCGACCGCCACTGGGCCCAGGGCGGCAGTCAACGTGGCCGGTCGGATAGCCAACCACCAGGCGCGGGCCTGAGATGGCTGCAGGCTGGGCGAGAGACTCGTCACGGGACTCTCCTGAATTTCTTGAAGTCCGGCGCGCGCTTCTCAATGAAAGCATCTCGGCCTTCCTGGGCCTCGTCGGTTTGGTAGAAGAGCATGGTCGCGTTGCCGGCCAACTCTTGAATCCCGGCTTGGCCGTCGACACCCGCATTGAAAGCGGACTTCATTAGGCGAAGAGCGGTCGGGGAATGTGCCAACATTTCTCGGCACCATTTGACCGTCTCTTCCTCGAGCAGTTCCAGTGGGACCACGGTGTTGACGAGTCCCATGTCCAGGGCCTCTTCAGCGCCGTATTGCCGGCACAGGTACCAGATTTCCCTGGCTTTCTTCTGGCCCACGACGCTCGCCATGAAGCTGGCGCCAAAACCGGCGTCAAAGCTGCCAACCTTGGGGCCGGTCTGGCCGAATACGGCGTTGTCGGCTGCGATTGTCAGGTCGCATACCAGGTGAAGAACGTGTCCGCCTCCAATGGCGTAACCGGCTACCATGGCGACCACGGGTTTCGGGAGCGAACGGATTTGCTTCTGAAGGTCGAGAACGTTCAATCTGGGCACGCCGTCAGAACCGACGTACCCTTGTTTGGCTCGAACTCGCTGGTCGCCACCCGAGCAGAAGGCTTTGCCACCCTCGCCGGTCAATATGATCACACCTATGCTGGGGTCTTCCCGGGAGTCCAGCACCGCGCGGCTCAGTTCAAACAGCGTTTGTGGCCGAAAGGCGTTGTGGACCTCGGGACGATTGATCGCGATGCGAGCGATACCCTCGCCCTTTCGGTAAGTGATGTCGGTAAACCCATCGATACGTGTCCAATCAACTGACATGTTCTCTTGCTCCTTGTGAAATTGCTGCTTCTACGGCTTGTCGAACCGCATGGTGCCGCTGAATGTTCCTATCGCGATCGATCACCACCTCGAGGACCGATAGGCCCGGCCGCTCGAGGAGGGATTGCAGGGCGCCGCCCAATTCGGTGGCTCCCTCGATTCGCTTGTGCTCGACACCGACTGCGGCGCAGAGCGAGCCGACGTCGTGAGTCGGCTTGGTTTGGTAGTAGGGCTCAAAGGCGCTGCGGTGGCGGGCGATTGGCAGGAAACTGAAAATCCCACCGCCTCCGTTGTTGATAACGACTAGAGCTGCTCTGGTATCGAGACTCGCCGCCGCCGCCAATCCGTCGAGATCGTGCAGGAAGGTGAGGTCGCCGATACATCCGACCACGGGGCCACGCTTCCAGACCGTCGAGGCGCCCAACAGCGAGCTGATCGCGCCGTCAATTCCGCTTACGCCCCGGTTCGAGACGGCCGTGACCCCTCTGAGCGACGGTCCGGAAAAGGCGTCCAAATCTCGAATGGGCATGCTGTTCCCGACAAAGAACAGACTGCCGGGTGGCAAGGTGTCAGCGAGCCGCCTAGCCACAGCACCCTCCCAGTCGCTCGCCTCCAAATGGTCGCTGGTGACCGCCAGTGTGCGCGACTCGAGGGCGAGCCAGATCCCGAGAACGGGATCGCGATCCGAGCGGACTGAGTCGCCAACCTGCGCGAGAATTCCTCTGAAGAACGAGCTGACTGAGGCCTGAACGAAGTGTGACGGTTCGAGGCTGGGCTCCCCCCACAGGCCTTCCTCGTCGACCAAGACCACTGTGTCGAGATCGAGTGAGGCCAGCCACCGTTCGGCGATCTTCGAGGTGAGTGGCCGCCCAACTCGCACGATCGCGTCGGGCCTTGGTATGTTGTTAGGTGTCGCTAGAAACAGATCGTAACTGGTCAGGATGTTTGGGTGCTTCGCCGAATCTCCCCGGAGCCCCGACGCTGGATCCGCCAGAACCGGCCACCCCAGTCGCTTGGCGAATTGTGTGAGTGCATCGTGTTCGGCGCGGTCGAACCGATTCGGGCCAACCACAACCAACCCACTATCGGCTCGGGACAGTCGCTCCGCGACCTCGAGCAGATCCTCCTCCGTCAACTGTCCTCTTCCGAGCAGGACGGCTGGCGAGCCAATTCCCGCCCGTTCAGAGAGCTGGGAGCCATCCCACAGCGGTTCCCGAAAGGGCACGTTGAGTTGAACAGGACCGGCAGGTGAACCCAGGGCGGCCCGATAGGCCCGAGCCGCGATGTGGCTCAACCAGCGGTCAGTTGTATGGGAACTGGGGGGGCCGAGGTTGGCAGACCAGCGGACATGTCCACCGAACAAGTCTGTTTGAACCGTCGTTTGGTTCGCGCCGCAGTGGTGTAGCTCTGGAGGTCGGTCGGCCGTCAAAACCAGCATCGGAACGCGGGCGTTCTCTGCCTCGAGCACGGCTGGCAAATAGTGCGCTCCAGCACTTCCGGATGTGCATACGAGCAGACTGGGTCTGCCCGAGGCCAGCGCCTGACCAAGGGCGATGAAACCTGCGGCGCGCTCATCTACGACCACATCAATCTGGAATCCAGAAGCTGCTGCGAGTGCGAGGACAAGCGGGGTATTGCGTGAGCCCGGTGAAACGACGGCGTGCTCAACCCCCAGGGACGCAAAAGCATCCACTAGGCGCTCGGCGACGCGGGCGTTGTCTTCGGTAGTCGTTTTCATGAGTCGCGCCCTGTCAGACCGCTTCGGACGGTGCTGAGTTTGAGGCAGGTCTCGCGCCATTCGCCTTCTGCGTTCGACCCTGGGACAAGGCCGGCGCCCGCAAAACAGCGGGTATGAGTTGGGGTGACGAGCGCGGACCGGATCGCGACAGCTAGGGTTCCGCCGTGTTCCGCGTCCAGCCATCCGATGGGCCCGGCGTACCAACCGCGGTCGAGCCGTTCGTTTTCAGACAACCAGTCTATGGCGGTGTCTCTCGGATAGCCGCCCACGGCGGGCGTCGGGTGGAGGGCCTGGGCCACGTCGAGAAGCCCCGTTCCAGTCAGAAGGGACCCTTTGAGATGACTGCATAGGTGCTCGATTTCGCCGAATCCGGCAACGGTCGGTTCCGCATCGACCGTCAGAGACTCGCAATGCGGTTTCAATGCGTCTTCGATGGCACGAACCACGACGTTCTGCTCGTATCGGTCCTTCTTGGAGCCAATCAGTTCATGGGCGGTGTCCTGCAGCCCGCGCGATGCGGTACCGGCAAGAGCGTGTGTCGCTACAGTCCCATTACCTGCTTCTGCTAGGAGCTCCGGACTCGCTCCAAGAAAGACGGTTCCGTTCCCAGGTGAGAAGGCGAAGCACCGGCTGGTCGGGTGTAGGGCCCGCAGGCGATGCAAAGTTCGCTTGGCATCCACAGGGCCGCCGCCGATGTCCTCGCCGCGAGCGACCACCACTTTGTCGAGCCCAGCCGATGCGATACGGTCGAGCGCGCTGTTGACTAGTTCCTTCCAGAAATCCTGACAGTGTTCGCTCCCGTTTTCCGCCTGTAGCGGCGCGTTTTCGTCGTCCGGCAGGTGATCTTCCCGAGGTTGCGAGATGTTCGAGACGCTTTGAACAATCTCAGCAGCTAAGGCCTGAGGAGAGCTGTTGGGGTATACGATTTGTTGAAGGATCGCTCCCGAGACAGCCTTTCCTGCCTTGCTCGAGGTCAGAATGGTGACTCGTGGCAGGAACCAAAGTGCCTCTGGCCAGTCGGGCCACTGCTTGTTTTGGTCCCCGTCCGAGAAGAACGAGAACCCCCCCATCGCAACGGGGAGCCCTTCAGGTACTCGTTTTTCTCCACCAATAGCAATACTGTGGACTTGTTCGAGACACTGTGAATAATCATCCGCGATCTGTTGGAACCGGCCTGAACCGCTGCCCTTCAAGGTGCGGACGGCACCGTACGCGACAAAGGTGAGCTGGCCGTAGGGGTCGTGCCAAGCGAAGTAGGGCTCTACTTCTGAGGCGTCGAGTCCCTCCCAAGGATCGGATATCGGAGCCTCGATAAAGAGACGCAAGAGGCAGGCCTTTCCCGTCTTTTGGGCTTTCTCGAGGGCGCCCAATACGGCTTGAAGCGGGTTGTTGTTTTGTGGTTGTGAAAAACTAGTTTCGTTGTAATAGCTAGTAAACATACCGGGTTGTCCGCTCGTCAGTTGCCTTGTTCACGAGGCCGTGAACAACTATACCTATAGCAACATTCTCTCCCGACAGCAAGCGAACTGTACGCATTAGTGCGAATCGGCTAGTCTCGACGCACTTCAAACCGCAATCCAACGCCTCTTGGGGAGGTCAAGTTCAGGATGCCTCGACAACCAACTATCGACCCGCAGGATCCCCTCACACGCCGAGTTCGTCAGGCTTGCCGAGCAGCCGGCTCATTCATCGAGTATTGGGGTTACAAAGAGATCCAGGGACGGATCTGGATGCTGCTGGCCGTGAGCACCCGGCCACTGTCACAATCGGCTATCGCCCAGACACTCGAAGTCAGCCGGTCACTGGTTTCGGGGACCATCAAGGAACTGATCGATTTTGGCTTAGTCAAGCCGACCAGCGAACACAGGAACGCACCCTACGAAGCGGTACTCGACGTCTGGCCAACGATTTCAGACATTCTCCGAGACCGAGAATGGATGTTGGTCGAGTCCACTCGACTCGCTCTCGAGTCCGCGATGGAGGAGGCCGAGTTCACCGACAGCGAGGACATGCCTTACGATATCGACCGGATGCGTATGCTGCTCACTATGACAGAGTTGGCCCAGTCCCTGCTAAAAATGCTGATCGGAGCACGGGTTCCCCGGACAGCGACCGAATTGGGCGATTGGTTCGGAAAGGCCCAGACCTTTCTTAGAGCGATTTCGGTTATCACAGGCTGAAGGCCGACTACCGCCGGACCTGCCAACCGATCGAGTAACCAGCCGGCGCCACCGCCAGTTCTGTCAAGCTGAGCGTGCGCCGCTGGTCGAGAGGCAAATGGACGACCTGACTGGTGAGGAGTTGACTGAGCAACTCCGTGAGTTTTTCAGATAGATGCTCCCCATCCGGTTGTCGCGACTCGACCGCGCCCTCGAAACGACTTGCGGACACTAAATGATGGTCGTTGATTACGAGGCTTGGTCCGTCTGAAAAGCCGACCTCTGCGCTGCCTCCGAAGTCCGCCATGAGGCAGGGGGCGGCGCACCGATACACACGGTACTGGAACGCCACACCCGCTCGACCAGGGTCCAGTTGGGTGACGAGCATGCGATACTCACCTTCCGGTTCACTGCGTCCCCGACTGTCGAAGCGCAGGCCACCATCACCGGCTAAAACTGCATTGAGCATCGCCCGTCCCACCTCTTCGGGGACAGACACCGACAACGGCGAATCGCCCAGGGGCGCCGGAAATGACACGCTCCCCGCAACCTGAAGGTTGCTGCTCAGACCGATCTCGAGCCGTCGCGAACGACGGCGAAAGCGGATAGACGATGGGGTCAGTTCGACCTCGGTTTCGCCCAGCTGAATCGGGCCGAATTCTGCGACGACCACCGGCCCAATGCCATCCAGCACCGAGGAACCCTCGACCAATTCGAGCACGTCCTCGATCGCCGTGCGTACCGGGCCCCGCACGGAGCGGAGCATGCTCGGGAACGAGCCCAATCTGAGGTCGCCCAATCGCAGTTCAGCTTCTCCGAAGTCCAGGGCGACGCCCGTACCTGCCGCCGTCCGAACCAGCTCCAGGCCGACTCGTGCCTCCAAGTCCGCGCTCGAGCGGATCCATCGGCGATTCCGACCTGAGGGAAGTCCAACCCCAAGTGAAACGGTCATGCCCAGGTCGAGGGACACCGAGTCGGACCCCCTTCTCAACCGAAACGAGTCCAGCTCGAGAGCGGTCTCGGTGACCACATCCATCGAAAGCACCTGAATTCGCCTGGGGATTCGATCTCGAACAGCGTCCTCGAGCGCATCGGCCATCGAAGCCGCGGTTGCCGTGACCACGTCCTCGCTGAGACTGACCCGAATATGCTCTTGGTTTCCCACATCAGGGAGGGCAAGCCACTGTTCGATGTCCTGGCTAAACGTAGACGATACCTCGCGGCAATGTGCGCAACCCCATGCAGGTATCAACAGAAGGCTAAGGCAAACGATCCATACTGTAGTGGCACAACTTCGCACGCTCGATAGACGAGAACGGCCAGCAAATGTTCACGAGTTCGTTCTCGCACAGCCACAGACGACTCGAAGGCGGCCTAGGAGCCCGTCGCGTATAACGCCCCGGACTCCAGCCGTTAGCTTTTAG
>CAZDBH010000239.1:0-12601 GCA_964503485.1 uncultured Bradymonadales bacterium | reverse complement strand
GGCGCGCGCCATGCCGGCGATCCCCCGAAGGTTTTCCGCATCGTGCTGCAGCATCGCATTTGGTGTGAACGTGTTCATTCAGACAGGTCACATCCCAGGCCTGGCTCACCTCGGAACGGCTGCCGCGGCTGATGCGATCGTACCGACATACAACGTGGCAATTACGATTATTCAGATCTATGCGGTCGGAGTTTTAGCCGGTCACCTGGCCGAACGCCTGGGTCAGGTCGGCTCGGAACTCGAACGGCGAAGCATGGACGTTCGGCAGCTTCGTGCGCTCAACGAGAATATCGTCGATTCGGTGGCGGGCGGCCTGATCACCGTCAGTCGACGGGGTCGGGTCATGTCATTCAATCGAGGCGCTGAGAGCATTTGCGCGCTTCCAGAAACCGGCATCCTGGGAGCTCGCTTCAGTGAGGTTCTACCGGAGCTGGCCGATGAAGTGAGCCGTTTTGGCGCCACACCCAACAAACATGACAGGCAGTCTGAAATCTGGTTGCGGCGCGGTCCCGACGACAGTCGGTTGCTCTCTGTTTCGGTAGCGGGTCTCTTTGATGCGAATCGGCGCGAAACCGGTCACATTATTCACTTCACCGACCGAACGGCTGTACACGAATTGCAGGAGTACGCCCATCGCCAAGAGCGACTGGCCGTGGTGGGCGAGCTCTCGGCTGCGATCGCGCACGAGCTTCGCAATCCACTTGCGTCGATTAGTGGCGCGATTCAGATGTTGGCTGACACCGGCGAACGGGATGGCGCTCAAAACCGACTGATGGCAATCGTTCTGAGGGAAATCGACCGACTGAACGACCTCGTAAAGGAATTCCTCGAGTACGCGCGGCCCAAAGCGCTCGAAATGACCCAGGTCGACCTTGCCAGCGTCGTGGATGACACGGTGCGGCTCTTTGAGCAACGGAGCAGCGATTCAAAGATTGAAACGGCCGTGAACCTCGGGTCGGGCATGAGTGTCTGGGCTGATGAAGGCGCTCTCCGTCAGGTGCTTTGGAACCTCCTCGTCAACGCGGCCGAGGCGATGGAGGACGGTGGCGTAGTAACGGTTAGTGGGGTTCAGCTATTCGGTGGCCGGGACCCTAGACCTTTCATTGAATTGAAGATAGAGGACACGGGGCCGGGTTTCGATGAAGAGACCAGGAGCCATCTCTTCGATCCCTTCTACACGACTAAAGATGAAGGGACCGGACTGGGGCTGGCAACCGTCTATCGGCTTGTGGAAGCTCATGGAGGAATGATCTTCGCCGACTCATCCGAAAGAGGTACTTCCTTCCGGATGATGCTACCCTGTGAACCATCAGAATCTGTAACGGGCGCCGTTGCGGGTCACCGCCCGAATGAGTTCGAGCTGAATCTGACGACGTCCGGCCCGTCGGGACCGGAAACCGAGGAGTAGAATGGCACGGATCCTTGTCATTGACGACGAGAGGAGTATTCGGGAGTTTCTGACTATTCTGTTGGAACAGGGCGGCCACGATGTGGACACTGCCCCCGATGGTGAGAGTGGGATTCAGAAGCTCAACGAGGGCGGTTATGACCTGATCCTCACCGACCTCAAAATGCGTCAAGCGTCCGGTGTCGATGTCCTCAGAGCCAGCAAACGAAGAGACCCATCTACCCAGGTGATCATCGTCACTGCGTTTGCCACAACCGAAACCGCCGTCGAAGCGATGAAACTCGGTGCAGCTGACTACGTCACGAAGCCGTTCAAGGTCGATGAGCTGAAAGTGCAGGTTGCGAAGGCGCTCACGGTGCGCGACCTTCAGCGGGAGAACCTCTATCTAAAGGAACAGCTCGAGGAACGTGAGGGACTGGGCCAGTTAGTTGGCAAGAGCGCCTCTATTCGGCGCGTCTACGACCTGATTACGAGGGTCTCGAGGACTCGAACGACCGTCTTGGTGACCGGTGAATCCGGGACGGGTAAAGAACTCGTCGCGAAGGCGATCCACCAAAAGAGTGACAACGCCAGCAGCCGATTCATCGCCGTCAACTGCGGAGCGATTCCAGCTACCCTGATCGAAAGTACGCTATTCGGGCACGTGAAGGGATCCTTTACGGGAGCAATCGGCGACCGCGAAGGTCTATTCGAGGCCGCGGGTGACGGCACGGTCTTCCTCGACGAGGTTGGCGAGCTACCCCTCGATCTTCAGGTGAAGTTGCTCCGCGTCCTGCAGGAGCGCCGGGTAACACGAGTGGGAGACACTCACGAGAAGAGCCTCGGTTGTCGGGTTATCGCTGCGTCGAACGTGAACCTCGCCGAAGCGGTGTCGAAAGGCCGATTCCGAGAGGACCTCTTCTATCGTCTGAACGTGGTTCAGATCAACGTCCCTCCCCTTCGCGAGCGGAAAGAGGACGTGGCCTTACTGGTCGAACACTTCGTAGCCAAACACCAGGCCGATGCGCTCACCACAATCACTGGGGTCAGCAAAGAGGCATTGAACAAACTGCTCGCTTATGAGTACTCGGGCAACGTGCGCGAGCTAGAGAATATCGTGCTTCGGGCGATCGCCCTCACCACCGGTGAGATGATCGATGTCGACGCGTTGCCTCCACAGTTGCAAACCGATACTATTCTTCGTGCCGCGAGTGACGTCACGCTGCCCGAGGACGGTGTCGACCTAGATGAGATGATCAACGCTCTGGAACACCGACTTCTGGTTCAGGCCCTCGAGCGTACTGGCGGGGTTCGAAAACGAGCGGCGCAGTTGCTTGGAATTTCCTTCCGGTCATTGCGGTATCGGCTCGAGAAACACCAAATCGCCGGCGAATAGGCGATGGAGAACTGATGATACGACTCAAGAAAAACAGCGCAGGGTTCACGTTAGTCGAACTGATGGTCACGGTTACGATCGTCGCGATCCTCGGCGCAGTCGCTGTCGCGGCCTATGGTCGAGTGACGAAGCGTTCCCGAATCAACGAAGCGATTCAGTTCATGGCCGCCGTTCACGCCGGCGAAGAGCTCTACTATACCGACAACGAAGAGTACTGCGGTTTGGCCCCTGCCACGGACCCCAACCTCAACTGCAATACGACGTCGTGCACTGATTGGGATCCTGTAAACGCCCAGTCCATAAAAGGTCGGGCGACCAACTGGACGCCCGATGCGATGTGGGCCGCCTGCCAGGTCAATACGCCGGGGCACACCCGATTCCGCTATACCCTCGTTGCCGCCGCTGGTGGAACGAATTGCGTCGATCCGACAGTTGGGTTGGACACCCAGTTTCACGGCAACCCCTTGCTCGAACCATGCTCTTCGCTCGACGACTCGGGTCACTGGTACTACATCATTGCTCAGGCGGATCAGGACTCCGATGGTTACTTTTCGGCCTTCGGGGCCTCCAGTGGCATGACTGATTTTCATTGGAGCCAGGAGGGTGTTGAGTTGGAGTGACAAAAATTGTCACCCCCTCTGACGTCCAGAACCCGCCTTTTTCGGACGTTTTCAGCCTTTTTTCGTCACCTTCCAGACCAAAACCACGCAACCGTATGATTTTACTCAATATTTTGTGAGTGACAATTTTTGTCACCCGATCGACAAAGATCCGCCTCATTTGTCGCCGAGGAGTGGGTGGCATTCGGTGCGGGTTTTCGTATCAAGCTGTATTTTCAGTAGTTTTTCGATTTACGCCCGAAACACCACAACTGGCATGCTTTCTGCTTTAGGCTTCACCCGTAAGAGTTCAGTTAGTTTCGTCACATTTTAAGGGAGGTCTCATGAAGAAGAGTCGTAAAGGTTTTACGCTCATCGAGCTGATGATTGTTGTTGCGATTATCGGTATTCTCGCTGCCGTCGCTATTCCTGCTTTCTTGCGCTACATCAAGCGCTCGAAGACGGTTGAAGCTACGATGAACGTACGTCGCCTGTATGACAGCTCCGTGTCGTACTACGATGAGGACCATGCTAATCAGCTCGGCTCCATCATCGGCGCCCAGTTCCCGACAGCTCAGGATGTTACGCCTGCTCTCACCGAAGTTAACAATCGGAAGCGTGACCCGAGCCAAGCTGACTGGACGAACGCATCTTGGGAGGCACTCAACTTCTCGGTTAGTGATCCTCACTTCTATGCATATCAGTATGACTCACAGGGTACGAGGGTAGGTTCAACCTTTACCGCTTCTGCTTTCGGTGACCTCGACGGCGATTCCGAGTACAGTACTTTTGTACGCGTTGGAACCGTCGAACCCGGCAACGAAATCCGCGGTGGTGCGGGTCTCTACCAACAGAACCAGCTTGAGTAAGGTTTAAGCCTTCTAGAGAGCTAGAAAAGAGGGCTCTGGGCTTAACACCCAGGGCCCTTTCTTCTTTCTTGGAACCGGTTTCTCTTGCACAACTTCGGCTGTAGTTGCATCATGGGGCGTGCATTCCGATGCGGTCACTTGAAAAGCGAAAACCAATATGATTGCAGTCCTCAAGAAGAGTCTCTCTCGTCGGGGTTTTTCCCTAATCGAACTTATGATCGTGGTTGCGATCATGGGGGTACTAGCGGCGATTGCCATTCCGTCACTGCAGAAATCAGTGCGGAGGGCGCGAACAATCGAAGCCCTGTTGCAGCTGCGAAAAATGTTCGACGGCAGCGTAGCGTATGTCGAAAAGGAACATACCGACGCCATCGGAAGTGTAGTAGCACCTCAGTTCCCGGCTACCACAACGATTACGCCGGGTCTTCCACCTGCTGGTGTGAAGGCTGAGCCGAACCAAGCCGATTGGACTGGTGCAACGTGGGAGGCCCTTACGTTCGCCATCACCGACCCCTATTACTACGTCTATCAGTACGAATCGTCTGGAACGGACGACGACGCCCAGTTTCGAGCTGGCGCGTTCGGAGACCTCGACGGCGACGGTAACCTCTCCACGTTCTTTCGTGGTGGGAGAATCGAGGAAGGCGGTCGTGTTCGGGGCTTTCCAGGTGTAGCCCGAGTCTGGGAACTCGAATAGGAGTCGTTCTTGGAGCGTGCCTCGACCGTGCGTATTGTGCTTGTGGTCGTTACCACCGCCTGTTTGTGTGCCTCAGTCGGCCATTTCAGGCGGTCTCTAGCTGCAATTCAGGCAGAGGAGACAGCGCGATACGCGGAAGCCTACCTACTCCCGAAGCCTGAAACCCTTTCAGCGCTCAGTCTCGGCCACGATGAAATGATGGCCGACCTCATCTGGATACGTGCGCTCAGCTACTTTGCCGTCCACTTCGTGGAAGATAGGGACTATCGCTGGCTGGAGCGCTACATCGAAACGGTCGTCGAACTGGACCCGAACTTCCGGATGATCTACGAGTGGGCGGGTGTTGCGGTTCTTTACGACGGCAACGAAATCGGAAACGACGACGTCTTCCTCAGCAGCCGGTTCCTAGAGCTCGGCCTCGAGCGCTACCCCGACGACTGGCAACTCAATTTCATGTTGGGCTGCAACTATCGCTACGAGCTGCGGCCAAGCAACGAGGAAGAACGGCTGGAGTGGCGTTTGTTCGGTGCCAGACATCTCGGCATTGCCGGCCAATCTCCCAACGCTCCTCCATGGCTCGCCTTGACGGCCAGCCGAGTGTACGAGCGACTTGGACATCAGGAACAAGCCAGCAGACTCGATCGGCAGATTTTCCTGTCGGCCCGCGGTATTGACAGCGCCACTCATTATGCCGAACTGGCCGGACTGGACCATTTACCGGCGCGCTTTGCAACGACGCGCTCTCGCCTCAACGGCGCTGGCCTTCCGGTCGCCCGAGGGGTGTCTGAGCCAGATTGGTGGATAACGTTGGCTTTTCGTAGAGATCTCCTGCTCGACTTCAACGAAGAGGCTGGCCTGGCAAACTGGGCCTACCGGGTCCCCATCTTTGGCGAATCCGACCTCCGTGTTGACTCTCTTTCACCGACCTTATTGGATGGGGTATTCTTAGCCACTATCGATGAGGTGGGGGCATACCAGCAGTGATGGCAGATCGCGGCAGTCAGAGGTATGACTGCACTGAGGTTGGGTAAGGTATAGGGGCGGCGAGAATGCCGAAAGTGCCAGAAAAAGCTATCGAAGCGATCGGTCTCAGCAAGACGTTTCGTCTTGGGTTTTTTGCCCGCAAAGTCACTGCGCTCAGAGACGCCACATTCGTGGTGCCAGAGGGCGCTACGGTCGGACTGGTCGGCCCAAACGGGGCCGGGAAAACCACAACCATAAAATGCCTGCTGGGCTTGATCAAACCGTCCGGCGGCAAAGCATTCATCAGCGGACACCGTGCGCCGAGCTTGGCGTCCAGAGGCTCTTTGGGATACTTGCCCGAAAATCCTCATTTCTACGATCACCTCAAACCTCGAGAATACCTGCTATTCGCCGGTAGTCTGTGCGGAATGACCCGAGGGGAGTGCCGAAAAAGGGCCGACATGCTGATCGACTTTGTCGGACTCGCAGGCGCCGAAAAGAAACCGATCCGAAAATTCTCCAAAGGCATGGTTCAACGGCTGGGAATCGCTCAAACACTCATTCACGATCCGAAGATCGTGATTCTGGATGAACCACAATCTGGGTTGGACCCGATTGGGCGGAAAGAGGTCAAGGATATGATCCTGGACCTCAAGCGACGGGGTCGAACGGTGTTCTTCTCTAGCCACATCCTCCACGACGTCGAGGATGTCTGTGACGAGATCGTCGCTATGTTCAACGGACGTGTGCGGGCTCGTGGCGATGTCGAAACACTCTTGGATCGCAACGTGATTGAGACTGAGGTTGAGATTGCCGGTGCGAGCGACCAACTCAAGGAGGAACTCTCCAAGGAGGCGACGAGTATTCGCCCCTCCGGCGCGTCCTCACGATACCATTTCTCAGGAAACTTGGACGAAGAACGAGTTCAGTTCTTCCGAGACTCCGGCGCCCAGGTCATTCAGTTGATACGGCATCGAGAACAACTCGAGGACCTGTTTGTGCGGGAGGCTGGTGCTGACGATTCGGGCCCAGCCGAGGCAGGTGGCACAGAATGAGGTCCATTCTCACCATCGCCTTCAACACTTACCGGGAAGCCGTCCGGAGCAAGATACTCTACTCCATCCTGTTCTTTGGCTTGTTTCTCATCGCCTTTTCAGCCGCCCTCGGGGAGTTCTCGTTTCACCAGAACGAACGGGTCATCAAGGACGTCGGGTTGTTCTCGCTGTCCATCTTCGGAAGCGTGATGGCTATCTTCCTCGGTGTGAGTTTCGTTTACAAAGAGATCGACCGGAAATCGATTTATAGCATCCTGTCGAAACCAGTCAGGCGCTGGCACTACTTCCTAGGCAAGTTCATCGGCATCATGGGCACACTGTACCTGCAGTTGTTCATGATGTTCGTTGTCTTGTGCGGCCTTTTGAAGGTGTGGATTGGAGGAGTCCACCCCAACGTGGGCCTGGCCTTTCTGCTCATCTGTGTGGAGGTGACGGTTGTCTGTTCGATTGCACTGCTGTTTTCGTCCTTCTCAACGCCGTACCTGAGTGGATTCATGACCCTGGGTGCGTTCCTCATCGGCAAGGGCGGCGAAATGATTCAGCGGTTCTCCGCGGGTCGCGACGAAGCCCTGGTGAGATTCTTGCTAGACATCGCGGACCGTGTCGCGCCGAGCTTGTACGTTTTCGACGTGTCGACCCAAGTCACCTATAACCTGACGATACCCACCAAGTTCATGTATCATGCCGCGGCGTACGGGTTCTTGTACGCTGCGATCGTGGTCTTGCTAGGAATTGTGATCTTCTCGCGGCGAGACTTTGTCTAGGCAGATGATGGGGTACCGTGGGACGTCGACCGATTCTTTTCTACCTATCCGTTGCCTTGCTTCTGTTCGCCATTCCGTATGTTCGGGCTATCGTCGAATCCAGACAGGCTCTGTCAGCAGCTGAAGCTGCCCTCGAAACAGACGTCGATGAAGCGGTCCGCGCTTTTCGCCATGCGATCGAATGGCACGCGCCTCTCAATCCATACTCGAAGCGGGCCGTTGCCGCCTTGCAAGCTATCGGTAGCCAGGCGCTGGAGGCCGATAACCAAGCGGTCGCACTCAAAGCGTTCGAGAGCCTGCGAAGCGGTGCGCTTGTAAACCGAGGCATTTTCGAGCCGTTCGGGCAAGAGATTGCCGAGGCAGAGCAAGTCATCGCCAGCATCCGCGGACTTGACCCGGCCGGAGGTAGCGTCGCCGCACAACTCGAGCTGCTACAAACGTCTCGAGAACGCGCTCCTCACCGACTGGCGGCCAGCCTGGTGAGCGTCGCTTTCGTGGGGTGGCTCGTCTTCTGCTTCCTATTCTTGAGTTCAAAGCGAGGAAGTTCTCGATCCATATTCGTAGCCGGTGCAGTTATCAGCTTTGCGGCTTGGGTTGGTGGGTTGAACTTTGTCTAGCGCTATGAGCTATGAGTGGCCGGCTTCTGAACCGCGAAGTCAACGTTGGCTCGTGCTGCTGATGAGCGCCGTGGTGGCCCCCCTGTACGCCTTCACGGCGTCGAGAAGCTTGCAAGGTGGCGACGTTGGCGAGTTCGTTACTGTGGTCTACGGCGATGGCACACTCCATCCGCCTGGGTATCCCCTATACGTGATACTGGCCAAGATCTTCACCAGCTTTCCGCATGTGAACCCTGTTCTTGCGCTCTCGCTCTTCTCAGGAGCATGCGGCCTCGCAACCTGTCTGGTTCTCTTCTACGCGATCCGGAACTGGGGTATGAGCAACGAATCCGCCTTGATTTGCTCGATCGCGTTCGCGCTCTCCCCCCTCCAATGGAAGTACTCGGGTGTTCCAGAAGTATTCGTTCTTGGAACGCTTTTGGCCGCCATGATTCTGTGGGTCGCCGGACGAGAATCGCGTTTGAGAGGCTGGAAACGTGCTCTGACGGCTGGATTATTCCTAGGTCTAGGACTGTGCAATCACCACACGATCATCATCCTCGGTCCTGTACTGCTGCTTTGTTTGCTTCGCTCCGTTGTCGAGCTAAAACGGCTTCCCTGGCTGACTGCAAGTCTCTGTTTTGTTGCGGGCCTATTGGTGGGTATCAGCCCCTATCTGACGTTGCTAGGACCTGCAGAAGGAGCGTGGACCTGGGGGGGAGACTTCGGATTCCAGGAGGTTTTTCGGCACTTTGTACGGGCTGACTACGGCACAACAAGCCTCGGCATAGCCGACCAGAGTCCCGGACGACTCGAGAATCCTGCGGCTTATTTCGTCGGCCTAGCTCCGCGCTTCTCAATATTCGCTGTGGCCGGAGCGGTGGGCCTAGTTGCTGCGACACGGCCGATCTTACGCTTCTCACGCTCTCTTTGGCGCCGGAAGGGCGCCGTCCCTATGGAGCGCAGTGAAGCTGTGGATGCTGCGGCCCTGTGGGCGAGCTTTTTCCTTGGGTCCGTGGCTTTGCTCGCCCTGTTCAACCTGAAACCAGAGGGTCTCTCGGCCGCAGTGGTTGAGCGCTTTTACCTGCTGCCTGATCTCCTGTTTGCGTTCTTCGCAGCCATCGGTCTCGAGAGTGTCATCAAAATGCACCGACGAGCACGGTACTACCTGCGGGCAACCGCGGCTGGTGTGCTGAGCATCTTCGCCGTTGCCAACGTCGGCGGCGCAGATTGGTCCGACAAACTCGCCGTCGAGGACTACGTATTCAATTCACTCGACTCACTGCCCGCCGGCAGTGTGGTTCTGGGCGTCGGAGACCTACAGCTCTTCGGTTTTCTCGCTGCGTCTGAAGTCTACGCCAGGCGGGTGGACGTTCATTATGTCGACCTGAGTTTGCTACGGCACAGGTGGTACTATGACCGAGTGTCAGAACAGCTACCGGAAGTTCGCTTTCCATTCGATAGCGACAGCACAAAGGTTTTCGAGTTTGTCGCGTCGGCGACGGAGCATCACCCTGTTTTCATTGCTTACCTTCCGAGACCCGAACGCTGGTTCAACGGCCCGGACTTCTACACCTACCCCCTCGGCTCTCTCTTGGCGGTTGTGCCCGCAGGCGAGCCGTTCCCGGATATCTTGGAGGTGACTCGACGCAACGAGCTGCTCTTTTCACAGATGGTCTTCCGAAGCCCAGACCCCGAACCTGGATCTTGGGGAGCAGAGGCGTTCGGTCAGTATGCGAGAACGTGGGGGGCGTTGATCGGTGGATTTGAGCAGCTCGGATTAGAAGACCAGATCGGACCCCTCCGAAGTCACTTTCAGCGGTTCAACATCGAAGACTAGGTGAATGTACGTATGAAGTCTCGCATGTCGGTTCCGTTTGTTGACTTGGGTGCGGCGCAGGGGCCACTTCGGGCCGAGCTGGGTGAAGCCTTGTTGCGCGTGGTCGATTCGAGACGGTTCATTGCAGGAACTGAGGTCGCGGCACTCGAGCAAAAAGTCTCTGACCGATTAGGGGGAGCACGGGCCTGCATTGGGGTGTCAAACGGGTCAGATGCACTGCTGCTCGCCCTCATGGGACTCGAGATCGGACCAGGTGATGAGGTCGTTGTTCCCAGTTACACCTTTCTCGCGACGGCGAGCGCCGCCAGTTTGGTCGGTGCGCGGCCGGTTTTTGTGGACGTCGATAGCCAGACCTTGAACGTGACACCTGAGGCGATCCTCGAGGCTGTTACCGATCGCACGCGGGCTGTGATTCCGGTTCACCTGTTTGGCCTTCCGGCAGATGTCGTGGGGATTCGTGCGGCATTGGACTCAGCCGGCCGGCAGGACATCGCCATTGTCGAGGACGCAGCCCAAGCGCTGGGAGCGACCTGGGATGGGTCGCCAGCAGGCACACTATCTAAGGTGGCTTGCTTGTCGTTCTTCCCAACCAAGAACCTCGGAGGACTGGGCGACGGCGGAATGATAACGACTTGTGACGACCGGTTAGCTGACCTCTTTCGAGCATTGCGGTCACACGGCCGGACCGCCGTCTACCACCACGAATGGCTGGGGATGAACGCTCGACTCAGCACGCTTCAGGCAGCCGCCCTGCTTGTGCTCATTGAGCATCTGGACAAGTGGTTACTCTCGCGGCAGGGGAACGCGGTGAGCTATCTGTCCCTTTTCGATGAGAGCGGGCTTTCGAGCCAACTCAGCCTGCCGTCCCTAGACAACGAACCGGCTGTTCACACGTTCAACCAATTCAATATTCGGGTAGACTCGTCGATTCGCGACTCGCTCAGAGCACATTTGACGGAACGAGGGATCGGGAGTGCCGTGTATTATCCAACTCCGCTTCCGTTTCAGCCTTGCTTTGAGCACCTCAAACACCGCGTGGGCGAGTTCCCGGCAGCCGAGCTAGCTTCCAAAGAGAGTATCGCATTGCCTATCTATCCAGGCCTGCCCACCGAATCACAAGCACTGGTGGTCTCAGAAATTGCCACCTTTTTGGGCGCCTGACGGTGAGTAGAGCAAAGCGAGAAAAGGTCTTGGGTTGGTTAGCTCTCGGGGTGTTTTTCATCCTGATGCTGGCTATCTACTCACCGGCGCTTGATGGATCCTACGTCTTTGATGATATCCCGCTGCTCGTCGGCCAAGAGTGCTGGAGGGGCCTGAGTCAGATACCCACGATTCTCGGGTTGGAGGGCACAGCGGGCGAGTGCTCGTATCGACCCGTTCGCTATGTTTCGTTCGCTATCGACTACTCGATTGGGGGTCTGAACCCAAGCGTGAGCCACTGGTCCAACCTTGGGTATCACCTGCTCACACTGCTTGTTGTCTATTTTCTGCTGATTCGTTTGGGATACAAACCACTGGTTGCGGCAATCGCAGCCGGCATCTGGGCGATCCACCCCGTCCAGAGCGACGCTGTGGCGTACATCTCTGGTCGCCGAGATCTGTTGACTGGGCTTTTCTTCCTTCTCGGCTTTCTGCCCCTCATCAAGCTCAAACCGCGCAAGAACCAACCCGACGCCTCACTGACACTCACCGACCTGACGCTTTCGCTGGTGTTCTTTTGGCTCGCTTTCCAGTCGAAAGAAATGGCGATCACCTTACCTGTCATCGCCATCTGGTACGTTTTCTGCGCCCGTCCGGGCGTCTTCCTGAAACACGTGCGAACCAACTACCTCCTCTACATTGGGCTGGTCGCTCTAGGGTTGATTTTCTTCCTTCAGAGGGGCGTCTGGGATGTTCACAGCCACCAAGAGAGCTGGTGGGGCGGAAGTATCGTCAGCAACTTCTCAACTGTCTTGGCGCTGGTGCCGAGGTATCTGGAACTGCTGATCTGGCCAAGTCGACTGCTAGGGGATTATCACGAGCACACAATCGCCATCGCGGACGGTCCGTTTGACCTTCGAGCGCTAGCGGGGGCGGCGATCTTGGCCTGTTGGCTCGTCGCGATCTGGTTGTCTTTGAAGCGAGGCTGGAATCGAGCGGCGTTCGGACTCGGTTGGTTTCTGATCACCATGGTACCGGTGGCACAGATCATTCCGCATCACGAGCTTTTCGCGGAACATTACCTCTACTTACCCACGGTAGGATTGGGCATTGTGCTTGCCAGCGGCGTAGAGACGGTCTGGTCGGCCCGGGCGGAGCGCCCTCGCCAGGCGCGGCTGCTGCTCGTAGGCGTGCTGGTTGTCGTCGCGGCTCTCGGGGGCCGAACGCACGTGCGGTGTTATGAGTGGCAGTCCGAGCTGACGTTCAATCTTGCCGCTTACAGGCATGCACCGGAC
>CAZDBH010000238.1:0-12617 GCA_964503485.1 uncultured Bradymonadales bacterium | reverse complement strand
CCTGCCCGTCCCTTTCCCCTTTCCCTTTCGCCTCGTCCTTTCCCTTCTCCCTTTCGCTTTTAGTTTCCCTGGTTCGTTTCGGTAGCGGGTCAGTGTAGAACGGGGTATTAGTCGTGTTTGTGGAGGAGAGGGCCGGGGAGACATGAAATTTTGAAGGCGTTGGTTGAGGGCTATCGAAATCTGCCGGGTGAGCACTGCGGGAGCAGCGCGATGCGCAACCTCCTGTTCCATTACTGCGCTCTTGATCTCAGTGAGGAGGTCGTTTTCGGCCTCGGTTCAGGCATCGACCTTCTGTTTCTAGAGGACGACAACACCACGCCCTCGCCAATGGTCTTCGGCCGCAGCATTACGATGGAGAGCGATGTCGCGCTCGCGTTGGGACTCGACTATCGCGAGGTTCCGGAGCCAGACAATGTAAAGGCTTGGGCAAGTGTTCGAGATGAGGTGAAGGCGGGCCGGCCCACGATGTTATGCGGCGACTCCTTCTACTTGGACTACCGCGACTTCAAAGTGCACTTCCCCTCTCACCGCTACGTTTTGTTGGGATTTGACGACGACAAGGAACAGGCTTATGTGGCTGACCGGATCGAACCCGAGGTTCAAAACTGTTCCTATGAGGCGCTCGCACTGAGTCGGAACCCACCGGACTTCATCTCGACGTATAACCTCTGGGGTCGATTTCACAGCACCGAAGCCAAGAACAGCCTGCCAGAGGCTTTCGCGATCGCCCTTGATCGGACAGTTGGGCGCATGTTGGGTGATGACGTGACCCAACTGCAGGTCCTGCAAATGCTCTCGCCACCGGGCGCCCAGATCAGCGTTGGATTGGACGGACTGCGCCGATATGTGGAGGCGCTGCCTACCTGGAGGGAGAGAGACGACCGCTCCCAACTGCTCGACTTCGTTTGGCAGAGCCACGAAAAATATGGAACGGGTGGTGGCAACTTTAGAGGGTTGTTCGCTGGCTTTCTGAGAGAGGCGCGAGAGCACCTACCTCACCGGGTTCCCATCGAGGCGGTGGGGCAAGCAGAGCGCTCAGCCGATCTCTGGTCAAAGCTGGCTTGTAGTTTGGAGACGGTGGCAACCGACGACAGGTGGACTCACTGTCTGGGCACGCTCAGTCTGATCTATGATGTGGAGTCACGATTGTTCGAGATGTTGGTAACCTAGGGCAAAGCCATCTGGCAGCCGCCACTCCAACTCGCCGAGCAGTCAACAACGTCGGTTCCGACCGTGACAACGCCGCTTGGCCACTCGATCGTTCCGGCTGTCCACACATGATGTGGTGGCAAGTCGGTCACCTCTGAGACGGATTCGACTCCGCTCACCCGAAAACGCACGTTTCCGTCGGACAGCGGGCTACCAGACGCGCTCCAGTGCTCGACGAGAATGGTGTACACGCCCGGCTCCGGGCCCGACAGGCAGATTCGCTCAGGCCCGTTCGAGCCGGTGATATCTGCGTCCTTGCGCGGATTGTCGCGCAGCTCGCCTTGTACACCCCAATCCGGGGACGCGTGGATACAGGACGTCCAGGTGCAGTCGCTGGCGTCGTCATTGATGCGTCCACCGGGTCGGATGAGGTGCAACTCCCAGTCCTGTCCGATCCCGTCCCAGGCCAACGTCAAATCAAAGGTGGCCTGCTCGCAGGAAAACTCGGCGGTCGGTACGACGACCGAACCCGAACGTTGAGCAACAGCCATCGTCGGCAACATGACGGCAATCAATCCAATACAGCTAATCAGTGCAATTCTTCGCATTCTATCTCTCCATCGGGTCCAACCCTGTATTGAACGTTCGGAAGCGATAAGTCGATCCATTTTCTCGACGATGCGCACCAACTCCTCAATTCGACGGTTCGCGACACGATCTGTTTCGAGGCGCGGCAGAAGTCGTCGCGAGCCCAGTGTGGAGCTCAGCCCGATTCTGACAGCGCGCGCGTAACCCCTGGAAGATACAGCGATTATTTTGGGTGTTGCTGGTTTGGCCCACGGTTTGCGATGGAACCAACCAAGCGCCAGTAGCGCGATTGGTCCGAAATGAAATGGAGAAACTGCAATGTACTCATGTCGATTCCGTTCGTGCGCAAGACTTGTCACTCCCCTTCTTGCCCTAGTCATTCTGAGCTTCAGCACCCCCGTTGTTGCACAGGTCGGGGTCCTGCCCGACCGGCTCCCGGGCACAGATGGAAGCTGCGAACTCGACAGCATCGTCCTTCGGGACAGCTTCGATTCCCCCACGCTCGACGGTTGGGAGTTTCTAAACTGGGGTTCTCGTGGAGGCACAGGTACCTGGATTCTGAGTGATGGGAGCCTGCGCCAGACTTCGAATACCTTTTCAGGAAACGCCTGGACGGCCCGCACCCTGGGCACGATAGCAACCGCAGGACAGGATCGATGGCAGAACTACCGAGTCTCGGCCCAATTCAACAGTGATGACAACGATGCTGTTGGCCTGGTGGCACGCTTGAACAACAACGGTCACCACTACTTGTTCACAGTAGACTCACAGCGCCGAATTGCTCGTCTGGTTCGGTTCGATGGTGCATGGGAATACGTCGAGGAGCCGGTCGCGATTGACAGTTACGAACTCGGTGCCTGGCACGATCTCGTTCTCGAGGTCGATGGCCCGCACATCCGGGCAACCTACAACGGCCAGCAGGTCTTTGACACAGAGGATGGAGCGCTCAGAATCGGTCGCCCCGGGCTGTTCACCTGGGCCAACGCCGGTGTGTCGTTCGATGACTTCACGGTCGAAGACCTCGACGCACTGAGAGCCTGTGACAACCCCTGCACACCGGAGGTTCTTCTAACCGAGCGTTTCGACGCGCCACCGGGCCTCGTCGATCCGAACGGCTCGATGCCTATCGGCGACGCCGCTCTGGGAATCGAGGTCTTAGATTTCGGAAACAAGGGCGGTGCTTCAGACTGGCAGCTCACAGCCGACGGCACCTTGATCCAGAACTCGGACACGTTCGCCGGCAACGGTTTTACGGCTCGAGCGTTGGGTACGAGCGCCTTCTTCGGGGACCTGTCTTGGCGTGACTACCGCATCACAGCCAAGTTCCGCAGTGCTGACAACGACGGTGTCGGCTTGATGGCCCGAAGCAACGAAGCTGGCCATCACTATGTCTTCTCGGTCGACAAACAGCGGGCGATTGCCCGGTTGGTCCGTTTCACAGGTGCCTCGGAATGGATCGCAGAACCAGTCGCAATCGAGGGCTATTCGCTGAACGAGTGGCACGACATCGCGCTCGAGGTCGAGGGCGTCCACATTCGCGCCTACTTCGACGGCGAGCTGCTCTTTGACGCCGAGGACGACGTGCTCAGCGCCGGTCGTCCCGGGCTCTACACGTGGGCCAACCGCGGTGTCGAATTCGACGACATCGTGGTTGTCTCCACGGATTCGCCCGCGGACTGTGGAGCGGATGTGCTGTTTGAGAGTGACTTCAGCGATGAATCGTTGGAACCATTCCAAGTCATCGACTGGGGACGTGACCGGGCACCTTCGCAATGGGAGGTAAAGGGCGGAGTGCTAGCGCAGCAGTCCGACATCCACGGTGGAAGGCACTATCTACCTCGACTACTCGGAACGATCGCCTACGTGCCAAGCGAGGAATGGTCCGACTACACCGTGTCGACCCTTTTCCAGAACAGCGACAACGATTCGGTTGGCCTGGTGGGTCGGTATCGAAGCGACCACAATCATTACGTGTTCACGGTCGACAGCCAGCGAGCAGTTGCCCGCCTGTCGGTCTTTTCGAGCGGCAAATTCGAGTGGATCGCCGAGCCTCTCAGCATACCGTCGTACGCCCTGAACACTTGGCATGAGCTCAGCATGACGTTCGATGGGCCGCGAATCACTGCCTCATTGAACGGCGAGACACTCTTCGACGTGACCGACGACCGAGTTTCGAGTGGCGGAGCCGGCCTCTTCACCTGGGCAAATCGAGGTGCGGCATTCGATGACTTCAGGGTCATCGGACCGTCCGAGGGTGAATCGCGCTCATGCCGTTCAGATCTGGACTGTGAGGGAGACTCCGTCTGTTTCGACACCGTTTGTCGACCAGAAACACTCGAGTTCGCGCAGACGTGGGACCTGTACGCGGGTGCGCCGGAGCACGTTGTCGACTATCTCGGAGGCGATGACGCGATTCGTCGGTTCGTTTTGGCCGAGTCTCCGAGAGCTCGCCACATCGGGTTTCTTGGTCTCCCACCGGTAGGTTTTGACTACTGGGCACAGGTGCCCGAGCGCCTGCTCGCCGATTCTGATGAGAACGTTCCGGTGCAACCGGACGAAGTCAGTATCCCGCTCTTGCTGCGGCAGCTCGAGGAGTGTGGCCTTCGGCCATTCACTGTGGGGGAACTGCCCGATTACGACGGCCTGCCCGCAGAAATTGCGGATCAACTGGGTGTGGAGGGCTGGCTCCTGCTGAGCGAGCAAGAGAACGTCTTTACCGTCGTACTCTTCAAGAAAGACGAAACGATCGATTGGATCAGCGTCACCCAACTCAACTCCCAGTTCGACGGCGAGCAGTTCAGTTTCAGCACAGTGCGGCCACTGACGGATCCCGGCTACTTCCTGCTGAACTACTCGTGCGCCCAATCAACATCTGGACATTAATAATGAAATTGCTTGCTGGAGAAATGAAATGGACATGCTGAAGAGACACAATATCTTGCGGATCGCGCCCTTCCTGTTCCTAGCCGCATCGGTGGCGTGTATTGAGAGTGAATCGCTGCCGCCACTCGAGACCCGAGAGTCCGAACTGTGGTCCAGTCTTGGGGAGGCAGAGACCTACTTTGCGACTGAAACGGGGAACTTCGACGGCGATACATACGACGAGTTGGCACGGGTTCGCTACGATCACCCAACCGAAGGATGGGTGCTAGAGAGCTTCGAGATGGCCCCCTTCCAGTTAGACGAACTCAGCCAGATTGCGTTCGAGGGAGGCGACCCTGATGAAATCGTAGGGCTGGCCACAGGCGATGTGGCTCTCGACAGGCCAGGGGACGAAATCGTGGTTGCTTCCCAGCATCCCGACGCGTCGTTGGTCGCGACAGTGTTCTTTCACGAATCGGGTCCCGATGGCGAACTGGCAATCGGAACCGAGATTGTGGTTGCCGGACCAGGGCGATGTGCCAACGGGTGCAATCCAAGTGTTGATATCTCGCCAGCTGGGCAGATTCAGGTTGCGTACGTTCGGACGAATGGTGAGATAAAGGTCAAGCTATTCAAGCTGGTCGGGCGCGGTGTAGAGGAATTCAAGGTGCAGTCGACTATTCATGGGCCTGCCCTGGACGTCGACTGCCGTCCGAACCGAAACGACGCACCGACCTGTTTTCCAAGAACCCTGGCAGTCGACTCCGACAACAGTGGGCTTGTCGACACGGTCGTACTGTCGTTCGAGACCGTTCGAGGACAGATCGCATTGGTGTTCCATCGATGGGACTGGCGTAGCGACAGATGGGAGTACGAGCACAGCGAATTGCTGGGCGAACGGACCGGGCAGAGGTGGCGCTTCGGCCCGAGCCCGATTCGCTTCGGGAGCTTCAATGAAGAGATGTATTCGCGGGGCGAATTCGTCCGGGTCGCCGATGGGCAGCCGCACCGAGGGGTAGCAATCGCCTACCGCGACGCCGAGGAACTCAGGGTTGCGCTTGTTGAAGACCACGCACCGCGCCATCGAGACGACCAGGCCGGTTGGGTGGGCATCGTCGACGCATCTATTTCTCCAAGCATTGAAGGGGCTCGCCACCTGGAGCTGGACATCATGCCGGCCGTGGGGGGCGCGGGCCAGTTTGCCATAACGCATCAGGGTGAAGGAGACATCGGGTTAGCCTGTAGCTTCCACTGGAGTGAAGATCTCCAACGAGCTGCCAATCGCGACCCAAATGTCCTGGTCGGTGGTGAGTGGTGTGGTCAATACGACCCGAGATTCTTCTTTCCCGCTTTTGTTCTCGCCGACGCGTGGTTTCAACGTTTTCAGTGGGAAGTCGAGCTCGGCGACGCCATCAAACCGCTGGTGTTGGGCTTCGGGTACTCGAAACAAGGCTACTTCAATTTCAATCCCGACTACGCGGTGTACGACCACTTGTTGTACTGGTTGCCCGTCAAAGCGGGAGCGACCCCCTTCGACCGGGACGGAGACGGCGTAAACGACGATATCGACAACTGCCCAGCCACCCCAAATCCAGATCAGGCGAACAGCGATGACACGCCCCGCGGGGATGCCTGCTCCGACGATTGTTTGCCGGAGTCCTCCAGCGACGATGACGACGACGATGGTATCGCAGATAAGTGCGACATGTGCCCCCGTGAGCCGGACTACCAAGGTCCAGCTAGGGACGCCGACGGCGACCGAATCCACGACGGTTGCGACAACTGCCCAGAGGTCTTCAACGAGGACCAGACAGATGAGGACGGTGACGGAGTCGGTGACGCTTGTTCGACCTAGTCGACGAGATGATTCTGCGATTGCTTTTGCGAATGGAATGAGGTGATGGAAATGTTGAACTATCGAATCCGTATCCTGGTTGGTTCCCTCGTACTGCTGGCGATTGGTACAGCCTGCGAGATCGAGGGGGGCGAAGACGCTAATTGCCCCGAACCGCGCCGCCCTGAAGCCCCTTATGTCAACGAGAATTCACCTCCGGGCCATTGTCCCGACGGCGTCATTCTCGGCGCTACCGTGACGCGATCCAATTGGGTCGGCGGGGACTTTTCGATTCCCTTGCCAGGTGATGTCGGCTGGTTGGACCACAATCGGCACAAGTGGGAGGTACGGGCTGATTATCATGCCTGTGGCAACATTGGTGCCCTGTGTCCCACCAACGCAAGGGAGAAAGTGGGGGAAGTCTGGACCGAATACCGCATCCAGGAAACTCCAATCTTGCTGGCGGACGGCTGTGACGGGAATCGGCTTTTCTGTATGTACGAGTTCACACCGGTCAAAATCGGCTGGGCCCGTGGTTTCTGCGGGGCGGACGATAGACCCCAATCGTCGGCCTTTGAAGAGCTGGTGCTCCAACACATGCAGGGCGTCGTAGTCGAACGTCTCTATGGCAGTGCGGTGGTCGCTGAGGAGTGCGAGAACGGATGTTGCCGGAATGCCTGCAACGACGCTGAATTGGCCGCGGCCCTGATGGGCCCCGATCCACTGCCAGGCGTTACCGATGCGATTCTCACATCGATTCGCCAAGCGAACGACTTCGACGGTGATCAGGACAACGACAACCGTTGTGATTGGGAGGACAACTGTCCCTTCAATCCCAACGCCGGTTGGGGAGACTGTGACGGTGACACAATCGGTGACGTATGCGATGACTTCAGGCTGGATCCCGACAACGACCTTGATGGCGACGGGTTCGGCAGTTGCAACATCTCTTGCGCCGATATCCCGGCGGTCAATTGTGACAACTGCCCTCGCGTTGCAAATCAAGACCAACGTGATCGTGAAAACGGAGGGGAAGGAGACGGGGTCGGCGATCGCTGTGACAACTGCCCCGACCACGTCAACCCGGAGCAAGCCGATGGCGACGGCGATGGGGTCGGCGATGCGTGCGATAACTGTCCCGATTCACCCAACCCAAACCAAGACTTTGCGCTATGCAACGACGAAGACGGTGATTCCGTCCCGGACGACGAGGACAACTGCCCCTCTCGAGCCAACCAGGATCAACTCGACGACGACGACGATGAGGTCGGCAACGCCTGCGACAATTGTCCCGACGACGCCAATCCCGGACAGGATGCCGAGGTCTGCGCGGACGACGACGAAGACGGCATTGTAAACGCGTTGGACAACTGTCCCGACGACGCAAACCCAGAGCAAGAGGATTTGGACGGCGACGAACAGGGCGACGAGTGCGACCGCGATTTGGACGGAGACGGCCTCGACAACGACGCCGAAGTCGAGACCGATCCATGGGAGCCCGATTCAGATTGGGACCGAATCTGCGACGGGCCCTCGGACGCCCAACGCATAGTCGATGGTGAGGTTGTGCACAGCTGTCAGGCCAGCCAGCGGGCCGATGGGGACAACTGCCCGTGGACTCCCAACAACGGTCAGGCTGATGGAGACGACGACGGGTACGGCGACGCTTGCGATGACTGCCCCGGCGTTGATGGCGTTGGCGCAGTCTGTGCTGACAGCGACGGTGACACGATACCAGACGCCACCGACAACTGCCCCGGAGTGGCGAATGTAAATCAGGAAAACGGCGACGGTGACGATGCTGGTGATGCCTGTGACAATTGCCCCGGCATAGCCAACGACCAGTCGGATAGAGACGGAGACCTTCGCGGTGACGCCTGCGACAACTGTCCGGATGTTTCGAATATCCTCCAACTCAATCCAGACGGCGACGAGCATGGACGTGCTTGTGACAACTGTCCATTCACGACAAACCAAGACCAGGCGGACAACAACGACGACGGAATCGGTGACTTGTGCGAAGGGGACGGACCCGGCGCAGCGACGCTAGAAGACGAGCTGAAACTGGGCGATTTCGACCTGGCTCGGGCCGCATTGCAGGCTGAGATGGCTTTCACGAACGAGCGCATCGATGAGACGTTTGCGAGAGGCCTCGCTGAGACCCAAGAGCGAGATTACTTCGGCAGGCCAGTCCTGCCCCAGGACCTCCAGGCAGAGCTCACCAATCTACTGGAGCGCCTTTCAGAACTGGAAGTGGTGCGCGACGGCGTCACTCGAGAACGGGAACTCTACGTACTTGCAATGGGCAACAGGCTTGTTCCAAACGAGCCCATTGTGCCAGTCGTCAACGAAGCATGCGAAACGAACTGGGTGCCCTGGGGCTGGACCCAGAGTGGCGACGGTCAGGCCCGCATCGATCAGCTCAGACTGCATCAAGCGCCCCCAATATGGTGCCGACTGATGGCGAATTTTCGAACATTGCGACAGCGAGACGACGTCAGCTATTTCGAGGCAGTTGGCCTTCTCATAGGGAACGAAGCACTGGCAGGAACAGGCGTAGTCGAGCTTGTCGAGTCGATTCGCCAAGAGGACTGGATCAGTGGCGACCCACTATCCGATGCGCAGGCAGTTGAGCGCGGCGTCATCGGAGTCGTAACGTTGACCTCCGAGGCATTTCTTGCCTTGCTACCTCGAATCGCCCGACTGGGACGTCGCGGTCGTCTCGACGTGCGGGCGGTTGTCATCCAGCCGAGAGCGATTGGCCAGGCTGGCAACGGACCGGTCTCGATTGTCTCCAGACATGGTATCGCTACACTCACACCTACCGAGGTGGAGAACCTTGTCGAGCGGGGTGTCCTGGCGAGAAACGCAGGCCGCCTCACCGCCGGTGGAAACTGGAACGGGCATACGGGAGCAATAGGCGCAGCGGCCCATCCCGATTTTCCGCTGCGGCGAATACAAACCCCAGCTGTCGTGCACTCTGTGCGCACGTCTGCATACGTAATCGGCGAAGACCAGTCTCTCATCAACCGATTCGCCGACGCCAATGGGCTCGACCGCCATCCAGCAATGGCCAGTGTTCAAAACGGGGGCGTCGCCTACTGGCGGGAGACAAGCAGACATACGTTGTGGAACTATATCAACAACCGGCGACCGGTCGTCGACATTGGCCCCAGGGGCTCCAGTCTCACGAGCGTATTCTACAGGCTGGAGACACGGATTCTCTGGCATTCAGGCTACAGGCCCCACATCGTCAACGGCTGGCGAGTCTGGCTACACCCATCCCAGTTCTAGTCTCGAGTCAACAAACAATCGGTCAGTCAGCCAAAGGAACCGCTCGACTGGCATCCGCAAATGAAATGTGCCGATTATGGAGTATTGTAGTGAAACGCATATTGATTATTTGGATCGTTTTCACGGCCCTCACTGGCTGTGCCCAGTTCGACGAGCCGATGGACCTAGCGCTGCAAGAGCACGCAGCGCCGTTTCGCCCCAGCGGTGGGACTGAATACATCGCGCGTGATGGCGACGGAGACGGCGTGGGCGACAAGTGCGACGAGTCCCCCTGACACCCGCGTTCTTGGATTCCCGGCCTTCCCCCGGAACACCTACTTGCCCACCAGCTTCCGCTCCAGTAGAACCACGGCACCTGCACTGCTGCGAGAACACCATGTTGCGACTTACCACTATCTGTCTGACCTTGACGCTCCTGGCTGCCACGGCCAGCGCCCAAGTTCCACTCTCACTAAACATTGGGGCCAAGGGTGGCATGAACTTCAACATGCTCAGCGAGCCAAATGAAGATGTCATCAACATGCCAGTCCCGGGTTTTACTGGTTTCTCGGGTGGGGGCGGACTCGCCATCGAGTTCATGGTGGGCGAATTCGTCGGGCTCGAGGCCGACCTCTTCTATGTCTCTACCGCGGGTGAAGGTGACATCGACTTTCGGGGCGGTGGAACGGTCGTCGAGACGATCGAGACCACGGAGCTACACATCCCGATCCTGCTCAAAGGCCAGGTGCCGGTGGGTACGGTCAAGCCGTTTCTGACCCTCGGAGTCACGTTCGTAAATCAACTAGAAGCTGCGTTCACGGTCGATCCCAACGTGGGTGAGATCAACACAGACGTAGAGGAGCTGTCCTACTCGATGTTCACCTTTGGTGTCGGGGTCACGGTCGATCTCGATATCGTCCGAATCCCAATCGAGTTTCGCGGCCTTTACCAGTCTTTGAGCGACGATCCAGTTGAGCGAATGACCTGGGAGCCCGAGAATGGTGGCCTACTGACCAGTCTCGGTGTAAAGCCAAACTGGGAAGGGCAAATCTGGTTCATGATCGGGGCGGAGTATTCGCTCAGTTTATGAACCCGCTGAGGTCGACGTTCTAGCCCGCACATCTCACCAGTTCCAAACTTCGCGGTTTGATAGGGCTCAGATTGCAGGTTGAACATCCTGGTGATCGCATCGGCCTGGGTCTCGCGACAGATTTGGCTTTTCGAGGCCAAATTTCTGATGTTTCGAGGCTGAGCAACCCGGTTTGGGGAAGCGCGGCTGGGATTTGGACGCACTTCGGCCTCGAAGGGTAGTCCGTCCTGCTGTTTGGAGTGGCGTGCGGCGGCTATGTTTCGGTGTGGACTCGATACATCGCATAGAGCTGGTCGAGTGCCTGCCGAAACAGCTGTTGTAGGGGAAAGACGCTGCTGAACTTGATTCGTATGCGCCGAACGCTGACGTAGATCAGAGCACCGACTTTGAGCAGCCTGGTTCTGATGGTCGCTGTTTGTGCGCGCTCGAGCGCTGTGCCGACGAGCGCCGTTCGGCGCAACTCGTTCATCAGCGTGTATGCAACGGCCGAAAGCCACACTCGGAGTTGATTGCCACGCATCTTCGTGCAGCTCGCCCGGTCGCCGAACAAGTCGAGCTGGAGCTCTTTGATGCGATTCTCAGCCTCGCCTCTCTGGCAGTACAGGTCCTCATAGAGTTCTCGAGCATCGCAAAAGATGGGGCTGAGCGAGGTCACTACGAAGCGCGGATTGGACTTACCCGGCAGTTGTTCAGCTTTGGCAACCACACGACGTTCTCGACTCCAGCTGTCGAGGGTTCGGTAACGGAGCTCATCGAAGCGGCGGACAGCTCCGCCGACCCGCGCTTGTTCTTCGCGAACGATACCGAGCTCGTAGGATATCATCGCCTCCAAGCGTGAGTTGCGCGCCAAGCCAATGACGTATTCGACGTTGTTCTTCTCGCACCATGCAAAAATGGGTTCACGGGCAAAGCCAGAGTCGGCGCGCAGGACGAGTTCGACCTCCGGCCACTGCGCCCGCAGTAAGGGGACCAACCAGGCCAACGCCTCAACCGTGCCGTCGCTGCCGTCCCGACCTGCAGTACGCAACCGCGCCATCAGAAGGTCGCTGCCACAGAAGATGTAGAGCGGCAGATAACAGTAGTGGCCGTAGTAGCCGTGGAAGAAACGCCCTTCCTGGTCGCCGTGTAGCTCGATGTCGCTCGGGTCGATGTCGAGGATGAGACGGCTCGGTGTCTCGTGCTTGTGGGCATCGAGGAACTCGTCGACGAAGAAGCGCTCGACGTCCTTCTCGCGCGCCACAATCTTCTTGTACCGCGAGTCTGGGCTGGCATCCCGAGGCGTCATCTCCATCCGGTTGAGCGTACTCTTGCCTGCCAACGCGTGACCCCGATCACGTTCGCGACTCCTGTTTGCGCCCGTTGCGTCGGTCTTGCCGACTGCGGTGGCCAGCAGCGCGTCATCACGCAAGATGTCGTGGTCGTTCAGGTCCTCGTATCCCAAACACAACCCGTAGATGCGCTGACGCAGCATTCCCAGCACGTCGTGGTCTACATATCTGGGGTCACGGTGGTCAGTGAAGCACTCCGAGAATCGGTCCACAATCCCCGTGCGGACATCCAACTCCCGAAGCAGCATTGCCCCGCCGTCCGACGACACTCGACCAGCGTCGAAATCGCCGACCACTTGTCGTCTGCCAAGCCCTTGGAATTCGATCTGTTGCGGAATACAGTGTGTATGCATCGAGTCACCTTTAGATCCAGTTTCAACACCTTGATCTTAAAGGGTTTTGGCTCGGTGCTCTACCTTCCTTTGTGAAATATGCGGGTTAGGCACCCCAGTTTTGCTGTCAAGTCGAGCCTGCAGGAATTTGCTGTACGGGC
>CAZDBH010000237.1:0-12652 GCA_964503485.1 uncultured Bradymonadales bacterium | reverse complement strand
CCACCGGTACTGTCCCCGCATGCTATCAATGAAGCTAACAGCAGCAACGCGAGACGTTTTGGGCGCATCAGTCCCCCTCCGGTTTTACCGGTGTGTCCAACAGGGCCTGAATTCCCTGCTGCGCCGAGAGTCTCCCTCGTAAGATCTCGTCTATGACGGTCGTGATCGGCATCCAAATGCCGTGTTCGTCGGCATAACGCCGTACAGGGCCCACTAGATGAAGCCCACCACCTCTGGAACTCCCCTCGCCCAGCAGCTCGGTCCCGTCTGTGCCGCGGGCCAATTGCTTGCCGAGGTCGTAGTTCGGTTCCCCGCGTCGCGCTCCGTCGACTAGACGCCCCAGGCCGGCCAGACCGCTAAACGTGTCGTCCGAACTTCCCAAATGGCTTCCAAGGCGCGTCATTTCGGCTAGGCCGCGGGCAATAATCGTCGCGTGAGTAGCCGCTCCTAGTTTGAGCTCATCGGCTAGTCCGACAACAACGGAGACGATCTGTACCAAAGCTGCCGCGTACTCGACTCCCAACAGGTCGTAGCGGGGGTAGATTCTGAGGTGTTTTCGCTCGAGGGCCGAACGCGCGCGATCGATCAACCGTGGAAAGGCAGACCCTATCACAGCCGCATTGGGCGAGTTTGCCAGCAGCTCTCCGACGTGAAGCGGGCCGGCGATTGCGCCTATCTGAATACAGGGTGTGTACTCGCGAATCAGAGAACTGGTGGTCCGCAGTCCGTCGACCGACAAGCGATGGGCAGCATGTACGATTTGGTGACTGCCGTTCAGGTGGTCACCGATCGTCTTGAGAAGGCCTTCCAGTGGCTGCAGCGACCCAGTTAGCACCACGAGTCGACAATTGTCGGGTAAACCCTCGAACTCGCGACAGATGGACAAGCTCTTCTGGAACTTCTTAACTTCGGGCACCAACTCGGGCAACGCCCTCTTCTTCAGCACTTTTTGTCGCCGTTCTTCGTCTGGCACATACAACCAGGCCGGTCGGTCTTCTGCCACGAGATGGGCGAGTGCCAAGGCCAGTCGGCCGTCTCCAACGATACCTACGCCGTCTGGAAGGCTCATGGTGCCCCCTTCAGTACACGGGTCAGATCATAACCTCGGGCCCGGTTGCTGTAATAGAGAAGCAGCGGCATGTTGCCCAATTCGACACCGTTGCCGCGGACCATAATGAGAGGGGTTGTGTGGTACTGCACGAAGTATCGGGCAGCAGTCTCCACGACTTTGCGCGCGCCGCCCTTTTCTACCAGGGGGCCCAACTTCACTTTCCCTTGTTTGCTCGCCTCTTGAGCTTGGTCGATCAAGCGCTCGCACCAGCCAAGCAGCTCGTCGGTGGCGATAAACTCCCCCCGACCGAACCGAATGGTATTGTAGAGATCCCAGCGGGAGTGGCGAAAGCGAATGATCTCGATGAGGGCTAGCGCCACTAGGTGGATGCTGAAGATCACGTTGTTTGCGCGAAAACTGTCGACGATCCGAGAGCCGAGAAGTCTTACGTACTCGCGATCTCTGTCTCGGTCGTGCTGGTAACCCTTGGAGGTCACGACATAACGAGATGGGTCGACCGTCCGCCCTTGGCGGTCCAGCGATTGGCCGTCGTCGTTGACCTCGTTGCCAAACGGGTCGAGCGGTGTTCCGAACTGGAGGCGGATTGGGTTATCCATCCCCATCGTATTGGTTGCAAAGCGCCAGATCCTACCGAGGTCTGAAAACTCGTCGTCTTCGATGATGAATCGAGACTGGCCGTCGGTCCGGAGAAAGTCGGTAATCAGCGTTTCGGCCTCGAGTACCAGATGATAGTTGATCGTCACGGGGACGACGAACACGCGCTGTGGCCGATTGTCCATCAAGGACTGCGTGTACGCGTCCAGCGCGGTTCCCATGAGCCCCAGCTTGAGCTTGGTCTCGACGCGTCCGTCCCGAGAGCGAGTGCCGCCCGGGAAAAAGAGGCTGTGGAACCCCTCTTCCAGAAAGAGTTGCGAGACGGTTTTGAGCACCTCTTTGTACAGCGAGTGCCGCAGTCTGCGGTCAACCTTGTACGCACCGAGATTTCGAAGGAATACGGAGGTCAGAGGACGTCTAAACAGGTTCTTTCCGGCACCGTAGGTGACCGGCGGAAGGCCGACGGAATCCAGTCCCCAGCCGATCAACGCCGAATCCATGTGGCTCGAATGTGTGGGTACGAATAGCAGGGTACCCCGCTGGGCCAGACTTCGAAGCCTGTCCAGATCGCCTTCAATCCGGATTTTGTCTCCTAGCTTTTGGAACTGACGAATCACCCGAAGGCTCTGAGCACTGAAGAGCGCGTTGAGGCCGACCGGTACGACCGTGGTCGCGACTTTGAACGCGACCGGGTTGAATTGGCCAACAATGTCGTCGGCATACCGCTTCACCAGCGAGGCGAGTACGTCGGCGTTTTCATCCTCGGCGTTGCGTCCGACTGCCAGCGCTAGGTTGTGCCAGTACTTGAACTGCTCGAGGTGTCGCTTCTTCTTCGACCGCTCCAGGCGGCTCATTTCGAAATAGGCCGCCTCATTCAATACGTACTCGAGCCCGTGCTCTCGACTTTCCCAAGCTTTCTGGACCCGGCCGCGTAGGATGCGGTGCTGGACGGCTGAGATGATCTGACCCCGGTAACGGGTGAGATCGAACAAGCGAGATCGGGTGAGTTGACTGGATTCTGAGGTTGTCATTTTGCTTACCAATATCCGAAGTCGGCACACTGTCTCAAAGGCGACGCTGTCGCGCAACCACATGCTCGGCGAATCTCGGCGAACAACCATTCCGAAAAAAAAGGGGTTGTGTGCTTTCTTCCGAAAACCAAAACACGGATAATGCCCTCAACCGGCGCGGGCCAATTGGAGGATTTTTGAAGACGATGCAAAAAATGCTTGCTCGAAGTGTGTTTCTAACAGCTCTCCTCGTGGCCGGAGTCGCCAGTTCATCCACAGTCGTCGGGTACAGTTTTTCTGAGATGTGCGATAGGGCCGATGCCATTGTCCGCGGTCAGGTGGTGAGCCAGCACTCCCTTTGGGTGGATGGCCGAATCATGACCGAGGTGACGGTCGAGGTAATCGAGTCGCTCAAAGGTGACCATCAAGCGGGCCAGACGGTCGTTGTCCTAAACCAGGGCGGTGCAGTCGATAACCTGGCGACCTGGGTGCCGGGCGCTCCAGTGTTTAGTAATGCTGAGGAAGTCATTCTCTTTCTGGAGGTCTCGGCCGAACAGGCCAATCCGTTGGTCCTGGGCCTCGGACAAGGCAAATTTAGCGTAACGACTGACGCAGAGTCGGGCGCGCGGTTCGTGCAACGATCTCTGGCCGGACTGGAGCTCGTCGACCTCGAACAGATCGGCAACGACAGCACACCCCCGGTTGTCATCCAAAACGCCGAATTCGAAGTCGGTGAATTGGGCGTACCGATCGAGAATTTCATGGGTGCCCTGAACTCTGCTCTCGAGGTGACACCTTGAGAATGCTGGTCTTTGTGGCGCTCTCAGCCACGCTCTTGCTTCCCCAGATCGGAGAGGCTTGGGTTCGCACAACAACATGCAGAGATACTTCGAACTCCCAAGATCCGCTGGCATGTCGCGACGGCGAGAGCCCGATTCCAATCTACTGGCAAGAGGACTGCGTGGTTTTCCACATCAATGAACTCGGCACCGGTGACGTCCCGTTCGACGAGGCGTCCTCTGCGATCCGGGACTCCTTCGAGAGCTGGGACAGCGTCTCGTGCAGTAGTCTGAGCCTTGTCTACGGCGGCCTCACAAACGAAGATCGGGTCGGATACTACTCCTGCGACCCTGCACAGAACGCAAATGTAGTCATGTTCATCGCGTCGGGTTGGAACCATCAAGCTGACGCACTGGCACTTACCAGCGTTACCTACGACATGACGACGGGTGTTATCGTCGACGCCGATATCGAGCTGAACGACCAGAACTTCAACTTCACGACCACCTATCTTGCACCAATGGTGCGTATCGACCTCCAGAACACGATTACCCACGAGATCGGCCATTTGGTGGGCTTCGACCACACGACCGAAGCCGAAGCGACCATGTTTGGTACGGCGCCACCCGGCGAAACGATCAAACGCGATCTGCATCAAGATGATATCGACGGACTCTGTTCCGTGTATTCGACTCCGACCGGTGCAACCTGTTCGGCTGCAACGGGCTACTTCTCTCGGCCCTCGGCAGCACCGGGAGACGCCTGTGAGGTGGTCGACGATTGCGCGTGCAACGCTGCTGCAACCAACACGACGACGAGTTACTTGGCCACCCTGCTCGTCTGTCTGTTTGTTTTCTTTCGCCCGAAGCAAATGCGCCGAAGGCGTTGAGACCCACCTATTGAGCGAAGTCGAGATACCGTGAGATCGCTGAGCGAATCACTTCAGTTGAAGTAGGAGAGCCAGAATTCCGATGCCAATCGCCACGCTGAAGATCAGCGCCAGATAGCGGTGCCAGCTCGGACGCGTCTTGACCGCGAGCTTCTGCTGGATAGGGGTCAGCGAGGAGTGATCGGATGTGACGCTGACCGGTGGTGGCAATTCTCCAACCGGAACCGCCACCGCGCCACCGAGTGCCGCGAGCATGTCGCTTGCGCTCTTGAATCGCTTGGAGAAGTCCTTGTTCATCGCCTTGCGAATCGTTCGCTCGATCGGTGTTCCACGCAGTTTTGGATCCGGCAGCCTGGGTACAGGCGCGTTCACATGCCGAAGCATGATGTCCATCGCGGTTCCACCAGCGAAGGGCGGCTTACCGGCGATCATCTCGTAAAGCAGGACGCCCATCGTATACAGGTCGCTGTGGGGGGTTAGATCGAGTCCCTTGGCCTGCTCGGGCGACATATAGTTGGGTGTGCCCATCGCACGCCCCTGAAGCGTCAACGCTTGGGGATCGAGATGGCTGGCGTCTTTGGTCAGTTTTGCGATTCCAAAGTCGAGCACCTTCACCGCTTGGGTTCCATCATCGTTGCCAACGAGGAAGACATTCTCGGGCTTGAGATCGCGGTGGACGATTCCGAGCTCGTGGGCTTCTGAGAGGCTCTTGAGAACCTCACAACAGATCTGAATCGCTCGTGCTACAGGTAGGCGTCTACGGGTATCCAATTCGTCGCTCAGTGGGTGCCCTTTTAGGAGCTCCATGGCGATGTAGACGTCCTCCTCCATTCCGTAGTCAAACACCCGGACTGTGTTGGGATGGCGGAGTTTGGAGATCAGTTCCGCCTCGCGTTTGAAGCGCGCCAGCGCTTCTTTGGGGCGAGCGACCGGACGGATCGTCTTTAGCGCAACCTCTTCACCGGTATCGCGGTCGTGGACGCGAAAAACGATCGCGTAACCACCCCGTCCAATTTCGGCGTGCAATTCGTAGCGTTCAGCGACAACGTCACCGACCGCGAAGTCAGAAGCTTTCTCGGCGTGTTCCATGAGCCCCGATTTTTCGAAGCGACTAATCGTTCGTCAGATGAATGGACACTAGACCGCCTGCGTCTCAAGTTCAATATTATCGCGACTTGACCCTTTCAAATTTGGAAGGGTCCGGCCCCGAGGAGCGTTGGAGGATGAGAGCAGAAGTCGTACAAGGCTTGATTCAAGCGCCCGGTCAGTCACAAAATAGGCTTATGAAGAAAACCACCATCTTGATTGTCACACTTATCGGTCTCGGGTTTGTCGCATGCCCGGGGAATCTGCAACAGGTTGCCACGTTCGACACGACGGCGAACAACCAGCCAACCTTTGCTTCCCATGATGTGCACGGGCGCCCTATTTCGGTTGGAGTCCCCAGCGAAAACGTCGTCGCCTTGTTTTTCAATGGGGAGGATACCTCCGATGCAATGCAGCCGATCACAGCCGAGATTGCGGTCGCGTTCTTTGATGTCGAAGGTCTGGATTTTGTGAATGTGGTCGATCTTCGGACACTGGCGTTCTACGAAAAACCCTTCGCGCCAAACGCGATGCGCGAGGCGGGGGCAAGGACAATCGGGCGGATCAACCGACGACTGCGGAGCGAAGGTCTTCCCGAACTCGAGAATCTCCATGAGCACCTGTTTTTGATCTTCGACGAAGAAGGTCTGATCACGGACAACTTTGGCGTCCCCGATCCCAATCAAGTAATGACTGCGATCATCTATGATCGGCAGGGCATCGAGCTGGGTCGGTTCGATTTAGCAACCGAGCTAGACGGAGTGCTTGCCGCAATCCGGGAAGGAATCGGCGTTACTGTTGACGTCGACGAGTGATACACCGAAAATCGAGCTCTGCCACACGGACGTGGCCTCGAGGGGCAACCATTGCAAGCGGCCCGATACAGCCAAGAGCTCGATGCAGTACTAGAGCACGCCAGGGAACTGGCTGACGGGTCTTCACGTCGTTTGAACTCTGCCCATCTGTTACTGGCACTCTTCACGATCCCCAACCAAGCACAACACTACCTTCGCGAACACAAGATCGACGAAGATTCCCTGTTGGAGCGCGTCTCTCGCGTTCGAGACGATCCGAACGGGCAGATGGACGAGATCCTCAACCGCGCGGCCACCATGGGCAGCGGCAGTTCCTCACAAACCGTGACGAGTTTGCACCTGCTGACAGCGTTGTGCGGTTTCAAGGACTCCTCGGGTTATCGTCTGATGCGACAGACCGGAGTCGATATCGCAAAACTCCGAACGACTGCCATGGGCTTCGTGTTGAACAACGATTTGCCGCGGCGATTCCGAGTCAAACCGGGCGACCGTCCCAGCCCTCAGCCCGTCGGGGTTGCCGAGAGAGACGGTCGCCAGAGAGCCTCTCTGAGCTTCCACCCGAGCTTAGAGCGCCAGAACCGACGGCTGACGACGACCAAGACGACCCCAAAGAGCCCAAAGAAGCCGGAGTCCAAGTCCGGTAAGCCGAGCATGAAAGGGCAAGCGCACGCCGATCTCGCCAAGCGACTCTTCGGGCGCCCAACGCCGACCGCCGAAGGTAAAGCCGACACCAACATTCAGCTGCCCCCGCGACCTGTCAACGCGACGGCGAAGCAGAGGGCCGTCACGATCCCTCCCAAGCCCAAACCAACGGCTCGCGACCCGGGCGAAAAGTACGAGTTGTCCCCAAAAGACTTCCCAACACTCGTGAAGTACGGCCGCAATCTGACCGCCCAGGCCGCCCGCGGGAAGATCGACCCGGTCGTTGGCCGCGAAACAGAGATTGGTCAACTCATCGACATCCTGAACAAGCGACGGTCTAACAACCCGATTCTCGTTGGACCATCCGGAGTCGGAAAAACAGCCATTGTCGAAGGACTGGCCCGGACCATTGTCGGAGACGAAGCGCTCGGACTGGCGGACAACGTGATCGTCGAAATCGAGGCAGGTAGGATCTTCGGTGGAACCCAGTTGCGGGGCAGTCTGTCCGAGAGACTCGTCGCTCTGAAAGACGAGGTCGAGGCTGCCAAGGGACAGGTCATCGTCTTTCTCGACGAGATTCATCGCTGGGTTGGCGCAGCTCAGGATCAGGGCCCTGACGGGGTCGAGGAGTTGAAACCTGCTCTCGCTCGGGGGACGTTCCCGTGTGTTGGAGCGACGACCGACGAAGAATATGCTCGCGCTTTTGAGAAGGAGCCCGCCTTTTCGAGGCGCTTCCAGAGCGTTCGAGTCGAGGAGCCGAGTATTGAGGCCACCATTGTGATCCTTCACGGCCTTCGAGATGACTACGCGGCCCATCACAACGTAGAAATCAGCGACGCAGCCCTCGATGCCGCTGCTAAGTTATCCCATCGCTATCTTCTCGAACGCCGCAATCCCGACAAAGCGATTGCGGTTCTCGATCTGTGCGGTAGTCGAGCGCGTCGTCTCAAGAGCCGCGAGGTCGACGAAGCGTTGGTGGCGGAAGTCGTCGGTGAGATGTCCGGAGTGCCCGCCGGCAAGCTCCTCATGTCAGACAGGGAGCGGTTCCTTCAGATGGAAGACCATCTGATGAAGGCTGTTGTCGGGCACGAACGGAACCTTGCGAGAATTGCTCACGTCATTCGGCGCAACTACGCCGGGTTTGTGACCGGTCGACCGATCGGTAGCTTTCTGTTTCTCGGGCCGACAGGCGTCGGAAAAACCGAGACAGCCAAGGTTCTCGCCGAGTTTTTGTTTGACGACCACAGCGCTCTGACCACGGTCGACATGTCCGAGTACCGCGAGGCTCAATCCGTTGCGAAAATGATCGGATCGCCGCCCGGCTACGTAGGGCACGAAACCGGAGGTCAGTTGACCGAGGCGATTCGCAAGCGTCCCTACCAGATCGTGTTGCTCGACGAAGTCGAGAAAGCCCACCCAGCAGTTCAGAACTTGCTTCTGCAGCTGCTGGACGAAGCGCGGCTAACCGACAGCCGTGGCAGAACAGCCGATTTCTCGAATGCCATCGTCGTGATGACGTCGAACTTGGGCGGAGCGGTCGCGACCTCTCCCAGACAGAGCGTGGGTTTTGGTCGGGTCGGTGAGTCTGAGGATAGTCGCGAGGAGCAGGTCCGCGAAGCCGCCAAGGCTGCCTTGGAGCCTGAGCTTTGGAACAGAATTGACGAAGCCTTGGTCTTCAACCCGCTCACGCACGAACAAGTCGAGCGAATTGCCCATCTCAAGCTGCAACAGTCGAGCAAGCGGCTCCTGGACGAGAAGGGGATCGCATACGTTTGCAGCCCCGCAGTCGTCGACTTTCTACTCGAACATGGGGGGTTCGAGCCCGAACTGGGCGCCCGCCCCCTTCGAAGAGCCCTCGAACGCTACGTCGAGGGACCCATCGCCGATCTCATTCTGCGAGGCGACATCACTCCACCCTCGGAGTTGGCTGTCGATGTGGAGGATGGCGAGCTGGTTTTCGACGTAGCTTGAACGAATCGGATCTTTTGTTGTGACCTTCGTTGGGTCGCGTTAGACTGGCTTCAGTTTCTCCGAGTCAGCACAGCGATTTGAAAAATGGGAAAAAAGGCCGGCGATTTCAAAGGCCCCTACCAAGGCAGAGATGTCAACCGCAGGTCCTTCCTGAGCACGTCAGTGAAGGCTGTAGGCGGTGTCGCTCTAGCGGGTGCGTCCGCGGGGTACTTCTACGACCGCGAAGCTCGGATCGAAGACAATCTCACCGCGCAGGTTCGCGACTATACGGTCGCCGACGACACCAGCTTGCCCGAACTGATCATGGTCCACGGCTCTGACCCGAGCCAAACCGTCGATCGCGCTCTCCAGGGCCTGGGTGGCATTCAGCGATTCATCGCGCGGGGGGATCGAGTCGCAATAAAGCCCAACATCGGTTGGGAACGGTTTCCGGACCAAGCGGCTAACACCAATCCTGAGTTGGTTGGACGAGTCGTAGAACAATGCCTGCAGGCTGGCGCCAGCGAAGTGATCGTGACGGACTCGTCGTGCAACGAGGCAAATCGGTCTTTTCAAAAAAGCGCGATCGGGACCTACGCCTACAATGCCGGCGCCACGGTGCTCTTGCCGCAGTCACATCGCTTCAGAGAGATGGCTCTCGGTGGCGGCATCCTCCGCCGATGGCAGGTGTATCAACCGTTTATCCAGACGGACAAAGTCATCAATATGGCCATCATCAAACACCATTCCTTGACGGCGGTGACGGCCGGCATGAAGAACTGGTACGGCATTCTAGGAGGTACACGGAATCTCCTGCATCAGGACATCCACCAATCGATCTTCGACCTCGCCAACTTTATGCGCCCTACCCTGACCATCCTCGATGGAATCAAGATTCTCGTCAGGAACGGACCGCAGGGCGGCAGTTACGATGACGTCGAGTCGAGGAATGTGATTATCGCTGGGACTGATCAGGTGGCTTGTGACGCGCTAGCGGTGACCTTGCTTGGCCGAGAAGGTCGCGACTTGCCCTACATAGCCATGGCAGATGGAATCATTGGGCAAATGGACCTGTCTCGGGTCAGGTACAGGGAAGTCACATGAACTTCGTTGCTCGACTGGCCAGCCGATGGACGGTGCCCGAGGGTGCAGAAACCCACGTGGCCAAAGATACCCAGACCGCTCGCGATAGCATCAAGAAATGGAGGAAATTCGGGGGCAGCAGCAGGACTGGTCGAAACCTAGCCTGGATGCGGCGTCTCAGTCAGCTCTTTTTCTTCGTGCTATTTCTCTTCTTGCTTGTGAAGACCGAGTTTCGGGCGACCTTTGAGAGTGTTGGGGACACGAGTGTTGCCAGTAACACCGTGCAGCTCGATCAACCGGTCAGCATCTTCCTACAGACCGACCCGTTGGTGGCCGTCAGCACCACGATCGCGGGGCACTCGCTGTACACTGGTCTGGCATGGGCGCTGATCATCATCATTCCCACTATGCTATTGGGCCGCTTTTTCTGCGGTTGGATTTGTCCCTTCGGGACGCTCCACCAATGGACGTCCGCGGTTCGCCCAAACATCAAGGGCGGTAAACGGGTTCGTAGGAACCGCTTCAAGAAGTACCAACGGATCAAATTCTACATACTGGTCGCGATGCTTACGGCCTCTGTATTCGGGACGGTCCAGATCGGGCTGTTAGATCCGATCTGCATCATGGTTCGGTCGGTGGGCCTCGCGGTGATACCTGCCCTGAATGCGGTGGTTGGTGGCGGTCTCGACGGCCTCGCGATGACGAACGTCGGGTTTCTTCAGTCTTTTGCGGACTGGGGTCACGGTTTGAGGGTCGATTGGATCACCGGCAAAGATCCGCTCGTTCACGGGGCTTGGTTCGTGGGGCTCCTGTTTCTCGGTTTGCTCTTCACCAACCGCTTCATCACCCGCTTTTGGTGTCGTGGACTATGCCCGCTTGGGGCCCTGCTCGGCGTCTTTTCGAAGTTCAGCATCTTCGGGATGCGCAAGGACCACGAGAAGTGCACCGGTTGCAATCTCTGCCTGATCAATTGTCAGGCAGCGGACGAGCCCCAGGGTGGAGCGCAGTGGCGCCAATCCGAGTGCCACATGTGTTTTAATTGCGAGAGTGTCTGCCCTGAAGATGTGATCCACTTCGAGTTCTTTCCGCGCCGCAGCGATGTGGTGGTTGATACGGATATGACTCGTCGTGCGATGCTCACTTCAGCTGCTGCCGGGGCCGCACTTTTCCCGCTGTCCCGGGTGACAGCAGAGTTCAAAGAAAACTACGACGAGAAGCTCATTCGGCCACCCGGTAGTGTTATCGAACCCGACTTTCTCGAGCGTTGCATCAAGTGTGGCGAGTGCATGAAGGTATGCCCCAACAACGCACTGCATCCTGCAACGTTCCAAGCCGGCCTCGAGGGAATCTGGAGCCCGATACTCATTCCGCGAGTTGGGTACTGCGAAGCCACGTGTACCTTGTGCGGAGAGGTATGCCCCACTGGAGCCATCTTGCCGGTTTCCGTCGATCAGCGGTTGGGTCAAAACGAAGAACCGCTGATCAGACTCGGTACAGCGTTCTATGATCGGGGACGCTGCCTCCCATGGGCGATGGACGTTCCGTGCATCGTTTGTGAGGAGTGGTGTCCGGTCTCACCGAAAGCAATCTGGGTTGAAGAAGTCACGGTCACGCACCGTCGTGAGGAGGGAGGCGAGGCGATCCATCTTCAACGACCTCACATCGAGCCTGATCTGTGCATCGGGTGCGGTGCTTGCGAATACGCCTGTCCCGTTGCTGATGAACCCGCGGTTTACGTCACTGCGATCAACGAGACCCGCAATCCAGATAACGTGCTTCTTCTGAAGAACACCGATCAAAGTGGCGGGGCGTACTAGCCGCTTGGCTGCGCCATGGGAGGAAATTTCCTCGAGACGGCCATCTCCTCTTGTGGAACCCCCGGAAATGATCCAGTTTATGCCGCTGTTGTAGAAGCCGACTTTGGTGGTCGGGAGGCAATATTTTGTTCCGAACGGTTATTCTCACACTTGTACTGGTTGGCCTGGCGGGTTGCTCGTCGCTTTATCAACTGCCCGATCCGCCCTCACCCGAGAGCTGGAGGCGTCATTCGTTGACTCCTGGAGAGGACGACGAGCGTTCAACCGAGCGGTTCATCGAGGCCCAGGAAGCGGTCTTAACGTTTACCGAGGCACTCAACGACCAGCGCTTCGATGACGCATACGGACTCCTGTCGAACGAGACCCGCATACTACTGGATTCCTTGTCTTCGACGGGTCGCGGGGAGCACGTCCTGGAGAGTGGCGAGATCACCCGCAACGGAACCTTCTCGGTCGACGTGATCGATCTGTTTGTGATTCGAGATCTCGACCGGATCGAGGACGAACACCCAGACTCTCAGGAATCAGAAACCTACCGGCGTAAAGAAGTCTACGTTTTCGACACCGAAGGTGTCTCTCATCACGTCGTGTTGATTCGGGAGGCAGACGCCTGGCGTATCCATAAACCAGACATTGACCTAACACCTGGAGCACCGGGTCGTCGTGCAACCGACTCCTGAGCACCCAGTTAGCCGAATAGTCCGCCGCCCGACCGTTCTGGAACTGAAACCCAGACGCTTCAGGATTGTGGATTCCCACTTCGTCCCTATTGGACAGGACATGCGCTGGGCCGGTTTTGCGCTCATGATTATCAGCATAGCGCTCTTCCTTTTCCTCGATATCAATATCAATTTCGACCCGATGCTTCCCATGACCATTTTTGGAATGGGTCTCGTGGGGATTTTGATTGTCGT
>CAZDBH010000236.1:0-12754 GCA_964503485.1 uncultured Bradymonadales bacterium | reverse complement strand
GGAAGTTATCTTGATAGGTTGGCGCCACGAGGCAGTCAGCGGCGGCAAAGATCGAAGCGAGCTCTTCGTCATCCGTAACCATGCCCCGAACATGAACTCGATCAGCAACAGAGGCGAGTGCCTCCGGCATGGCATCCAGATTTCCTACCAGTACGAGGTGAAGGTCCTTGTCTGTCTCTGCCAGCCTGAGAAATGCCTGCTCCAAGTCGTCGTAACCCTTACCCGGATCGCGCACCGACGTCGCGACGAATAGAAGAGCCTTCGAATCGGCCGAGAGGCCCAGACGCGCGCGCCCTGCCTCGCGATGGGAGGGAGTAAAGAGGTCCGTATCGACGCCATTCGGAACGACCTGTATCTCGCCCTCACGCCAGGTTCCTCGCCGAGCGCAGTCTTTCAGAAAGTGAGATGGCGACAAGGCGACGCAGTTCGACTCCAGTGAGAACTTCTCGTGTAGCTTGAACTGCTTCCGGGTTCTATCAATCGGGGCCTGCTGAGGCCATTCACCCACCCGCCAACAATCGCCGCAACCGACTTCGTAGCGAATGCAGTGCCTCGGATTCATGCACCCACCTGTCACGCCCGAGAAATCGTGCAGGGTGATGACGGTTGGTCGCCGCCTAGCGATAGGCAGTGCGACGCGGGGGCCATAGGCGACAACGTGGTCGTGAAAGTGGACGATGTCAGCGTCCCAGAGCTTCCTCTTGAGGAGCAGTAGGAGTCCGCTGACATCAGCGTCCACGACGTTGCGCATCAACACATCGCCCCGAATTCTCAATATTTTCTGAGCGTTGTGGGCGTACTCTGGACGTGGTGGCCAGCGCAGAAAATGAGTGACGTCGTATCCCCTCGCGCTCAGTCCCAAATAGAGCTGTTCGGCGACTCGGCCCGCGCCGCCGCTACTCGAATCGCTCCGACTGACCAACGCGACTTTCACTGCCCATTCCTCTTGAGAAGACGTTCCGCAACCCGCTCGAGAGGTCGGACTAGACCCGAAAGTCCGTAGCCCGAGAGAATGCCCGTGTACCAGGCTACGCCGTTACGTAGCCCTGCTAGGCCAAGCGACGTATTCCGGCCCGGCGCCAGTCCCTCTTCCATTTCGAAGGCAAGCAACTTGCGAGCGACTGAGCCGGGTGGCGTGATAGTCGCTCGCCTGGACAACGAAGAAGCGGCAGCCATCAATACGTCGTCGTCCCACTCTGGTGTGAGTTCAAAGAGGGCAGCAATCCCGGGTCGATTGCCGGACAGGAAGGCCTCCACTCCAGAACGCAGTTCCTCATGACCTTCTTCGTGTGCCACCGACCATTCATGGGCGGGTGACAGGATCACATCGACCGAGCCGTCGTCGGCACGGGAGATTGATCTTACAGTGCGCGCATGTTCAGCGAGCAGCATCTCCCAGAGCCGAACCACACCGGCGGTCTTCTCGAGTAGATTCGCGTGGGGGAGGGTGCGATGGTCGTCTCGCAACAACCCGTACTTCGGATTGTTCGTTGGAAGCGGCTTTCGGCCACGCGACACACCCAGATAGACGCCACAAACCAGTTCCGCTCCGGGGAAGGAAGAGCGAATTGCATCCTGTGTCGAACCCGCCCAACCGGTATCGACGACCGCGATTCGCGAGAGCGGCCGCTGGTCAGTCATCTGAAGCAGTAGGTCCTGCAGCAGGCGTTTCTGCTCGAGGGTACGCGCTTCAGTTTCGCTGGCGAAGGCGTTCAACGCGGCCGTCAATGCGCGCTTCGCTGCTGGGTCAAAGGGCGACTCCAGAGTGAGCGAGGCGTGCCGCAAGAGCGACTTAGATAGGGCGTCTCCAAGGTCAAACTGCCCGAGGTACTCCCCCACGTCCCGATGGCCTACTCGTCCTACGAGATCGGCGCCTCCCCGCAGGAGGTCCTCCGGGTGTGCCAGCGTGATCGCCCGTCGAGACAACCGTAGGTAGTGGCGTTCGGGTGAGTTGGGAAGGAACTCGGCCAGTGAGTTGTACACATCGAACATCATCCAGGCGTCACGGGCCAGGTAGTAGGCGACCTGGATGTCATGCTGCCTAAACCGCCGCCATTGAAAGATCGAAAAGACAACCAACAGCGGAGCGAGTACATCGTGACCCAGCCGAAAGAGGGGCGTTCGAGGCGGGGATAGGCTGTCGGCTCGGAAGACGCCACGCACCTCAGCTAGCCGGGCTCGAACCAGTCGATCTTTCGCGATATTGGATGTGTCCAGTTTGAGGGTGGGCTTCGGAGGCGGCAGCAGGTTGCCAGCCCAACCGGCCAGGTTCGGTCGAATGAGGTCGGCCTTCCAGTTGTCACCGATGTGGAACATGTCACTCGACCCGCAGCCAAGCCTTCGTTCTATCGTCAAGAAAATCGTACCGCGTCGTTTGGAGTGCTTGAGCTCGCCCGAGCTGAAGACGACGTCGAACTCGAAGCCAGCTTTTGAGAGCAGGTGAGCCAACGACTCCGACGAAAGGTATGTGTCACTGATCGCGATGAGTTGTTTACCACTTGATTTCAGTCGCTCCAGTACGGCCTCTAGCCCTGGCCGGGGCATGGTCAGTCGGCGTTCGGTTTTGAGTTCGGCTGCCAATCCCAGCGAAAGGAACGTGTCGGGATCGACCTTGAAGTGGCCAGCGGCGCTCTTCAGCCACTCGTCGACGAGGAACTCGCGCTCCTCGCCGCGTTGGCGACCGCCGTACCGCAAGTGATAGTCCAATCGGTGTCGCAGAACGAGTTGGTAGCCGACGTCGTGCCCTGCTTCTGCGAGTGCGGCACTGAACCGCCTCACTGCCGCCCGAATCGTCGCTTCTGGAGAAGCCAGGCGCAGCAGGACCGTATCGAACACGTCAAATGACACGACGGTCTTGGCCCCAACAGCACCGCAGATATCGTCAGCAGATTTCAGATACATCGCTGCGAGTGTAACGGCTTATGAGTCACCTGACATCCTTCTCGTAGCTTCTGCTCGTTACTCCTTGCCGCCGCGGTCGCGCGAACCAATGTGCCAAGGAAATGGTAGACGAGACCGGCAGCCACGAAACATACTGCCTGCGGTTCAGAATCCGCGTCGGCTACGTGTCTATCTCGACCGTGGTCAAAATAGGGAGCCCGATAAATGTCTGAGAAATACTGGAGCAAAGCCTCACCCGATGGACCGTGGGACACGATCGTAGTCGGGTCCGGAATGGGCGGAATGACGACGGCGGCACTCCTGGCAGAGTTGGGTCACCGGGTGTTGGTTCTCGAACAGCACTATGTTCCGGGTGGCTTCACCCACATGTTCAAGCGGCCTGGCTACGAATGGGACGTCGGCGTGCACGCAGTTGGCGAAGTCACCGAGCACAGTCTGACTGGACGACTTCTTAAGCGTCTCACGAAGGACCGGCTAAAGTGGGCCTCGCTCGGGCCAGTTTACGACGAATTCTACTATCCCGACGGATTTCGCATTGATTTCCCCAACAGTCCGCAACAGTTTCGCGACAACCTCGTCGAGAAGTTTCCCAACGAAGGAAAGGCGATCGACGCTTACATCGAGCACGCGCGCTTCGTGTCGGGGGCGATGCGCAAGTACTATCTCGCCAAGACGTTGCCGCCGCGGGTCGCACCGGTGACAGACCGAGTCCTGGCGCGCAAGGCCCAGGGCCTGTTCGAACAACGAACTAAAGACGTAATTGACGGGCTGACCGACGATCCCAGATTGCGTTCAGTCTTTGCGTCACAATGGGGCTACTACGGCTCGACGCCCAGCCGGTCATCGTTTGCAATTCAGGCCCTAGTGGTGAAGCACTTCTTCCACGGCGCCTACTACCCGGAGGGCGGGGCCAAAGAGATCGCCAATACATTGCTTCGAACAGTCGCCGAAGCCGGCGGCTGGACTCGTATCCGCGCGAGTGTAGAGCAGATTGTCATTGAGAAGGGCAAGGCGGTCGGAGTCCGGCTCGACGACGGCGAGGAGATTCGAGCAAAACGAGTGGTCAGCGCCGCCGGTGTGATGTCCACAATCAAGCGTCTGCTCCCACCTGAGACAGCCAAGAAGGCCTGGGCCCAATCCGTCACCGCCCTGCAGCCCGCCTCGTGTCACGTCTGCCTCTATCTGGGCTTCAAAGGGGACATCCGAAAGGCCGGTGCCGGCGCAGCCAACAAGTGGTTCTACAGCACCTGGAGTACTGAAGAGGACGCCTGGGCGGTCGGAAGCGAGATCAAGAAAGACGAAGTACCGATCCTTTACTGCAGTTTTCCCTCCCTCAAAGACCCACTGCATGATCCAGGGCCTGAACAACGGCACACGGGCGAAATCGTGACCTTCGTGCCTTGGGAGGCCTTTCAAAAATGGTCGAAAACGAAGTGGAAGAAGAGGGGGTCTGACTACGATGGCTTCAAAGAGTCGATGCAGGCGGCTCTGTTGGAGTGGTTCTTCGAACACTTGCCCGGACTCAAACCGATGTTGGACTACGCCGAGTTGGCCACACCGCTGTCCACCGACCACTTCGTCAGGCCCGTCGCGGGCTCGATCTACGGCATCGAACCGACGCCCGAGCGGTTCAGAAACCGCTGGCTCCGGCCCCAGTCCCCAGTGAAGAACCTATATTTCTCGGGAAGCGAGGTCGCCACGGTCGGGGTCATCGGAGCGATGATGGGCGGTGTCCTGGCTGCAACAGCCGTCGAACCGCGGGCCGCGATTCGATACCTGCGAGGCTGAATTTCAAGGGGATGGGGTGAGTCGTTACCGAAGCGTTGCGGCGATGCGGTGAGCCCGGTTCGGGCCCACCGCCAAGGTCACATCGTCGCGACGTCTAGTTGTTCTTCGTCACCACTATCGAGCCACTTATCCACGGAGACATTGCCTGAACCCTTCCAGACGAAGAGCCCGAGGATGAAGAGCACCAGAAGTGAAATCTGAAGGCCCTGGTCAGGACTAAACAGACCCGCAGAGAGGTGCACGAAGAACGTCGCGCCCAGTAGTACCGGTATGTTCACCGCAGCGGCAAAACGCCCAGCAAGACCGATCATCAGGCAGAACCCACCAACAATATGGGCGGCCACCACATACCAAGCTGCCACCGTTTGGAAGTTGCCGATTGATTGAGTGAGTTCCTCAAACGCTGCGAAGTCCAGAATGAAATAGATGCCTTTCACCAGAAGCGCACCACCGATGTAGAAGCGCAACAGGTCCATTGGCCGCAGCCCAGCCCAGAGTTCCTTGGGAGCTGTTCTCGGCGGTTTTTCTGCTCGGCGTTTGGCTGCCAAACGGCGCCGTTCCTCGAGCGCCCTATCGAATTCTTCGGCAGCGACTGCCTCGTCCTTAGCTGAGAACGTGACGAACAGCGTCGCGAGAGAGCACACTAAGACCAGACCGCCCAAGATGAGGAGTGCGTCGGCCCATTCCAGATTTTCCTGTCGGAATAGGAAGCCGGCCATTACGGCACCGGCGTTGCCGCCAGCGCCAACGATGCCAGCTACCGAGCCGAGAGCTTTCTTGTTGATGAACGGCACCACCGAGAAGGTGGCGCCCTCGGTCATCTGGACAAACAGACTGAAGACGATCATCGAGCCGATGGCCACTGGGAGAATCGTCATTCTCGAGAAGAAGATGAGTGCGACTCCCTCAATCGCAAGACCAATGAAGAGCCAGCGGACTCGACCCTTGAGGCCCCACTTCTTGCCAAACTTGTCGCCGATGATGCCGCCCGTGGTGCGGGCGAAGATGTTCATGAGACCAAACAGGCCGGCTACCAAGCCCGCTGTTTTCAGGTTCAGGTCGAAGCTATCCATGTAGTAGAGGGCGGCGATATTGTTAATCGTCAGCTCAATGCCGAAGCATGCGGCGTAAACGATGAACAGCGCCCAAACACGCCGGTCCTTGGCGGCCATGAGGAACGTGCCCTTGACCTTGGCGGAGGGCCGATACTCACCTCTCTCACGCAACTCTTTGAAGTTGCCGTCAGGTAGATCCGTCGTGAGGAAGTAATAGGCGATACCAGTCAGGAAGCAGACCCCACCAGCTGTGACCATTGCCAGTCGCCAGCTCCAGAACTCCGAGAAACCAAACGCAATGAATGCCGCGAAGATCAGCGGCATGATCATCTGCGTTACCCCGCCACCCAGATTACCCCAGCCAGCTGAGGTCGCGTTCGCGGTTCCAACGCAGTTGGGGGCGAACATGACGGACGTGTGATACTGGGTGATGACGAAGGCAGCGCCGATGCCGCCGATTCCCAACCTAAAGAGCAAAAAGGTCTCGTAGCTCTTGGCGAAACCAATGCCCATGACCGGAAGTGAGCAGATGCACAGTAGCCAAGTGTAGGTGAGGCGCGGGCCGAACTTGTCGCAGGCCCAGCCGATGAAGAGCCGAGCGAAGATCGTTACCGTAACCGAGGCAATGATCGTGTTACCGATCTGCGCCTTGGTCAGGTCGAGCTCCTCTCGTACCACCGCCATGAGCGGTGCGATTCCGAACCAAGCAAAGAAACAGAGGAAGAAGGCAAACCAGCTAACGTGGAAGGCCCGCATCGGCCGCGACTTGAAGTCAAACAGGTTGATTCGAGTCGCTTTGTTTTTGATTGCGACGCCGCCTTTTTCGGCATCAGTCGGATCTGCCATCTTCAGTTCCTCCCTGCGAGCGTAGTGCGCTCCAAACTAACTGCGCGTTTGCCCTTGCCAACCATTCCGCAACGGATCCCCCTCCGCTGTCTTTGAAACACCGCGGTGTGCTGCCGCGGCACTAGCAACTGATCTCAGCATTCTTACGGGCGTAGAACCACCAGTTCAGCAAGAGACAGGTCGCGTAGTAACCCGCAAAACCATAGAGCGCGTATTGCGGTGTGCCGTTGGCGATCTGCTGCCCGAATATCTTCGGAATCAGATAGGCGCCATAGGCTGCGATCGCTGAGGTCCAACCCAGTACCGGTCCTCGATTGTCCTTCTTGAAAATCACGCCGATCATTCGGAAGGTCGAGCCGTTTCCGATGCCGGTTGTGGCAAACAGGAGGATGAAGAGTAGGAGGAATGGGACGAAGTACTCCTGCGGTGTTTCGGATTGCATCGCCAAGGACACAACGTAGCCGGCACCAATGGTCGAGGCGATCATTACGATGGTGTCCCAATGGGTCACTCTTGCGCCACCGAGCTTGTCCGAAAGCCAACCGCCGATTGGTCTAATCAGCGCGCCTACGCCGGCACCGATCCAAATGTATGCAGCCGAACTCAGTCCCGTAGCATCGCCCGCGTTGGGTCCGATAGGCACCACTCCAAAGACGTCGTCAATCAGCTTCGGGAATGCGTTTGCGTACCCAATGAAGGAACCGAACGTCATGACGTACAGATAGGTCATGATCCAGTTGTGCTTCATTTTGAAGATGCCAAACTGGCCTTGTAGGTTCTCTTTGGTCTCTTTCGGAGTGAGATAGCGCATGGCAGTCAGCGTGATGACAACCGCCACAATGACGACCAGGAACGTCTTGATGAGAACCGGAAAGTCGCCCCAAGGAAGAATCAAAAGGACGATACCTGCGCCAGCACCAACGTAGCCGAGGAAAGTCAGCCACAGGTACTTGCCGACGGCAACCGGTGTGGGACCACACTTGTGGAAGGGCAGGTTGTTCATCAAGAAGAAGGCCAACGCCACACAGACCACCAATAAAGGTACCCACACCAGACCGGCGTTCTGAATCCAGATCGACTTGTCGCCAACTTGATAGGCGTCGCCACCCATCGAGCCGAAGGCTCCAAAGGTGATGATCCATGGAATCAGGAACTGCATCACGCTGACGCCGAGGTTACCCAGACCCGCGTTGAGTCCCAGCGCAAGCCCCTGTTTCGCCTTCGGGAAGAAGAAACTGATATTCGACATCGACGAGGCAAACGCGCCACCGCCAACGCCGGACAGGGCTGCCATGATGATGAAGAGATAGAATGGCGTATCAGGATTCTGCAGAGCAATACCAGCTGAGAGTGCGGGCATGATCAACAGGATACTGGTCATGAACTTGACGTTTCGACCACCGCAGATGGCGATCATGAACGAGTTCGGAATTCGGAGGGTTGCTCCAGCTAGACCGGCGACCGCGGGCAGTGTGAAAAGCAAGGCCCGATACTTGGCGTCCTCATAGGGGAGACCATCGTTCATAAAGGTGAAGTTGAAGAGCTCCCCACCCTCAGAAGCGAAGTGAATCTTCTGGATGTACTTGGCGACCATGCCCCAGTAAATCCAGACTGAGAACCCCAAAAGCAGATTCGGGATCGAAACCCAGAGGTTTCGGTTCGCGACCTTCTTACCTTGGCTCTCCCAGAACTCTTCGTCATCTGGGTCCCAGTGGTTTGGCCACTGCTTACTAGTATCACTCATTTACTTGTCTCCACGACGCTGATTCGGTCGAGCTCCCCAAAGGCGCAATTCACCTACTGGGCGAGATTTCAACGGACATCTATATCGTTAAAGTGTTTGAGTCCAGAGATCTCTTAGTTATTTTTGGGCCGGTGCTCGGTCCAGACATTCTTGGGGTCCCGCACCTTTTTGCGGTCCCAGTTCCACATCACCTGTTGGTAGGGTCGAACGATGTAGTCAAAGGGCGCGACGACAAAGTGAATGAGGCGCGTGAACGGCACCATGAACAGGATCAGGAACGCGCCGATGATATGCAGCTTGATAACCAATGGCATATTGAGAACGGCACTGGTTTGAGCTGACGTGTCTGGCGAGAACATGATCAGTGACCACAGGTAGGGCGAGAGATCGGCTGCGAACCAGGATGCGCCCCAGCGATAGCCGAGAGCGATAATGAGGCCCAACACAATCTGAGCCAGCAGCAGAAACTCGATGAAGATGTCCATCTTTGTGGTGACGGCCATGACGCGCTTGTTGGTGAAGCGTCGATACATGAGGCCGACGAGACCGATGAATACGGTTAGACCAAAGATGAAGGCAGTGGTCTCGAGCACGATGAGTCGCATGGGAATCCGGTTCCAAGCCAAAACGGCTCTTGGAATCAAGAAGGCGACAAGGTGGCCCAAGAACACGACCAGCAGGCCGATGTGAAAGGGAATCGTTCCCCAGAATAGACTCTTGCCCTCGAGGAATTGCGAGGACAGAGACGAGACTGTGAAGCCTTTCTGCCTCCGGCGATAAATCACGCCGATCACGAATGTTGCCACCGCCAAATACGGGAAGGCAATAAGGAAAAAGAAGTTAATGAGGTTCATTGCTTCCTCCCCGACTCAGTCGGTCGGCCCTGTGTGGCCTCGATATCGAGCTCACGCCCGAGGTTCTTAAGGAACGGGTTGTCGTGTTCTGTAGGTACGTAGTTCGAGACCTCGAAATCGGACTCGAGAACGGACAGCAGTGTTCGCAAGGCTTCGCGGAACATGGTGCCGCGTGTTTGGGACGAGTCGATGAGGGTTTTGTAGTGCTTCTTGTAGAGTCCGTTTCGAGTCTCCATTCGACTCGTCTCGAACTCCGCGGTCATGCGCTTTGTGGCGCGGTAGAGCACTTCTTCCACGAACTCGACGACCAACTCGGGATCCTCCCACTTGGCCAATAGTCGAAGGACGTTGGGCAAGTGGTCAGAGAGCTCACTGCCCCAATGGAGGCCAACCAGACGTTGTTCCCTGTTGAGGTTTACGAGGAGCTCCCCGCGCTTGTAGTCGTCACCAAACATGACGTAACCGACACCGAGGGTGGTGATGGACTGGACGTCGAAGGAGCGTGTGAAGATCTCTTGGATCTCGTCCAGTTCCTCTTCGTCCAGTGTTTGGCCCTCGCCCGGCAGCATCAGCTCAAAGGCACGAAGGATCTCGGTCGCTTCTGGATACCGCTCAGCCAAAACCACCAAGGCGTTCTGAACGCGAGCACGGTAGTCCGGTTGAGGGTAGTCGAAGAGTTCCGCAATCGCTTGATAGTGAGAGAAGTCCGTCATCTTCAGGCGCCCCGCTTCATGGTGTCAGCTTTGAAGCCGAAGCCCGTGCTGCCCTTGGCGTCACCAGTGAACTCGAGCATCTCAATGGCCTGCTCGCGATGGGCTGCCGGGATGACAAAGCGGTCGTCGAACTTGGCCAAGGACGTCAGATAGTAGATATCGTCCGCCATCTGCGTGTCCAATCCGGCCTGGGCCAACGCCTTCGTCACCTTTTCGGGCGGCAAGTCGCCAACCGTAACGTCTCGACGATGAATCCTCACCGCCATCAGCTTCTTGATTCGCGCGGCGACCTCAGAGGTGTCGCCATTCGAGAACAAGCTGGCCATGTACTCGAGTGGGAAGCGCGACTCTTCGAGTCGTCCCCACAGCTCGTCGGTGCTGGTGTCGTACAGCCAATTGTCGGGCCAGTACTTGGCAACTTCATGGAGTTTTTCAGACTGCTCCGTGTTGTCGGCCTTGCTGACGGACGCCATGACTGGAAGCAACGGCGGCACGTAGAAGAGCATCGGCAGCGTACGGAACTCTGGGTGAAGCGGCAGAGCCAGATTCCAGACCTTGACGAACTTATAGGTCGGAGAATTCTGAGCCGCGTGAATGGTCGAGTCAGCAATACCGTTCGCTTTCGCGGCGGCGATAACCTCCTCGTCAAACGGATCCAGAATCATGTCGAGCTGGCGTGCCACCAGATCCTCGTCTTCGGCGGAAGCGGCCGCCTCGATTCGGTCAGCATCGTAGAGCATGACCCCGAGGTAACGGATCCGACCGACGCAGGAGTGCATGCATGCCGGAGCATGACCTGCCTCGATACGCGGGTAGCACAAGATGCACTTCTCAGATTTGCCGGTATGCCAGTTGTAGTACGACTTCTTGTACGGACATGCAGTCACACACATACGCCAAGCTCGGCACACCGACTGATTGATGAGCACCACACCGTCTTCACCGCGCTTGTAGATCGCGCCCGATGGACAGGACGCGACACAGGCTGGATTGAGACAGTGATTACAAATTCGCGGCAGATAGAAGAACGCGAGTCGCTCCATCTCGAACATCGCCTGTCGTTCCGAAGGAGACAGTGCTGCGAGGTTCGGGTCGTTCCGGGCGTAGTCCGGGGAACCACCGAGGTCATCGTCCCAGTTGGGCCCCATCTTGATGTCCATCGGCTCACCGGTGATCATCGAGATTGGACGCGCTGTGGGCTGATCGTCACCGGCTGGTGACTCGATCAGGTCGAGGTATTTGTAGGTGAACGGCTCGTAGTAGTCGTCGATCACCGGCATGTGGGGATTGTGAAAGATGTTGCTGAGACTCTTGGGCTTGCCTGCGCCCTTGAGGTGAATCTCTTGGCCCTCTTTCTCCCAGCCACCTTTATAGATGTCCTGATCTTCCCACTTTCCGGGATAACCAGTACCAGGCTTGGTTTCAACATTGTTCCACCACATGTATTCGGCGCCTTTACGGTCCGTCCAAATGTTCTTGCAGGCGATGGAACATGTGTGGCAGCCGATGCACTTGTCGAGGTGGAACACCATTGAGACTTGTGAACGAACATCCATGTCATAACTCCTGTTGTGGGCGTGTGATGTGGTTCGTCATTAGAACACCACCTTGTCCATTCGCTTGATGACGACATGGGTGTCACGCTGTGGAGCGATTGGGCCCCAGTAGTTGAAGTGATAGGTGAACTGGCCATAGCCACCGGCCAAGAAGTTTGGCTTGAGGTGGATCCGGGTAAAGCTGTTGTGCCCACCGGCACGTTTTCCGCCACGGACCTGCGACTTGGGAATACCCACGGTTCGCTCGGGCACGTGATAAACGATGGTGACGCCCTTGGGGATCCTCGCGCTGACTACCGCGCGAGCGCAGTAGACACCGTGATCGTTGTAGACCTCGACCCAGTCGTTGTCCTGGATACCCATGGCATCTGCGTCAACCTCGCTCATCCACACGGGCTCGCAGCCGCGAGACAGTGTGAGCATGCGATGGTTTTCCATATAGGTAGAGTGGATGTGCCACTTACCGTGCGGAGTCAGACAGTTGAGGATTCGAGCCTCACCCGACTGAAGCGTCTTCTTGAGGTCACCGTAGGCCGACGGCTTGGGTGACGGCTTGTACGTCGGCAGATTCTCGCCATACGCCAAGTACATCTCGTGATCGAGATAGAAGTGCTGGCGTCCAGTGAGCGTTCGCCAGGGAACCATCCGCTCGACGTTGTACGTGTAAGCCGAATAGGCTCGACCACCACTCATCACACCAGACCATGCCGGCGAGTTGTTGTAGCGGCGCGGTTGGGCTTGAAGGTCGGCGTAGCGGATGCGTACATCCTCGCTACCTTTACCCAGGTCGACCAGGTCCATTCCCGTCCGCGTGGAAGCGCCCTCATAGGCTCGAACGGTAAGCTTGCCATTGGTCAAACTCGACAGCTTGAGAACGGCATTGCAAGCGTATTCGTCTTCCTTGAGAGAGGGGTAGACCTTTCCGTCGATGCGCTCGACCGGGAAGTGGTTCGAGACCACCATGTCGTCGTACTCGTCAGCGCATTGGTACGGGTTACCGTGGGCGCCGAGTCCCGAGGTTCTGATTCGATCACCGAGGGTGATGAACTTGTCGTAGATCTTGGTGTAATCGCGGTCGACCACCGAGATCTTGTGCATGGTCTTACCGGGAATCGCCTCGCACTCGCCCAGGTACCAGTCTTTGATCTCGGATTGCGAGATTTCACCCGGTGAGTCGTGGGCGATTGGGGCGGCAACCACGTCTTTCTGTGGTTCCGGCAGATACAGCTTGGCCGCCTCGCTCGTGACCTTGGCCAAGTCCCTGAAGATGTTCCAGTCGGACTTCGCTTCCCACACG
>CAZDBH010000235.1:0-12815 GCA_964503485.1 uncultured Bradymonadales bacterium | reverse complement strand
CCGTTCTTCCGGGCATAATCAATGTCTGCCACGTAATCGAGCTCTTCTCGGCCGAAGAACTCGAGAAACTCCTGCCGTTCCTGCATCTTGCGCCGGAATATCTCGTGGAAATCGCTGCTGTCGCGAATAATGTACGGGGTCAGAAGCAACAATAGGTTTCGTTTTACAGTTCGGGTGGTTGTGTGCCGGAAGAGGGTCCCGATAATCGGGATATCGCCCAACACGGGAACCTTCGACACCGTCTCGGTTACCGAGTCTTGAATGAGTCCACCGATGACGACCGTCTGCTGGTCCTCGACTACGACGACGGTCCGCGCTTCGCGGTTACTCGTACTGGGGCCCATGACCGGGTCGATCGAGATGATGTCCTCGACCCGTTCCTCAATCTCCCACCGGACGAAATTGCTCTCGTTGATTTGCGGTCGGATCGTCAGTTCCAGAGACACACTCTCGCGTTGAACGTTGAACGACGGCAAGCCGAGGGAACCGAGGCCGCTCAAGCCGCCGAGGCCGCTGGCCAAGTCGTCGGTGTTGTCGCCAACCAAGCTGCCCGCCTGCGACAGCAGGCTGCTGATGTTTCCAGTACCACCGGTCACGAAGGGGATATTCTGGCCTACGATAATCTGAGCTTCTTCATTATCGGTAGTCAGGATGTGCGGAGTCGACAGTACATTGACGTTGTTGTCGGTCTGCACTGCCTGAAGGATGGCGCCGAAGCTGGGCAGTCCGATGCCGGGGCCAAAAAGGTTCTCGGCTCCTTCCACTTCGGGCCCTCGCAGACCGACAGCCAGTCCCATCAGCGAACTCGGGTCGAGCACGATACTGCTGAGGCCACCGACACTGGTGCCGCCAAAAACGGGCACGTCTTCGCCGTCGATCGAGGGTAGGGCGCCGCCATTGACCGCGATACCAATACGCGAATCGGTGTCAGCCGTGATTTCCATGATGACTGCTTCGACGTAGACTTGTTCTCGGCGCCGATCGAGCTGTTCGATGACGTTCTTGAGGTTGAGGAAATCGCGCAAACTGGCGACGACAACCAGGCTGTTGGTCGCTTCGTCGGCACTGATACTGACTTCCCCGGTAAAGGTTACCGCGCTGCTGTCGGACGATTGGTTGGAGTCCTCATCGTCGCGATCGCGCCGTCGCCTGCTGCCGCTTTCTTCGCCGCGCTGTTCCTGAACACTCTGCGTGAGTCCCTGCAAGGTCCCAGCGAGTTCGGTGGCGTTGGCGTTTTCGAGGAAGTGAACGTGAATCTGGCCTTCGCCTTCGATCGGTTGATCGAGCGAAATGGCCATCTCGCGAATCGCTTCCCATGACCGTGGGCTGGCGACAACGATCAACTTGTTCGTACGGGTGTCGGCGACGATTTGGGATATCGACACCGATCCCTCGTCACTATCGGATGAGGCGTTACTGGATGATTCCTCTTCGCGGTCTCGCCGTCGTCGTCGCCGCCGTTGTGGTTCCTCACGCTGCCGGCTCTCCTGTTGTTCGCTGAACACCTCGAGTAGGAGGTTCCGAAGTTCCTCGGCGTCAGCGTAGCGCACCTCGTAGATGAAGCGGTTGTCTCCGCCGGGTGTGTCCAGTGTGGCAATGAGATCCAAGAGACGCCGCATGTTCGTCCCTGTCTCACTGATGATCAGGGTGTTGGTCGCCGCGTAGATGAGAACTCGGCCGTTTGCAGACTTGAGCTCATTCACCAGCTCCTGAATGGCAGATGCCTCGACATAGTCCAACGGGACGATCTGAGTGATCATTCGGTCGTCTCGCGGGGCGCTACCCAGGGGCGTGAAAGGCGGAGTCGCCTGCTCGTAGCTCTCCTCGGGTACGATTCGGTAGAAACTACCGTAGGGCACGATTGTCAGCCCATTCATGTGGAGCGCGGCCATGAACGCTGTATAGGCTTCGTCGAAGGTGACCGGGCTCGGCCCAATGATCGTGATGCGTTTCCCTGCATGCACGTTGTCGGCGATGATGAAGTTCTGTCCTGTCAACGCGCTGAACCAAGCAACCAAGTCGGTGAGCTCCGCATCGGGAAAGTCGATCGACACGCGAAGGTGTGGGGGAGGGTGATAGGGATCGAAATCATCCTCGAAATGGCTGGGATACTCGGTCTCGGCGCCAACTAGGGGTCTTGGATCGATGATCGGCGGCCGAAACCGGTCGGGCTCGGCCTGCTCTGGCCGCGAGTTATCGCTGTCCGTGTTGTCGGCTTCGGCATTCTGACCCGTGTTGCCGTCTTCGGAGTTGTCCGGATCATCGCCATCGGGGTCCTCGTCCTCGTTCTGTGAGGGGAACGTGATGACCGCGGGTCGAGTGCTCTGCGACTGGAGGTTGGTCTCACCATCGTCCTCTCCATCGTCGTCCTGGGCGAAAGCTGTCGATGCAAACAACAGCAAGGTGCCAAGAACACCCAATGTCCACCACCTGACTCGCCATCCTGTCTCTACAAACGCTGACATTGCAGCTCCTGATCAGTCTAACCGTGGGCCTGCTCTGAACGGCCCACCAGCCTATCGAGCGACACCCCAAACATGGGTTGCCAACAGCAGGTTCCGTGCCAAATGGTACTGCTTCGGTAAAGCGTAAGTTTGTTGGAGGGTTAGGCGGTGTTGCTGGGCTCGCACGAGCGCCTCAATGCGCCAAATTGTCCTTCCTTGAAACGAACACCAAAATAGTGTGACATTTTGTCACTCGATCCTTAGCGGAATCGTCTCGACACGGCAAATCTCGACAGGATTTATCGGAGTGTGCCCCTGAAGGCAATAGAGATCACGACCAAACTGGAATGAAGTGCGTCGGTAATACATTCAAAACTAAGAGCGTTCGAACGTTGACTCGGTCCAAACATCTGTGACACGCTCTAGGGTGTTTTGATTTGGGCTCTGGGCACAACCCGCGTAAGCTGCTTGTGTTGGCGAGTCCCCACAATGAGGTTATAGCGCCAGACTGAGCGCGAAAGACGAACTGCAATGTTATACGTAATCACAATCCTTCTTTGTGTGGTGGCGCTCATCGTCGGGGCCGTCGTCAGCGGTGGCGGCCTGGGAACGGGCTCCCTCGAGACACTTTTCAAGAAGCGATACTGGGTCGTGATGCTGGTGCTCATCACGCTGAACACGCTGGTCGCGGCGACCGCAATCAGTGGTGTTCTCGACATCATTTTGGCGCCATATACCGTCGTGGTGCCGCAGCACCAACAACCTGTGCCCACTTAAGTGGTCGACCCAAACCAGGACGCGGACGCCCTGGCGATCGGTGAGCTGCTCGAGCGCCAGGCCACCGGTGAGCCAGAGCCGGAGCCAGAGCCGGAACCTGAACCAGAGCCGGAACCCGAGCCAGAGCCAGAGCAAACCGCATTCCCGGGCGAATGCGTGCAATCCAGTCTGTCGGCCAAACTGGTCGGAACGATGACAGATGAGCGCGGGGATTGGTCGATGGCCCTCGTTCAGGACCAGACCCGCAGTCGTACACTCCTCGTCAGCGCTGGCGACGAGGTCGCCGGCGCGATCGTCCTCAGGGTCGAGCGCAGCAAGATGTGGGTCGACCGAAGTGGCGATGAGGAGTGCCTAAACGCCGGGGTCGATCCGGCCGCTGCGAGTGCGACACCTGAGCCCACTGCATCACGATCCGAGCGCAGCAGTTCCCGACGAAACCGCGACTCGGGTTCAGAGCGGCGCAGTTCGCGCTCTACCCGGGAAACCCCCACACAGGCTGCTGACCCCGCTCCAGCTGCCACCGGCAACTTCGAAACCAGCATTAACCGCGTATCGTCGACCCAGTACGAGATTCAGCGCTCGGCTATCAACGAGGCGATGGATAATCCTCGCCAGTTGCAATCCCAGGCGCCTGAGTTCAGACAGGCCTTCGACAACGGTCAACCCAGCGGTATTCAGATTACGTCAATGCCCCGCGGGTCGATCTTCTCGCGACTCGGCATCCGGCGGGGCGATATCCTGATGGAAGTCAACAGCCGGCCCATCACGACTCCACAGCGTGCAATGGACCTATACGAGGCCCTACAGTCTGACTCGCACGTCGAGTTGGTGGTGCAGCGCCGCGGCCGCCAGCGCACGATTTCCTACGACATTCGCTAAACTCACTGCAGGCCTCGCCAGAACGTCCTAGCTCATCTTTCGGTAGATCGTGCGGGCAGCGATGCCCAGTATCTGAGCCGCCTTGCGTTTGTTCCCGCCAGTCAGGTTGAGTGTCTCCTGGATCAGGATGCGCTCAGCTTCTTCCAGCGGTGTCCCCAAGGGAATTGAGACCGAGCGAGCGGTTGGTTTGCTCTCGGCGATGTCCTCGGCTAAATCGTCCACGTCGACCAAATCATCATGTGAGAGTACGACTGCGCGCTCAACGACGTTGGCGAGCTGACGCACGTTTCCCGGCCAGTCATATGCGCCGAATGCCTGGAGCGCTTCCTGAGTAAAGCCTTTGATCGACTTGCTGTTCTTCTTGTTGAACCGAGCCAGAAAGTGCTGACAGAGCAGTGGTATGTCGCTCTTTCGCTCTCTCAGATTGGGAATGCGAACCGTGATGACGTTGAGCCGGTAGTATAGATCCTCGCGGAACTCCCCCAATTCGACCGATTCTTTCAAGTTTCGATGGGTGGCTGCGACTACCCTGACATCCACTTGGGTCGGCTTGGTCGCAGCCAAGGGCGTAACTTCTCCCTCCTGGAGGACACGGAGCAGCTTCGCCTGAATCTCTGGATCGAGCTCGCCCACCTCATCGAGAAAAAGTGTGCCCCCGTCCGTCGCCTGGATTCGGCCCTGCTTGGCCCGGTCGGCTCCGGTAAATGCTCCCCGCTCGTATCCGAAGAGCTCGCTCTCGACGATCGAGGCCGGCAAAGACGCACAGTCGATTGCCACGAAGGGACCCTTGCTGCGAGCAGACAGGTTGTGGAGGGTGCGAGCAAACAGCTCCTTGCCGGTACCACTCTCACCTTGCAACAGGACCGTCGCCTCGGTCGGCGCGCTTTGCCTTATCAGGCTCTGGGCTCGTCGCAAGGCTTCACTGCTGCCAACGATCTCGTGCCCCATCGTGACTTCGGCGAGTTGGGCACGCAGGGACCGGTTTTCGGCCAACAGTGCCTGTTTCTCGAGCGCCCTCCGAGCCGCCTTGAGAACCTGAGCCCGCTTGATCGGTTTGGTGATGAAATCGTAAGCGCCTTCGCGCATCGCTTCGACCGCAATCTCGATCGTTCCAAAAGCGCTCATGACGATCACTTCGGTGTCGGGCGAGACGGTGCGAAGCGCTCGCAGCAGATCGATGCCGCCCATTCCGGGCATAATCAAGTCCGTGAGGATCAGGTCGTAGTGGCGGCTAGTCGCTTTGCGTAGCCCCTCCTCGGCGGTACTCGCACCGTCGGCGGGCAGTCCCTCTCTCGCGAAGACTTTTATCAACGCGTCTAGATGACCTGTTTCATCTTCAACGATCAGAATTGCAGGCTTCACGTTCACTCCGATTGGTTTCCTCGCATTTATCACAAACGTCCGGTGGCATACAGGCAAACGGCCCTCGCCCACCGTTCGCCGGACTCTGTCTGTCGAGGGTGGACAACCCGCTGAGCTTTCTTCTTGTTCCTCCCTCTTGCACAAACAGTACTCCTTCCGGCATCCTATCGGCGATCAGGTTCACAACGGACCGTTATTGGGATCGGTGGCGACTTTATCGTACACAGATTCGTCGGGGGAACTCCGACAGCATTCGTTGACCCATCGCGCTGCGATCGGTCGACATCCCGCCCAGGACATTCAGCTCCTAGATAGAGTTGTGTCTAAAGAGCATGCGGTCATTGAATTCCGTGATGGGGTCTACTGGGCCCTCGATTCAGGCTCGCGGAACGGGACTTACCTCAACGGCCATCAAATTGAAGACGCCAAGAAGCTCAAGAATGGCGACGAGATTACCATCGGATCGACCACGCTGACCTTCGAATCGCAGGGGCCCAACACCTGGCTCGAGCGAATCACCGTCCAGCCCGAGGTCGAGAGCGCCATCCGGACGCGAGTCAGCACTCAGGACGCGCTCGGCTTTCTGCCCGAGGCGGCAGTCCAAGACCTCGAGACCCTCCGCTCGGACTACGAGAAGCTGCGAATTGCCCAGGAACTGACCCAGGCTCTCAGCATGGAGTACGACCTAGACCGGCTGCTCCACAAAATCTTGGACCGAGCCTTCGCGATTTTTCGCTGTGACCGCGGTGTCATTCTCATTCAGGAGGGTGCTGACCGCGACTACCGGCCCCGAGCAGCGAGACGCCGTTCGGGCGATTCGATGGAGAGTATCCGGATCAGCGAAACGATCCTGCGAGAAGTCATAGACAAACATCAATCTATCTTGTCGAGCGACGCGATGATGGACAGTCGATTCGTCGGCAGCAAGTCGATCATCATGGAAGGGATCCGCTCGACCATGAGCGTCCCGCTGCTCTACCAAGAAAAGCTGCTCGGGATCATTCATCTGGACAGTCAAGTCGCAGCGGGTGCGTTCTCAGAGAAGGACCTTCACCTGCTCTCTGGTTTCGCCCGGCAGGCCGCCGTCTCGATCGAGCACGCCCACTTGATTCAACGCGTGAGAAACGAGGCGTTGAACCGCGAGAAGCTGGGTCGATTGCTGTCTCCCGCCCTGGTGGAACAGGTGCTCGAGGGCCAAATGGATATCCGCAAAGGCGGTGACCTGAAGATGGCGACGGTTCTGTTCGCCGACATCCGCGGCTTCACCTCGATGTCCGAGCGGATTCCGCCCCAGGAAATCGTCACCATGCTCAACGAGTACTTCGAGATCATGGTCGAAATTGTGTTCAAGCGGGGCGGCACACTCGACAAGTTCATTGGTGACGAGATCATGGCCCTTTGGGGTGCTCCTTTCTCGCATGAAGATGACGCGCTTCAGGCCGTGACCGCTGCCATTGAAATGCAGTCTGCCCTAGTCGAGTTCAACGATACCCGCAGAAACGAAGGCTTGGACCCCATCCATATCGGAATTGGACTGAGTACGGGGTCGCTGGTCGCTGGTTATATGGGGAGTTCTCGTTCGATGAGCTATACCGCGATCGGCGATGTGGTGAACACCGCAGCTCGCGTATGTAGTCAGGCGCGCGAGGGAATGATTCTGATTACCAAGGATTCCTGGTTGGCCTGTGGGAACGCACTTCAAGTCGAAGCGATGCCGCCGGCAAAACTCAAGGGCAAGCAGAAGAGTGTCGAGCTATTCCGCGTGGCCGGGTTGACTGTCAACGCGCCCAGCGGGCCGGTAAACCACCCGGGTTCACAATGACCGACCTGCTTGCGGCGGCGTCGGCTTACGGGGAGGCGGACCATTAGCATCGCGGGGAACACGCACCAACGCTACGAGGTCCTCGAGCGCATTGATGTCGGTGGAATGGCTGAGGTCTTCCGCGGCAAATCCATCAGCATGCAGGGGTTCGAACGCCTCGTCGCGATCAAGCGCATCCACCCCAACCTGGTACAGAACGAAACGTTCCTGCGGATGTTCCTGGACGAAGCGCGCCTTTCGCTGAGTCTGGTTCACGCCAATATTGTCCAAGTCTTCGACCTCGGCCGGTCGGGAGACACCTATTTCATCGTGATGGAGTATGTGGATGGGACCAACCTCAAGTCCCTCACTGATTCCTTTCGCGAACGGAATCTCGTCATTCCGGTTCCCCAGGCCGTCTATGTCATGAAAGAGGTCTGCAAAGGACTCGCCTACGCACACCAGAAGCGCAATCTGGAGGGACATCACGAAGGCATCGTTCACCGCGATATCAGCCCACCCAACATTCTGCTGAGCATCGAAGGTGAAGTGAAAATCACCGATTTCGGTTTGGCAAAAGCAAAGAGCCAGGTCGAGACGACCGATCCGGGTGTCGTGAAAGGGAAGTTCGGTTACCTGTCCCCAGAGGCAGCCTACGGACAAGAAGTGGACATTCAGGCCGACGTCTTTGCCTGCGGTATCGTCCTGTGGGAAATGCTCGCCGGGCGTCGCCTTTTTCAAGGCAAGACCGATCTCGAAACGCTCGAAGTGGTTCGCCGGGCCGAGATTCCCAGCCTCGCATCCTTAAATCCGGATGTACCCAGTGAACTCGAGCAAATCTGTATGCGTGCTCTCGCCAGGGACAAGACCAAGCGCTACTCGAGCGCTCCCGAGCTCGGGAAGGACCTCTCGGAGTTTCTCTTTCGGCAGGGTATGCAGATCACGGCCTACGACACGTCCACACTGGTGCGGCAGGTGCTCCGCTTCACACGAATCGAGGGGTTTGCCCGATCCAAGAGCAGAGTAAACCAACATCTGCAACAAGAAGTCGACCGGATCATCGAGTTGGAGCGAGATGACCCCGGAAGCTCACAACGGATATCAAACGTGCGCCTCCAGACTGGCGACCACGAAGTTACCGTCATGGAAGACCCCAGGACCTGGGAGGGCGTGCTCGACTGGGGAGGGGAAGAGTTCGAGGGTGATTTCGACTTCGATCCGATGTCCGCAGCGCCCGGCCTAACCCCGATCGGTGTGCCGAAGCAACCAGAACCCAGCTTGACGGTGGACTCTCCTCCGCCTCCGCAACCGCCACTGCAAGAGGAGCTGCCGACGCCCGAACCGAGCGTGCCGCCACCGACGCCGCCGGTTGCCGAAGATAAGGACCCGTTCACTCATCTGCCCAAGACACCGAGTGAAAAGCAAGGGGTCGATATCTTCGCGGGAGTCGAGGGAGCGGCCCCCAGCGCAGGAGCCCGGAGTTCGGGCACAGTGGTCACACCACTGGTTCCCAAGCAGGCCAAAGCGCTCGTGATTGGGTCTCTCGTTGTGCTATTCGTCCTTGGCGCGATACTCTTTTGGGTGGTTACGACTCTGTGAGCACGAAACTCGCCATCCTCTGGCATTTTCACCAACCCCACTACGGGCTCCCAAACTCAACCTCGCTTCTGCTCCCTTGGGTTCGTCTACACAGCGCAAAGTCCTACCTGGACATGGCTGCGGTTCTCGAACGACATCCCAACGCATTGGTCACGGCGAATTTCAGCGGTGTGCTGCTCGAACAGCTGCGCTACTACCTCGAAGGGCAGGGACGCGACCACTACTGGGACCTCAGCGCGATTCCAGCACCCGATCTCGAACAGGCCGACAGGCACTTCATCACTCAACGTTTCTTCAGTCTCGACAGAACTCACGTGTTGGCCCGTTTTCCCCGTTTCTCGGAGCTGTTGGCAACAAGAGCTAGCGGGCGACCGTTTTCGGATGCAGAACTCCAGGACCTCCAGGTTCTCTTCAACCTCGCGTGGTGCGGGTTTACTCTGCGCAGCGAACATCCCGCTGTGCGCCGCTTAGTCGCGAAGCAGTCTGGTTTCTCTCACGAGGACAGTCTGGAAATCCTCGAGGTACATCGCTGGGCGATGAACGAAGCGATTCAGCGCTGGAGGCGCTTAATCGACGCCGGAAACGTCGAGTTGTCCGCGACGCCCCACAACCATCCCATTCTCCCGTTGATCATCGACACCCAATCGGCGCGTCGCTGTATGCCCACGCAGCCGTTGCCCACTCGGTTTCAGGCCCCGCTCGACGCAGAGTGGCAGGTAGAAACCGGTCTCACCATCGCCGAAGAAACTTTTGGCAGGAGGCCGAGCGGAATGTGGCCGGCCGAGGGCAGCGTCTCACCCGAGGCAGCGGCCACCATGGCCCGTTTCGGAGTCGCTTGGCTCGCAAGCGACGAGGCGATCCTAGGGCACTCTGAACGCGCGGCCGAGGGAGGGTCAGGCTCGGCCCATCAACCTTGGTCCTTGTCCGAAGGCCCGGCCGTATTCTTCAGAGATCACGAACTGAGCGACCTGATCGGGTTCACCTACTCGAAGGTCGACGCGGAAGCGGCTGCGAACGACTTCGTTTCCCGTCTCGAGAGCCGAGCCGAGCACGGCGCCAAAGTGATCAGCGTGATCCTCGACGGAGAGAACGCTTGGGAGCACTTTCCCAATGACGGCGAGGCTTTTCTCGATCACTTCTACGATGCAATCGAGCGATCCGAACGCATCGACTTCACTACACCGAGCCGCTCTCTGGCCAACGGGGCGCCAGAAGCCAAACTGAGCCGTTTGGGAACCGGATCATGGATTGACGGCAATTTCAGAATTTGGATCGGTTCGCCCGAAAAGAATACTGCCTGGGAGCTACTCGGGCTCGCCAGTTGCATTCTGGCAGCGTCTGATGCAGACGCAGAGGCTCGAGAGCGAGCGCATCGGTTCTTGGCTCGGGCTGAAGGGTCCGATTGGATGTGGTGGTACGGCGAGGACAACCAGTCCGATGAAGACGACCTCTTCGATTATCTATTCCGGGCCAACGTTCGTGCCGTGTTCGAGGCGCTTGGCGAGCAAGTGCCCGACCAACTGGCTGTTCGGCTCGTGGACAGCGGGCGCACAACACAACATGCTCGGCCAAAGAACCCGATCTCACCAGCTGTCGACGGGCGCGCCTCTGGATACCTTCGCTGGTTGGGTGCCGGTAGCCTCCCTCACAGGAGCGCCGGAACGTCCATGGCGAGCACCTCGAATCCGATTCGGGAAATCCGCTATGGATTCGACCGGGAGACCTTCTATCTGCGCCTCGCACTGGACGAAACGCTGACGGGCGGGGACCGAGAACACCGGCTGACCGTATGGCTCGAGGGCGAAGAAACCTCAGAAGTCGTGGTCACCATCGCCGCAGACGACCCGGCGCCCACCAAAGACGGCCAACATCACCGTCTCGGCGAATGGCAGTTGGGCTTCTCTGACTTTCTCGATCTGGCAGTTCCACTCAAACGGCTGGGGGCCTCAATGGGCGATCCGGTGCGGCTGGGAATCGAACTCAACGCCGACAAAATCTCGCTCTTTCGGCTATCTCAGACCGGGAGCGACGCTCTGGTCGCCGGGGATGGATGCGACGTCGGACACGACTGGATCGTCTAGCTAGAGCTCATCCGAACCCCCCCCTGTTTTTCATCGGATTTCCGTTCTCCGGCCTCCGACTTCCGACCCTAATTCTCAGATTTCGGATCTCGGCTGCATCGGAGAGCGAAGATTGAAGAGCCGTGGTCGGAATTCGGAGAGCGGAGACCCGAGAGCGGCGGACATCGCTCGACGCCCACCAGAAGGTCGGCCTCGACCACGCCCATCGCCTCCCCGCACTCGTCCAACAGCCGGTCGATTTCGGCGTACTCTCGGGCCTGTTCATGGGCAATGAAGACTGGTCGGAGCGTGGGTTGATGGGGTACGGTTCTCACCGGCGCCTCCTTGCGGTTGGTAAGTGTTTGTAGCAAAACAACTATACCAAAAAAGCCAGCATTGAGGCGCTTTTTTGTTGTTAGATCAGGGTGTTATCCGTTTCAGGACGGGCTCTAGCTATCAAACGAATTGAAGTCCAGTGATGGCGACGACTCGAATCATTGACCTGCGCCTGTTAGACTGTGTCAATGAAGCTTTTTGCTCGGGGGACGTCTAACGGCCATTGTGCGCGTATCCGGTCCGTTTTGTTAGCAGACCACCCCGTCCCACGAGAGGAGTTAAGCCTTGAACAATAAGCCGTTTCGCCCAATCACGATCTGTCTTGTTCTATTCGCTGGGCTTTTTTGTGCCGGTCCCACCATGGCGCAGAGTGGCCTTCTCTTTGACGGTTCGGGGAATCTGGTGAGGATGCCCTTCGACCCGGACCTCCCGACGGTCCGCTCGACGGTTCGCCAGGAACGCGGCGCGACCTGGTTTTTGACCTACGTCGCAACCGGCTACGACGATGCCGTCGAACACTACCAGGAACACTATCGGCTTCAGACGGAGCTGGCTCCGGGTTGGACTTTGGTTGGTTACGGGTTTGACGTGGGAGCAGACGCATTCATGTTCACGTTGTCTTACCAGGGCCAGCGATACCGCCTGGAGCTGGTTCCCGATCCCGACAGTGCACAGACCATCCTACGAATTCGATCTCGAGGGGCCGGAGCGGCGACACAGCCATACCTACACTCCGTAGCCCCTTTCCGGCCCTCCGATATGGAACGGGTCGAGTACAACGATCTCCGCTGAGTTTCTTTGCCGAGCCGTCCGACTTGGCACAGTCCGTGAAGCTATTCTTAGAGTCCGCGTGATAGCCCAATTGGAAAAGGGTTGAATAAACCAGGTTCCGTCGCGTCGAAGAACTTTGCAGCTGGTGGACCCGGACCGATTCAAGCTGAATGCGAGGGAGGATTTTTAATATGCGGCGCTTCTTGTTTCATCCAATCAGTGTGTGTCTTCTTTTTGCAACACTGTGTAGCGGTTGCATCTTCGTCAACGAAGAATGCGACTATATCGAAACGCAATGTTGGGACGTCGTGGACGTCTATTGTGACGCTTGGTCCTGTTGGGAGACGGTCCATACGGAATGTGAGGACTACTGTGTCGACGTGGCCGACCCAATCGCGCCACCCGAATGCACCCAAGACAACCATTGCAGTGGTAACGACATCTGCGAAGACAACCGATGCGTTGCTCCACCGGTTGATCGCGGACAAGCCGGTCTGTGTGGCGAGTGTGATGCCAACGCCGACTGCGCTGAAGCCGGTGCCCTCTGCTTGAACCTCACCGAAGACGCAACGGTTGGCCACTGCGGCCGAAGCTGCGAGAACGCCGCTTGTCCCGTCGGATTCGAGTGTGCCGCCCTTGGAGCGCAGGGACAACAATGTGTTCCCGAGACTCGAGTGTGCTCAGGATCTGTTCCTCCGCCCACTGATAACCCTGACGATACGGACGACCCGTATGACACGGACGACCCGGATGACACGGACGACCCGGACGACACCGATGATCCTG
>CAZDBH010000234.1:0-12825 GCA_964503485.1 uncultured Bradymonadales bacterium | reverse complement strand
CCGTCCCTCGAGGGACACCTCCTTTGCCTCCGGCTTCGCCCTGCATCCAGCTAAATACAGAAATAGGAGAAAACAAGACCCTATATCTATATTTCGTCCGAAACATCTCCCAACCAGAAAACACAACACCAACCTAAACCGTTACAACTCAACGTTATTTTTGTTTTGGCACGGCGATAGCAATGCTGTTTTCTCGAGCACGTTGCTCACTCGCGTTGAATTGATTGGAGGATGTTATGTCACGCAAATCAACTGGAATAGCTGCTGTCTTGGTTCTTCTCGCTACCGCGCTCTACTTACCGTTTAGCGCTTCAGCCGACCTTCTGGAAGCCGATGTTGTCGAAGCTCTCGAGCCGGCCGCTTCCGAAGAAGCTCTGCAGGTTTCACCTGCGGTGACTCTCAACCGCCTTTTGGCTGCCCATCAGATCGAAGCCCGAGAACCGCTCGGTGTCGGTGTCCCTCATCTCAATGACGGAAGCCGAGTTTATGTCTTCATTGATGTGCGAAACCCAGAGGGCCCCGAGGGCGAACTCACGGTGTTGTGGCACCACAATGATCGTGATCGAGAATACGTCCAGACCATCGAGTACGGCACCAGCCCTCGATGGAGAACCTGGGTCGCCCGCCGAATGGTGGAACGGCACGTGGGTTCCTGGTCCGTAACTGTTTCGGATGCCCAAGGGGTAGTTGTGGGCGACCTCGATTTTGAGGTGCAGGCCACTCAGGCTCCCGTCGCTGATATTAACCAGTAATCAGCCAACCGCTCACAACCCCAAGACGGGACCCTCTACCCCAGGGTCAACCCGAGGCCCGCTCTCAACTCTTGAGGGCGGGCCTACTTTATGTTCAACCTGTTCGTGTGGACCAACCAGCCCCTACTTCTGTCTCGTTGCAGCGCAATTCCGAAGGCGTTATCGACTGGACCGTAGAGACCGAGTTCAGCCATCGCAAGCGAAGGGGCCTCTTCTTCACGCCGTGGCCCATCGCCGCTGAACTGGCTCGCCTGGTTGCCAATGAACTCTCAACCCCGAACGAACCCATCACGATCTGTGATCCCTTTGTGGGGGCCGGCTTGCTGCCCGCGGCCCTCGTGGCCGAACTGAGCGAACGGCGCGATACGATCTGGGCTGCCGGGGATACCCCATCCGAAGAGACCTCTCGACTTTTAAGCGGTGTATACGGTGTGGACCTCGAGCCCGGGGCACTGGCGGCGGCAGACGAGCTACTGCATGGTTTCTCGAACCTCGCTCGATTCGATGCGCTAACAACTCCGATCGAGGGCGGCAGCGGAAGTTGGTCAACACGTTTCGCGAAAGCGTTCGAGGGCGGCGGGTTCGACGTTGTGGTTGCGAACCCGCCCTGGGAGAAGTCGCGAGTAAACGAGCGTGAGTTCTTTTCGCGTTTTCAACCCGGATTCTCCAAACTCCCTCGCCCCGACCGGCAGGCCGCCAGGGCACGATTGCTCGGACAGGTCGCGATCGCCAACGCGTTTGACCAATACAAACAACGAGTTGGGCGACTCAAAGAAGAAGCGGGCCGGCAGTACTCCGGATCCGGCTCGGGTGGCGACCTCGACCTGTACAAGCTCGCAACCGAGCGCGCCGTTCAGCTCCTACGACCGGGGGGCATCGCAGGCCTGATCGTTCCGGACGGTATTCTGAGTGACTGGGGTGCCCGGAACATCAGAAGTGTGCTCTTTGAGACCTGCCACGTGATCTCCGCAACCCGGCTGCAGACAGGCAAAACTCTTTTTCCCGAAATCCATGCAAACTTGGGGGTTGTCCTGTTGCTGATTCGAAAGGGACAGCAGGGTAACCATGTGCGCGTATCTGGCCCTATCACAGACGCTGCCAATCTGCAGGCCGCAGCATCAACGCCCGTCTCTGCGGGGCTGATCGCGAGGGCTACCCCCCATTCGATGGTACCCCTCGGGAGCGACAAGGGCGACGTCGAGTTGCTGGAGCACCTTTCCCAACATCCTCTGCTGGGTGAATGGCCGAAGACGGAGTTTGATCCGCGACGCGAATTCGACATGACGAATGATCGTCCGGACTTCGTCCCACCTTCTGAAGGGTCTCCCCTCTTGGAAGGAAAACACATATCGCCCTTCAGGATTCATCCCGCAGAACGGCGATTCGACGTGAAGGAGGGAATCGCGGTTCCGACCGGTCCGAGAGTCGGTTGGCGGGCAGTAGCTGATCGTGCGATGCGACGCCGTTTGGTGGCCGCCTGGCTCCCCGGCGGCGTCGGAGCTGGGAACAGCCTGATTTGTGCCCAATCGGCTCAACCCGAGGTGCTCCTCTATCTACTGGCCTGGCTCAACAGCAGCGTCTCTGAAGCCCAGTTGAAACTGTGGTCAGCCAACAACAACATCAACCTGTTTCATATCCGTGCCTGCCGAGTGCCACGCTTTGATGGCAGCCGCGAATCGAAAGAGTTGGTTCTGCTGTCGCGACGGCTGGTGAAATGGGCGGCTCCTGATATGACGGTGGGCATCGAAGCGCCGGGAGCGCTCCTCGATGCAAACGGCGCTCGGGATGCACTCCGCGCAATCGACGACCTGTGGCGTGCTCGATACCAGATCACCGACGAGCTCTGGCGGGACAACGTGTTGGCAAAGGCTGAGTCGGTCAGCGTGTGGCCGGGATTCAGTGATCCAACTCAGCCAAAATGAAAAGGCGAAGACTGTCAGTTTCGTAGCGATACGGGCCGCGGCTATGGGACTCCAACGTCCGAAACCCGGCCCCGTCCAACAGGACTTCGAGTTCCCCTAGACTGAGCAGCGTCGTCGCCATATCGACCGCACCACCCGAGGCCCGATTTCGTTCAATCGATCCTTCACCCTCGTAAACCGCCATCAGCAGGTGGCCGCCAGGACGAATAATCCGGGCAATTTCCGCGAAGATCGCGGGGAGTTCCTCTCGCTCGGCGTGGATGATGCTGAAGAACGAGGTCGCGCCTCCAAATTGGTCGTCCTCGAGACCTGTCTCGGCTAGGTCTCCCACCCGAAAATCCACCTCCGGGGTCAGACTAGAGGCGGTTTCGATCGCGACGGGAGAGATGTCGAGCCCGATCACCTCGTGGCCCTTCTCATGTAGGAGGCGGGCGATCTTTCCCGTGCCGGTTCCGAGATCGCAGACCTTCTCTCCGCTCAACAGGACAGAAAACCGCTCGATGAGCTCCCGGTCGAGCTCTTTGCCCGAAAGATCGTCGAGAAACGGGAGCTGGAAACGCGTATTCAGATCATCGTAAGCCGCTGCAATCTCGTCGTTCGTCGCCATGAACCCCTTCTTTCCGGTTGATTCGCGGGCTGGTCCCTCGTAAAACCCTCCCTTACCGAGCCCGGATAGTACTCGGTAGGCAACGGAGCGTAAAACGATGCGTCCCAACGATGACCGGATCAGCGGCATGGCCCGGCCCCAATACGAAGAATCCACGGCGGGGCCGAGACCAACCTGGTTGAAGGTGCGCCTTCAAGCCACTGAACGTTTCTCGAATCTGAAGAAGCTGGTCGGCCGAGAGGGGCTTCATACCGTGTGCCAGTCGGCCTCGTGCCCCAATATCGGCGAATGTTGGAGCCGAGGTGCCGTGACCTTCATGATCGGTGGAAACATCTGTACCCGCAGCTGTGGGTTTTGCGACGTGATAACGGGGAAACCCAGACCGCTGGACTGGGACGAACCGGCCCGACTGGCGGCTTCGCTGGCAACCCTTTCACTGCGCTACGCGGTCATCACAAGCGTCGACCGCGACGATCTCGACGATGGTGGAGCGGCTTTTTGGGCTAAAACGATTCGATCCATAAAGTCCGCATGCCCCGATATGATGCTGGAAGTGCTCACCCCCGATTTCAAGGGGTGTCCCGACGCCTTAGCCGAAGTCATTGAAGCTCAACCAGACGTGTTTGCCCACAATCTCGAGACGGTCGAGCGCCTCCACCTACTCGTGCGACCTCAAGCGAAATACGAACGCAGTCTTTCAGTTCTGGCCGAAGCGAAGCGGCTCGGCGCCACAACTAAATCGGGCGTCATGCTCGGAATCGGCGAGGAGGATGCCGAGGTAAGCGTCGTCTTGGCAGATATGCGCAAGGCCGGAGTGGACATCGTCTCGATAGGCCAGTACATGCGTCCCAGTCCACGACATCTCCCAATCCGTCGCTGGGTCACGCCTGAAGCCTTCGAACGTTTCGAAAAGGAGGCCAGAGACCTCGGATTCACGGGAGTCAAATCCGGTCCCCTCGTTCGCAGCTCCTATCGAGCCGATGAACAGGCAGGATTTGGTGGCTGAACAAGAACTCGCCAGCCGACTCAGGCTCTATCTGGTAGCCGACTTCACCGGACGCGATTCTAACCGCGTACTCGATACCGTGACTCGCTCTCTCTCAGCGGGAGTCACAGCGGTCCAATATCGGCACAAAGACGCACTCCCCATCGAAGAACATCAGTTGCTAGCTCGGCGCGTCCGTGCACTGACAGCGGCCACAGGGGCTCTTTTCATCGTGAACGACAACCTCTCGTTGGCCCTCGAAGTGGACGCCGACGGAGTCCACCTGGGCCCGCACGACCTCTGCGTCGCAGAAGCGAGAAAGACCTCGGGCGATCGGTTTGTCATCGGAGGTTCGACCGGCGATCCGCTTCGTGCGGTCGAACTCGCCAGCGCTGGCTGCAGCTATTTGGGTGTGGGCGCACTCTTCGACGCGAGAGCAAGCAAACCTGACGCGTCCGCCCCCCGCGGACTGTCGGTGGTTCGATCGATTCGAGCAGCAGTCAACCTGCCACTGGTGGGGATTGGCGGCATCACTGCGCAGAACGCCGAATCGGTCTATCGGAGCGGTGCAGACGGCGTCGCCATGATTCGATCAATTCTCGACTCAGCTCAACCCGAAGCCGAGGTTTCGTCGTTCCTCGCTGCCTTCGCGCGACACAACACTTGAGCTACCCACACCTGTCGCGCTAATCACGGTGTAACTACCTCGCTGGAGCATGAAACTTGAGACACGTCGTGATCATGGCCGGTGGATCCGGAACCCGGTTCTGGCCTCTGAGCCGCAAAACCCGGCCGAAGCAACTTCTACCCCTTTGGGAGGATCGGACACTCCTCCAGGTCACAGCTGATCGGACAGCCGCTCTAGCACCACCTGAGCGGACCTACGTCGTCACCGGACGCCACCTGGCGGAACCGATCATGGAGCAGCTGGACCTGCCCCCAGAGAACATCATAGTCGAACCGTGTGCGCGCAATACGCTACCGTGCATCGCTTTGGCCGCTTCAGTGATCAAGGCGCGCGATCCAGACGCGACGATGGCCATCTTTCCGGCCGACCACTACATATCGGGTCAGGCCGACTTCGTGGCCGCCTGCGAGCTGGGTGAGCAAGCGGCACGGGAAGGTCGAATCGCGACCCTCGGAATCACACCGAGCAGGCCGGAAACGGGCTACGGTTACATCCGGTTCGCTGGCGACGAGGGTCCGACCAGACCCGTCGCGCAGTTCGTCGAGAAACCAGACCTCGCTACCGCCGAGATGTACTTGGCTGACGGCAGCTACCTGTGGAATGCGGGAATGTTCTTTGTGTCGACCGCTACGATGGCCGCGGAGCTGCAGCGCCAACGACCTGCAATGGCGGCGATGTTTGCGGATATCGACACAGCGATCGCAGAAGGAAGAACAGGCGACGCGGACGCACTTTTCGCTCGAGTAGAGGGCATCTCGGTAGATTACGGAATTATGGAAGGCGCTCGAGACGTCGTCGTCGTCCCAACTCGATTCGAGTGGAATGATGTCGGTCACTGGGCGGCCCTCGACCGGGTCTTGGGTACCGACGATGCCAACAACGTCGTGACGGGGTTCGCTTCACTCATCGACACACGGGACTCCGTGGTCGTGAATCGGACTGGTGGGGGCAAACTCGTAGCCGTGGTCGGCCTCGAAGACGTCGTGGTCGTCGATACCGACGACGCAACACTGGTCATCCCGAAGTCCCAGGCCCAGCGCGTTCGCGAGATTGTCGACTGGTTGAAGAGTGAAGGTCGTAACGAGTTGCTCTGACGCGACAAGACTATTCGTACTCGATCCGCTCGTCTGAGAAGAAGGCGACCAAATCGTCGTGGTGGGTAGCCGCGTCGCGGAACCCCATCTCGATCAACTCATGGCAAAACGCACCGTCGAACAGCAGATAGCTCAGGAAATCAGACTCCGCCGTGGGTTCGTCCTTTACGGACCGTTGAAAGAGACGGGCCGCCGGACCTCGACCCCAGTCTGATCGTGAGAAGGTCGAGCCGACTCGGTGTGCGACCCGCCCCAAATCCTCTGATGGTCGCACCAAGATATCGTCAATTATTCGGTAGGGCTTCCCGCGAAGCGGTGTCACCGCGGTAGACAGGTCTTCTTCGAAGCGCGGGCCGTACACCTGTCGGCCGTGAATCAGAATGCGGTTGATCCGTTCCAACACCTCGAGGTCATACCCAACGGGATCCAACAACAGGGCGTTGAGCAGTTTACCGAACAGGAAGACCGCATTCGGGTAAGACGACACGGCCGCTTGTCGCTCGGCGGGATCTTTCTCGCCGCCGTAGCGAAGGGCTACCACCAGCACTCGGTCGGCACCGAGTCGAAGCGCAGGGCTCAGCGGCGTCGGTTGGCGGAGGCTGCCATCGCAATAGTAGGCACCGTCTATCGAGACCGCCGGAAACAAGAAAGGGAGCGCAGCGCTCGCTAGGGCATGCTGTGCGCCGATGTCCACCTTCTTAGCGATGCGTGTCTTGTCCTGGCTCCAGGGGGGTAGAGGCTCGCTCGACTCGATGAAACACACGGTCCGACCTGTCCCGATCTCGGTGGCGGTGACTGTCACCGCTTCGAGATGGCCGTCCCGGACGTTCTGGGTTATCGGGTTCCTATCGAGTGCTCCTCGCACGATCTGGTCGAAAGCACCCGTGTTCAGGAGGCCTCCCAAACGGCCCCCACTGAACGGTCGCCGGCGCTTACCCCACTGCACTCGACCGAATCCGGCGACACCCTTCAGGACCTCGAAGATCTCCCGGTAGTGCAGGTGCAGCCAGTTTTTGATTCTGAGGTCTGTCCACAGCCTTTCGAGTCCAGCGATGTTGTAGTCGGGCCGTCCGCTCTGGGAGGCGAGATAGCATCCGTTTATCGCCCCGACGCTGGTTCCGCTGATGATATCGAAACGCGGCGTGAGCCCCTCTTTGGCGCTCAATTCCGTGAAGACGTACTTGAGCACGCCTACTTCGTAGGCTCCCCGTGCACCCCCGCCGGCCAATACCAGCGCCCTGCGGTAGCTCTTACCACTACCGTTCGCCATGCCACTCCTCGTCTGCTGAGTGGAACCGTCAGTCACTTACTATGGATCTTTAACATCGTCAGAATACCCAGAAGGCATCTCGAAATGAACCGGGTTGTCCTCGAGCTGCTCGTTCCAGTACACGTCCCAGGCCGATCGCCGCACCAGATCGCGATAGTAGGCCTCGAACGTCTCCCGAGCTTCGACGAAATCCGCCTCTACCGGATTCGAGGCATCCTGCAATCTAACCGCATAGAGACGCCCTCCGACGAGGAACACTCGGCTTGCGGTTGGACTCTCGTCGGTCAGAGTGAAGATCTCGTCGTGGAGTTCTTCTGAGGTACCCACACCGACGACCATGTAGGCCGGATCCCGTGTCATCGGTCCCACGACGGCAGAGGTTGTGAGCTGCTGGGCGGAGAGTCGCTCGATCTCAGCGGTGTCATCTCGTCTCAACGCCTCGAGGAGCTCGGCTGCCGCAGCGGTCGGGCCCGGCTGGGGCTCGCTGCGCCCGAGGTGAATTGCAGCAATCTCACGCCTCAGCGTGCTGTCGAGCGGGCGATGCTCCGCCTCGTAAGCTGCTTCGACCCGGTGGAAAGAGAGTCCAAAGTCGTCTTCAACCACGGGACCGACCTCTCCGACGGCCAGATCGAAAGCCGCGGGGAGCTGCCGCGTTACAGCCCGCAATTGGACCCCCCCTCGCGTTGCGACAGGATGGTCCGATTCATTGATCGACATTGACTCCATGTCCTCGCCGGCGAGCGCGCGGTCTCTCAGCTGCCCGATATGCTGCTGGGCTTCCTCGCGCTGCTCCTCGGACGCGTCACTGGCAACCCGAACGCCGACAATTCGGACGTCCCTAGACGCTGGCAGCCGGTAGGCGCTCAAGTGGTCTCGATAGTACGTGTCGAACCAATCGGTTGTCGGTGGCGCGGCAATGAAGTCGGCTACATCTTGATTGGATGGGATATTCGGTACGTGGATGATTCGAATCGTTCGAGTTGTATTGCGCTCGAGGTACTCCCGGCGCAGTTGCTCTTCCGTGACCCGATCAGCCACGAGATTCAACCAGCGTTCGTGGACGAGCTCGGTAGTCAATAGGTGGGCGAGATCGGCCTCATCTAGGCCATACTCGGTCAAGGTCTGAGCCCGAGCCGAGGGCTCCAGAAGCGCCAACCGGGACAAATCGGAATGGGAGCGGAGCGCCTCCTCGAGCTCAACCTGGGTTGGGATCAGGTCCAGGCGCTGCCCCACGGATAGCAGCAAACGATCTTGCAAGAGGCTCTCACTCACCGCGAATAGGAACTCTCGACGCCGACGTTCTTCTGGCGGAACGAGCTCGTCGGGGGTAACGCCCCGCAGAAGCGCGCGCTGACGGATTGCGTGATCAATGTCGCTGAGACGAACCTGTTGTTCCCCTTGCCGAGCGAGGACTGGGTCCTCGGGTGGGCCAGGTGTTCCGTCAGGTTGGGACGGGTCCGCACCAACAGTGTCCTGAGCCGAAGATCCTTCGGATGGCTCGGGCGGACTCTCCTGGGGTCTACACGCCGCACAATTTGCCAAAAGCAGCGCTGAAAGGGCGTAAACGCGTGCGGCCGGCCTCAACTGACGTTTTGAAATTCGCTTGCGCACCATAATTCGCTGTGTTACAAGGCCGCCTCTCGCGGGCCACATCGTGCCAGCGCTAATGAAATACTCCAAGAACTGGAGGATGCAATGACTAAGAAAACACCATTGCAGGAAGTAAAAGAACGATTCGGCTCCAAAGAGGAGCTTGCAAAGCAACTGCTGGCCGTGGCTGAACGCCCAGAAGGCATCGAAGACGACGAATTCGAGCGCATTCTCACAACGTCCAGCAACAAGCAATTGCTTCGGCTTCACACCGTGACCGAAACCGTCAAGAAGCGGTTCGGTTCCAAGGAAGCCTTGGTTGACGCGATCGTGGATCGAACCTTCCCGAAAGGTAATCCCCCCTATCGCACCAAGCTGCTCGGCTTGAAGAACGCTCGGCTGTTGGACCTACATCAGTCACTTTAGTCTGATCGTTTCCTAGGTGGGGTGAATCAGCCCCGACTGTGACAAGTTGTCACACTTCCGGCTGGTCCTCCCGCCAGGCAAACGCCAAACCGTTAAGATATTCACCCCCCGCGTCTTTCGAGATCTTCCGAGAACTATCAACGAATCTAGTGGGTTGTATGTTCGTTACCCACATATGGCCGGAGTGGTACGAATCTTGATCATAAGTTCCCTGCTGGTTCGAATATTGACGGATTGGCAAGGGCGCGTGAGTCGCTGGTTTGAATGAGTTTCATAAGGAGTGTAGATGAACTTCAAGGTTGGAGACAGGGCCGTTTATCCCGCCCAAGGCGTAACGGAAGTACTTGGTGTCGAAAGCAAAGAGATCATGGGCACGAAGCTGCAATTCTACGTTCTGCGTGTATTGGACAGCGACAAGAAGATCATGATTCCCGTCGACAAGGTAACGTCAGTTGGTCTTCGAGAAGTCATCGACGTCGGTAAGGTCGAACAGGTTTACGACATTCTCCAGTCTTCGGGACGCCGACCTGGCCAGGGTAACTGGAACCGGCGCTATCGAGCCTATGTCGACAAGATCAAAACGGGCAATGCGACTGAGATCGCAGAGGTCCTCCGCGATCTCAACCAACTGAAGGGAGACAAGAACCTCAGTTTTGGTGAGCGAAAGATGCTCGATACAGCGCGTCGTCTCCTGGTTCAGGAGCTGAGCGTCGCCCAGAGCATCAACGAGTCGGACGTCGAGACACGAATCGAGCAGTGCTTCGGCCCGATGTAGTTCGGCCGTGCCCGCCGACACAGTCGGAACTCGAGTGCAAAGAAATCTAAAAGCCTAGTTCCATTCTAGATGGGGCTAGGCTTTTTTTCGTCCTAGTGGGAGGCCTTTTCGCGAAAGGTCCAGCGATTGTTGACGTGGTAGTTGATGAGAACCGCGCAACCGATACCGACACAATCCGCGATCAAATAGTGCCAGTTGAATATCCAACCCATTAGAAGGTAGGCGACGCCGAATTGGACCGTCGCTGCGACGGATGAGAAGAGGTAGTAGAGACCCAATCTGTGGAACCAATGTCCGATTCCGTGTTTGGAACGGTCACCCCACGTCCACACATCGTTGAGCACAAAATTGGTGCCGATGCTGACGACGATTCCCAACAGTACGGCTAACGATTGCCTCGTTCCGTCCGCGATGCTGACGAAAAGTACTTCACCGCCGAGAGTAGCGAATCCGAGATTTACGACGACCCCGGATGCGCCGACAACGCCAAAGCGGAGCACTCTGCGAAGATTCCCGCTCTTGAGGCGCTGGTATAGGTCAGAAAGGCTACTGCTCATTCTTGTGACAATACGTGCTGACATCGGGTCACGACTAGTCCGGAACGTTAGACAAAAAACTAACGGCATTACTCTCTCGGCTCGTCTGTTTAATTGCGGAGGCGATCGAAGTCAAGTCGCACAGCACCGTGCGCCTGAGAGGTGGGTGACGCGTTGACATAGCGGTACACTTTGTGCAACTTGAATGTCCTCGCAAGGCTGCGAACTAGTGGCCCAAGACTCAGCCCGAACGGATTGTGGTCGAATGTGGTGTCCACGCACTGAATGAACCAAGTGGAGGGTGCTCGTGCCCAACCGAAGCCAAGTGATTTTGTTAGTCGATTCTGATTCGAAGGCTCGTAGAGTCCTCGAAGTGAGCCTTCGTAAAGCCGGATTCGAGATAGTCGGTGCCCCGGATGGAGCATCTGGGCTGGAAGCACTCGATTCGAATGACGTTGGCCTGGTGGTTTTCGACACCGACCTCTCGGACGGGGGCTACGAATTCTGCCAGAGCGCCAAGCAGGCCACTGGCAGCCGCCAACTGCCTTTCATCGCGATGAGTAAGTCCCACGACATGGCTGACAAGCTGCGTGGCTTCGAACTCGGTGTAGACGATTACATCGCCAAACCAGTTTATCTGAAAGAAATCATCTCACGAGTCCGAATTCTGCTCGAACGGCGTGAGAAAGAACTACTCGTGGAAGAACGCGCCGACACCAAGAAGGGGAGCCTGTCGGACTTCTCGGTCGTTGACGTTCTGCAAACTCTCGAAGAGGGCAACAAGACGGGTGCGCTGCGGCTGCAGAACCAGGGCGATATCGTCACGATCTATTTCGAGGATGGTACCCCGATCGATGCTGCCGCCGACACCATTGACGCTGAGGAAGCGGTCTATCGAGCCCTGTCGTGGAATGAAGGCGAGTATACGATTAAGTACCTTTCCACGATTCGGCGACCACACACGATCAAGGTCAGCTTCACCGACCTTGTCGTCGAAGGACTGCAACGAGCAGAACAGCTGGATCAGATTTCTGACGCCATGGGATCCCTCGACACGGTGATGAAGGTCGATTACGGCAAGGTCGCGCCGCTGTCGGAAGAGTTACCCGAAGAAGTCGATGAAATCGTTGGCTTGATTGATGGACGCCGAACCATCGGCGGGGTCGTCAGGGATTCATCGCTGGGTGACCTGGAGAGTCTACAAGTGGTGAAACGCCTGACTGAAACAGGCGTCCTCGAGCCGGTCGAACCAGCTCCGGCCAAGGACAAATTTGACGAACTCGACTGGGGCGAAGAAGAAGAACCCGCTCGAGAGAAACGCGCCGACCTCACCGCCTGGCTTACTGGCGATCATCAACCCGTTGCGAAGGACCCGAAACCGTCCGCAAAGGAACAGAAAGCACGAGAGGAAGCCAAGCGAAAGGAGGCGGAGGAGATCCGCGCACGCGAGGAAGCCGAGGAACGAGCACGAGCCGAAGAGGCCGCTCGAGCTGAGGCCAAACGACTCGCTGAAGAAGCCGAGAAGAAAGCTCGAGAAGCTGCCGAGAAACTCGCACGCGAGAAACAGGCCCAGGAAGAAGAGCGTCTGCGAGCCGAACTAGGCGCCCTGGCCGCTCAGCGAAAGGCCGAAGAAGACGCCCTGGTTGCTGCTGAGGAGCAACGTCGCGCGGCTGAGCAGCGAACCAAGGAGCTGCAGAAGCGAGAAGAGGAGATTCAACAGCGCCTCACGGGAGAACACTACACCGTTCCGTCACTTCCAGTTGCTTCCTCGGATAGTGGCGAAGCGCCGGCAACCAGCCCGCCGGCAGTGTCGGGAGCAGTCAGCGAGGAAGAGGTCGCGGCGGTTGCCACCTCCCGAGCAGCTCTCGTGGGCGACGCCCCAACAACTCGAGAAACCGAAGCGGATGTCCAAAGAGAAGAAGAGCGAAGGCTCGCTCTCGAGGCTGCGAAAGCGGCTGAACGCGCTCGCCTAGAAGAGGAGGCTTCCGACCAGCCTGTTGAGGAGGCTTCCGACCAACTCGAAGAGGAAGTCAGCGACACCTCTGAGGAGGGGGCCGCTATGGCGACTGCCGCTGCCCAAACCAGCGGGACCGAGGACGACGCACACGAAGAAGAAGAGCACGAAGAAGAAGAAGAGCACGAAGAAGAAGAAGAGCACGAAGAAGAAGAAGAGCACGAAG
>CAZDBH010000233.1:0-12856 GCA_964503485.1 uncultured Bradymonadales bacterium | reverse complement strand
CGGCCTCGATGATGCCTTGCGAGTCGGTCATAACGGTATGGTCGGCGTTGAAGGCATCGTTCGGTTCGAGAGGCTCGGGAAGGGTCTGCGTTTCATACTCGTAACTGGCTGCCAGCGTTCCACCCATCATATAGACGGCATCACCGAGGACGTACTTCACCGCGTCGAGCGATACGCCGAAGTCGTGAGATGTCTGATCGTAGACATCGGTTTCTCCAGCGCCCAGCCCCGAGGGCGCATCCAGGTGGCCGCCGTTTCCGTCGACGTCCTCACCGCCGTCGTGGTCCCCGTCTTCATCGGAATCACAGTCCAGGAAGGTACGAGGCCCGTCTCCATCGACGTCCGGATCGCCGTCGTCGAACAGCGCGCTGAACGTCATTGCGCCCCGTGAGAAGGTGTCAGAATGGACCTCGTCGTAGTCGGTGACTTGGTCGAAGTCGGTGTCTTTCATATTGGCATCGGTTCCGAAGCGGTAGACTTCATCGAAGTCAACGATGCCGTCGACATCATCGTCGTGGCTGATCGACTCGCTGTGCACGGAATTGGGCGGATTACCTATTCCCGATACTCCGGATGGCGCTACGATGGCTCGCACGCTTCGAACCCCTCGGGTTCGGTAGGTGTTCCAGCTCCGCACCAGACCGGGCCCTTCCGTCGGGTCGTGTATCCAAATCGCGTTTGTGGGCGAGACTTCGTAGCCGTAAACCAATGAGGCGTGACCGTCGTTCTGGCCAGCCCACCACCGGAAGAGGATGACCGGTCGGTTGGCGTCGATCCATTCTGCGATCTCTGAAAACGTCGGGTCGTCGTCGATTACGATGTCCCCCTCCGCCACATTCAGTACCTGGGCGAGGGCGGCGGTTGTCTGCGCTGTGGTCATTCCGACACCTGCGCCCAGGTCGCCCTCGGGCAAGTCCGCCGTTGCGACGCCAGCGGGGTCTAGCGCGTTGAATACGAGATAGGAGATGTAGTCCTGGGATATCGATCCACCCGTTCGGTAGTCGTGCAGCATCTGGATTGCGGCCCTCACACAGTTGTTGCGACCGTACGCGCCGCAGTTTCGTACGTCGGCAGGGGAAGCGACATCGTGTGGGCTATCCCAATCGCAAGACCCTGTCGATGAACTCAGACTTTCCGGGCAACCGATTCCATTACCGCTGCGGAAGTCGTAGAGACAGAGCATATCGCTGTCTTTTCGCTGGTATTGATGTGTGACCGTCTGAATACAGCTGTTTCCCCCGCCGCTGAAGTCGCAACTGCCACTACCGCTGGCGGTGGCGTAGAAACCGAACCGCCACGGCTCCACAAAGGGCGTGCGCGCTTCGCCCGAGTCGTATTTGCAGGTCACCGTCCACCAAACCGGATTGAGGTCATCCAGATCATCGCTGTCTAAGGTCAGAGTGGGCTGCTCACCACGCCCCACCTGGTCGGCAAACAATTCGCTCACCACCTCGGCTTCACCAAGGTCCGGGCCATCGAGGAGGTGGACCCAATATCCCAGTGCGCCAGGGCATCGACGCCACTCGAGTTCGACGGGAGCGGCTCCGACGAGTGCGCCATCGCGCGGTTCGAGTTGGATCGGCTGATCGGGCTGTTGATACGACGTTGTCTGTTCGGTCCACGAGACCAGTTGATAGTCACCAGCTGCCGGTGCCGTCGGGATAGCCAGTGCTTTGTCTTCGGATGCGGTGAACTCGTGGAATCCATCGAGAACAAGCGCGAATGTTTCACCCGGCGCCATCGCTGTGGTGACGACACGGCTTCCACGCATCCATTTGTTGGCCGCCACGGCGTAGTTTTCGAGCTCGCTCGGCTCGTCTTCGGGTTCCCCGTATGCAACAAAAGCCAAGATGCCGCCGGGATCGGTGTTTGCCAATCCAATGTCATCACCATCGATTGCGAGAATGCCGCCCGGATCGGTCGCCAGAATCCCGCCCGGATCGGTATAAACCGTCCCCTGTCGGTCGCTCAGATCGAGGTCGTTGGAGATGCCGTCGTAATCCGAAACCGTTTCGGGTCCGGGCAAGAGCCAGACCGTGACGTGGCTGTCCGCTGGGACCGACATCGTGGGCAAGGAGAGTGGGTCGTCTAGATTCGCCGTGCGCAACTCGAGCCCTTCTGTACTCGTCGCACCTGGACCACCCCAGTACAACTCGACGAATTGAAGCGGACCGGGAGAGTCGAAGCTCGGATCCTCGATGTTCCTGGCGATTGGCTCGACGCGAACCTCGTTTATGTGCCAACCCGCGAATTCGATCACGCGGATGTCGTCATCCCCACCGTCGGCGTCTCCGACCGCATCGTCGGTGTCTGCCAGATCGGACTCGTCAGCAAGATCGGACTCGTCAGCGAGATCAGACTCGTGAGCGTCATCAACATCCGCGAGATCGGCCAGGTCTCGGTTGTCTTCGGACTCATCGGGCTCGCCCAAGTCGTCGTCGGAGTCGGCCTCTATTGCATCGGCGTCATCCGCGTCGACCGTGTCATCGCTTCCGTCACGAACGTCGGACTCACCGTCTGCCGAACCCATGTCGTTTTCATCAGCGAGGACATCGGCTGGCTGAGCATCCGCACCCAAGTCGAAAACCGTGGAATCGCCCGTGTCGGCGGAGACCGTTTGGTCTGGGTTGGTACTCGACGTTGTACTGCTCGAGCAACCGATGACCGACAGGGCAAACAAAGCGAAGAAAGCAGTTCGAACGAATAGAACTCGCCACATGAGCGGACTCCATTTTCGGGACAGGTTTTACCGGTTGACCAAGCGCGGTGAGTTTAACAGCTTTCTGGTCCTCGTCAATCTGGGCTGTTACGGGGCTCCAACACCAGGTCTGGAAGCCCCCTGCGCTGCGGGGGGAGCGTCACGTACGCGAAGCTCGGGCACCTGGCAAAGCCGGGTGTGATCAGGCTAATCGCCTGCGCCCCTCAGAGCCCTCTCTGACTTTGATCCCAGAATACACGAATCCAGATATTTAGTGATGTATTCCAGCTGAATACGGAAATACTTGAAGTAGGATTTACATTTTCCTGAATACGACTAATGTGACCACCGACACAACCCTCGTGCTGATCTGTGGAGGAAAGCGAAAATGAGAGTGTACGACTATCTTCTGATTCTGTTTCTGGTCGTTGGGTTCGCAGGGCTCGCTGCGTGTTCAACCGACGATGGGGCGGGCTCGACAGCAGAGGCCTCGGAAGACTCCGCTCAGAGAAACGAGGACTGGTCGACACCCGACCTGACCACGTCGACTCAGCAGGACGTAGCAGTGTCTTCCCCGGACTCGGGCGGCAATTGGAGTGACCCGAATGGCGGATTCGACGCCAGCTATGCGGATACGGGTTGGGCGAGCGAGGACACCAGCTCGGGTCCCATGCCGGACATGTCCGAGGGTGAGGAGCAGACAGGCAATACGAACGTCGCTCTTAGCGGTGGCGCCGATATCGGGTACTTCCGCCGACTGCTCGACTCCAACACCGTCCCCGAGCCCGAAGACATCACAGCCGAAGGCTTCTTCGCAGAACACCATACGCCCCTACCTGAGCCGAGTTGCGGAGAACGCATCTGCCTGCAAGCCATGTTTGGTGTGATGAACAACCTGATCGACGGTAGCAACTGCACGATGCTTCAGATCGGGCTGAACTCGCCCATTCTTCCGAATCCTGCCAACCGCCCTCCCCTTACCTTGTCAGTTGTCGTTGATGTCAGCGGCTCGATGGACGCTGAGGACAAGATTGGGTTCGTTCGAGATGGCCTCGAACGGCTCGTGTTGAGTATGCAGGACGACGACCAGCTCGCCATCATTAGTTACAGCGATAGCGCTCTCGTCGAGTACGAAATGGGTGCCGTAGTCGACCACCGCGATGATATGTTCGAAGTCGTGCGTTCGCTGCGGGCGGAAGGGGGGACCAATCTCTACCAAGGGCTCGAGACGGGCTACCGCCAGGTTCTGCAACACTACGATAGCGGCCGGCAGAATCGCGTTATTCTGATCAGTGATGGACAGCCGACTGTCGGGACCACAGACACAGCATCGATCATGCGCATGAGCGAGTCCTTCAACTCAGAAGGGGTCGGGCTGACGACCATCGGACTCGGCGTCGACTTCAACGTCGAACTGATGCAGGGCCTGGCTCGTGGCGGCGACGGTAACTACTACTTCGTCGAAAACGCTGGCGCCGTTGCAGAGGTGTTCAGCGACGAACTCAGCTACTTCACCGTTCCGGTAGGCTACGATCTGATGCTCGACGTGGAAACTGGCAGGGACTTCGACCTCGTCGCCGCGCGAGGCTCGAGTTTTTGGGAAGATACCGAAGAGGGAGGCCACATCGAGGTGCCGAGTATGTTCCTGGCCCACCGAGTCTCGCATGACGACGTAACAGACAGCGGCGGTCGCCGAGGCGGCGGCTCAGCGCTCTTGCTGGAACTCATGCCAGACATAGAAGGTGCTGCAAACGCCAGCGAACCTTCCCATCTCGTCGCAACCATCGACGTCAGTTTCCGCGAGCCCGGCAGTGATGAGATCGTTGAAGATACCGTGCTGGTCAACTATCCGCTCAACCCTTGGGAAGTGGAGGAACGGGGCTATTGGGATGCGTCGGACGTGAGCATCATCCACAAGAGTTTCGTCATGCTCAACATCTTCGTCGGCTTGCAGGGTGCTTGCCAGATGTTCCACATGGGTGCGGGACGAGAAGCGGTCGGCTCGCTCGAACGGCTCTTGGCCGCGGTCGAGGACTACAATGAGGAGCTGGGGGATGTGGATATGCAATACGACATCGAGCTGATCGAACAACTGCTCGAGGTCCTGCGCAGCAACGGTGCAGACGAGCCCGAGGAGCTCGACATGCCCGAGGATCCGTGGCCCTGCGATTGATAGAACCGTTACGGCGCCACGGCGATCGCATCCGGTATGTTGGTAAAACCGGAGCCGAGATCGAGTTGCCCCTGGTCTGAAACTTGGCCTGAACCGGTGACTCGAACCATTGCTAGGTTCGGTTCCCCGGCCGGGTCGACCGACGGCACGATCGCCAGCCCAGACAAGCTGCCTCGCTGCACCATCGCGATCTGTTCTGCGAGGCCAATGCCGGTGACCACCATTGATTCCTCCCAATCCCCCTCGGCGTCCGTAAACGCAGCCACTCGGCCGCCGTCCCACTGAGTCACCAAAAAGGTGTGTCCGTCTGGCGCAAAGATGGCGTTCGAGGCCGTCTCATAGTCTAGCAGCCGGGTGTTCTCCGAGATTTGCCTGTCTCCGATGTCAGCCAACATGACCTGGTGACCCTCCACTGAATAGGGGGAGCCGTTGGGAATGACCAGGGTGGAACCGTCAGGAGAGAGTGCGATCCGTCCAGAATCGATTCCGTCTCCCCAAAGGTCGAAGGCTTCCAGCTCCTCCCAGCCTGAATCTGTGCGCTGAAGCCAGCGCAAATCGTCGTCATCGATAGGCTCGAAGACAGTTTGTCCGCCCAACAGAATCGCCTCTTGTTCCCCCGGAAGCAGAACCAACGACTCAGCTAGACGAAGGTTGAAAAAAGCAGCTGTGTCGACGGTGAGACGGCCTTCGCAGTCGACCGCGATTGTCGACACACCGCTCGTTTCGGCGACGTTGTTCCCGACAGCGAAGGCTGTAGTGCCGCCGTCGGCGAGCCGAAGGTCTGTGAAGTTCGCCGACGGGAGCTGAACTTCGGCGATGACTTCGAGACCCTTATCCGACTCGGTCCTCACACTGGCCAGCTCACCTTCCTCGCCCAAGACCAGTGCAATCTCCCCCGAGGGTACGAATTCAATTCGAGCTGGGCGAAAGCCCACGTCGAGCCGATCGTCCAGATCTTGGAGCTCGCCGCCCTCTGTCAGGAGGAATCGACCAACTACTGTACCCGGTTCACCGGGTGTTTCACTGAAAGGGAAGCCAACCATTACAGCCCGCGCACCGTTCTCTGGCCCAAACTCCGAAAAGTCGCAACCCGTAGCCACGGCATCCTCGGCGGTCTCCTCGCCCGGCTTCGATCGGGGCCGCTGCGCATAGGCTGGCCTCGGGGGCATCTGAATCTTCAACTCCAGAGTCCGTGGAGTCGTTGCGTCCCATATCGGTTACGGTGTCTGACCCGCGGTCCGAAGCCGTGTCGGACCCCATATCGGCGTCCTGCTCGGCGGTGTCGTTGGAGGAGACGCCGTCAGACGTTGAATCGAGCAACGGCTCTGAACTGTCAGCGCAGGCGGCGATCGCTAGAGCACAAATACACGTGAGGGCTGTTCTAGACATGTCGATGATCCGAATCGAGGGCAAAAGGAGGCGAAGACGGCACTAGGCTGCCGTCGCATAGAAACTGGAGTGATTCCGCGGACGGGAACCACCATTGACCGGTGCTAACTGTAATACGGGTTCTCGCCACCGGTGTGATCGGTCATGTCGACAATCCTGGCGATCTGCTCGCCGAATTCCTCGCGGAGCAGGTTCTCGACGCCCTGGCGCAGGGTTGCATTGGACTGTGCGCAGCCTTGGCAGCCACCGCTCATCCGGACATAAACCACTCCGTCGACAAAATCGACCAGGTGGATCGCGCCACCATGGCTCTCGACGTAGGGGTTGACCATTTCATCGAGGACTTTCGTAATCTTCCGTCTCATTCTCTCTCCATGCCCATTTTGGGACCTTGCCTGGAGGCAAGTCTAACAAACTCTGCTTGTTTTACCCTGTTCGTTTTCGAAATCAAGGCGTTTTCTTCCTGAGTTCGCCACTCTGCGGCCGGTTTCGGCCAATTGGCTGGCGTGGTTACGCCACCAGAGGAGGAATCTCGTCCAGCGAGGTCAGGAGACGACCGCGGGCGTGGGAAGAGACAAATGCCTTCTCGTATTCCGGGGTGAATTGATTGACCACCAGGCCCACACTCGCTCCCATGGCCAACGGCAACGCCAGATCCAACTCGAAAATGTCGCCAACGACAATCAGGTCTGACCAGCCGAGGTCATAGGACGAAAGCAGTTCGCCCAAGACATCGTAGTACTTGCGGCGTCTTAGAAGCACGGGCCGCGCGAGCCCCTCCAGGCGCATCTCGGTCGGCACGTCGGTGAAGTCGTCGTCAATCACGTACTTTTTGGCTCTACCGTGCACCCTTGCGACGAGCCATTCCAGATCACCGGTGCCGTTGTCTAGCGACTGGACCTTCTGGCGGACTGGCTCAGTGTGAGAATTGGTCACGATGTAGGTTCGTGTCCCTGTCAAAGCCCGGAGCACCTCTCCGGCGCCTTCTCGAAACGCCACACGGGTCTTTTGGTAGTTGTACTTGTAGAGAATGCCGTCGAGCAGCCGAGTACGGTCATTTTCGTTCATGAACGCATCGGTTGCGTCGAATATCTTGCGGGCCACCGGCATCATCCGCAGGTAGGGATCAACGCTGGCAGGTGCTACGATATGACCGTTGTAAATCCACCCGTGGGAGTCGGGATCGGCAGCCACCTCTGCTTCAAAACGAGCGGCAAGTCGATTCACCTCTTCGAGTGACTTCCCGGTCAACGTCGCAACGTCCTCGAGATAGCCGACCTTGAAGGGCTCACCTTCGAGCTCCGCGTCAGTCATCGTTCCGTCAAAATCTAAAACGAGCAGCTTACTCACAATCCCTCCAAGTGAACCGGCTTATTGCCGGTGCATATCATGTGGGAAGCGACTTGGCGACAGTGCGTAGTGCGTTTGCCAGATCTTTCGCTGAAGCAAAGCGATTGTCCGGCTTTTTCTCGAGGCATTTCAAGATCGCCTGCCCCAGCTCTGGCGGAATTTTCGGATTGATATCGCCGGGAGGTTTGGGCTTGTCATTAATGTGCATCATCAACAAAGGCACCTGTTCTTTGTGGTCGAAGGGTACCTTCCCGCTGAACATCTGATACGCGATTACCCCGATCGAATAGATGTCGCTGGCGGGGCTGACGTTACTGAAGCCTCGAATCTGCTCTGGTGCCATGTAGCGCGGCGTACCCCAAGCAAGCCCCTTCTGGGTGACGCCCGGCACGTTGCTTCGCTTCGCGATGCCGAAATCCACGAGCTTCACCCGACCATCGCGGCACACAAAGATGTTGGCGGGTTTGATGTCGCGATGGACAACTCCGGCCTTGTGAGCAGCATAGAGGCCACGGCAGGCCTGAATGAGCCAGTTGAGCCCCTTGGTAAAATCGACCGGTTTGCGCAAGAAAGCGGCTAGGTCCCTACCATCGAGCAACTCCATGGTCAAAAAGCGAAGCCCGTGTGACTCGCCAATATCAAAGAGCTGCACCACGTTGGGATGACTGAGGCGCCGAGTCAGCGACACCTCCTGGCGAAACCGCTGCAGAGACACTTCCTCTGAGTCGTCGCGGGTGAAGACTTTGATGGCAACGTGTTCTTCGAGCTCTTGGTCCACCGCCCTGTACACCGCCGCCATGCCACCCCGCCCGACCTTTCCTTCGATCGCGTAGCGGTCGGCGAGTATGGTGCCGGGCTTCAGTTTCTTGGCCTCGAGTACGACCTGCTTCGGCTCGCTCGGTGGTGGCGTCGGATTGACGACGACCTCACGAACGATCTGCAGGGGCTCTTCGGCCTCGGGATTGGCGAACTCCTCGTCGGTCAAGGGTGCAAGGTCGGCAATCTCGGGTAGACTGGGCAGCGCGGGCAAATCGGGGAGATCACCCATGTCGAGGTTCGGGGTCGCGCTCGTGATCCCCATAGTCTGCTCTGGCGTTTCTTTGGGCCGAGCAGCCGATACTAGCGCCTGAATTCGTCGCCGAGTGTCCTTGTAATCACTTACCAGCAGAATCTGCTCATAGGCTCGGCGGGCGTCTTGAGGAAGCCGGTGGCGCTCAAAGTGCCTACCTAGGCGGTAGTACACATCGATTTCACGACTATCCCTGGGAACGGCGTTGATGAGTTCGGACAGCATCGACTCGGTCGAGAAGTCCATTACATCGAGTGAGACGGTGATACGAGCAGCCCTCAACATCGCGTTTCGAAACTGTGGGTGTTCGGGATCGAGCTGGAGGAAGTAATCCAGGGCTTCCCTTCGCTCGCCAGCCTCGATCAAGCAGACGGCGGCGTTGTAGTAGTTATCTGCCTCACAGTAGAGCTCTGCGGCTTGCCTGAACTCTTTGAGCTCGTAGGCGAGACGAGCTGCCTCTTGGAGCTTGCCGAGGCGAAGGTAGTGCTGGATGGCCACCGCGTGCTTGCCGGCTTTCTCGAGATCGCGCGCGAAGGCCAGCTCCTCCTCGACCGTGGCCTTCGCTGAGGCGTCAGCTCCGACCTTTTTCTTGCGGTCGGATGCCCCTCCTCCTGCCCTGAGCCGAGCGGCGCGCGCGTGCTCACCGGCCCGAGCAAGCAGATCGGCTGCACGACGGGTCTCTCCGAGCGCAACGTAAATCGCCACAGCTCGGTTGGTCTCTTTCGCCCGGCCAAAACAGATCGCGGCTTTGAGTGCCCTCTCCTTTTGAGGTGGTGAGAGCTTGGGCAGTCGCTCTTGGAGTTGGACCTCGCCAACACCGCGCATCCCAAGGCTATCGATAAGGAGGTTGCCCGCGTCGAAGGGCCGTTTGACTCGCATCAAAACGGCGGCCGCGTGCTCAACAGCACCCGATCGCCGCAACAGAGTGACCGACTCGTCGACCTGTCCCATGGCGGCGAGTTCCTTGGCCCGTCTGAAGACGCCCGAGTCGCTCCGACTCACCTGAGTTCCTCCCGAATCCCTCCGATTTGTTTCCGCATTTCTTCGGGGTATTTCGCCAGGCGCAGCGCGACGTCAGGTTCAACCAAACCCTCGCGCACGTAGCGAAAGAGGCAAGTATCCATATGAATCATGCCCTGGTTCTGGTTTTCAGGGGAGAGCAGGAGTTGGTCCAGCTGGTGGACCTTGCTCTCACGTATCATATTGGCGACCGCCCAGTTTTGAATCAGTATCTCAAAGGCAGCAACCCGTCCCTCGCCATTGGCGCGCTTGACCAAAACCTGAGAAACGACCGCCCTCAACAGGACTGACAATAACCCTCTGGCTTGGTCGCGGGACCCTTCAGGCAAAGCGTCCACGATTCGATCAATCGCCTTGGGAGCCGAATCCGTGTGGAGGGTTCCGAAGACCAACACCCCAGTCTCAGCAGCCTGAAGGGCCAAGTTGATGGTACTGAGATCTCGCATCTCACCTACGACGACCACGTCCGGGCTCTCGCGCAGCGCCGAGCGGAGTGCGCTGGCGAATGACTCGGCGTGCTTGCCGACTTGGCGCTGCGTTATGATGCTCTTCGACTGGGTGTGGACGAACTCCACAGGGTCTTCAATGGTGATGATGTGCTTGTGGTAGTTCTGGTTGATCTCGTTGATCAGTGCCGCCAGGGTCGTGGTCTTCCCGGCGCCAGTCGGCCCGGTAATGAGCACCAATCCGTTTGGAAGTTTGGTCAAATGGTGAAGTGAGTCGGGTAAACCCAATTCGTCGATGGTCGCGACATTGTCCGGAATGATTCGGAACACGGCCCCGATACCGTCCACGTGGTTGTAATAGTTGGTTCTAAAACGCCCGACTCCGTCCAATGTGTGGACGAAATCGAGTTCCTCCCCTGTGGCGAAGCGCGCTCGTTGTTCGTCGTTGAGGATCTCCATCAAGAAACGGTGCGCTTCAGACTCGCCCAGGACTCTGAACGGAAGCGGAATCAGATCGCCCGCGAAACGGATGGTCGGTACGCTACCGGCCGAGAAATGCAGATCGCTGGCGTGCTGCTCGGTCACAAGTCTCAAGAATGAATCGATTCGTGCCATGGTCCTCCGCTAGCCTCCAACCTGGGGGCCACTCGTCATCTCGAGGGGTTCGTCCGGGGAACTGTCCGTGATGAACGAGTTGTCGATGCCATCCTTGGCCAATCGAGTTGAGAAGTCCTTCTTGTTCATGGCCTTCATATAGGCGTCCTCAGCGCCCACGACACCGTCTTTGGCCAGTCTGAAGAGGGCGTTGTCCATCGACTCCATCCCCTGCTCACCGGAGGTAGCGACGATGTTTGCGATCTGATAGGTCCGACCCTTCCGAATCAACTGGGCGATGGCGTCATTGTTGATCATGACCTCGACTGCTGCGATTCGGCCGTCGCCTTCCTTCGTCTTCAGCAGATGCTGGCAACAAATCGCTCTCAGATTATTGGCCAGGATGGACCGAATCTGAGGCTGATCGTCGGTGGAAAAGGCGTTGATGATTCGATCGACGGTCGTATCCGCCGAGGCCGTGTGGACCGTTCCTAAAACAAGGTGACCGGTTTCGGATGCCTGCAGCGCGGAATAGATGGTCGGCTTGTCGCGCATCTCGCCCACCAGAATAACGTCTGGGTCTTCTCGAAAACACGCCCTGAGAGCGGCTGAAAAACTCTCGGTGTGGGCGCCAATCTCACGCTGGTTAATCAGCGATTTCTTCGATTGGTGGATCACCTCGATGGGATCCTCCAAGGTGATGATATTCTTTGGATATGTGCGATTGATATAGTCGATAATCGCAGCCAGGGTCGTCGACTTTCCTGACCCGGTTGGTCCACCGATGAGAATGAGGCCGTGCGGCAAGTCGCCAAAGCTGTGAATCACGGGCGGTAGCCCGAGCTTGCGAATGTCGGGCACCTCGTTCTTTACTGTCCGAAACACCGCAGACAGCCCGCGATGCTGCTGGAAGACGTTTGCTCGAAAGCGCAGGCCCTCGGTAACAACTTCATACGAGAAATCGACATCGCGCAGGTTCTCTAGGTCCTCGTGCTGAACGTCGCGAATATAGGGCCGAAGTAGCGCGTCCAGCTCATCTTCGGCCAGCGGATTCTCGCCGAGCGGGACGACTTTACCATGGCGTTTAATGTGGGGGACCATCCCTGCCGTGATGAGCAAATCATCGCCACCTACCTTGACCAGCTCCCGGAGCATGCGGTCCAGGGCAGACAATCCCTCGTTTACCGTCGCTTCGTCGCGACGTGCCGCGATTCGCCAGCGTTTTAGAACCCGGGTGGCCAACTCTCGCACGCGGGGCTCGGGGCTCCTCATGCAGCTCTTGACGGCCCGGGCCAAGGTGGGATCCCCGATCACCTCGAGGCAGGTCAGTGCCCCGATTTGCACGTCGGCTGCGCCGTCGGATAGGAGCGCAGCCACATGCTTGGCTGCTTCGGGGTCAGCGAGTTCCTGAAGCGCTGACAGGGCCGACAGCCGGGCATCGGGATTGCGCGTCATGATATCGATGATATACGGCGTGGCCCGTTTGTCTTTCAGTTTACCCAGGGCCTCGACTGCCCGCTCACGAACCCACCAATCATCGTCGTCTGCCGCAGCTCGTACCAGGGCACCGATGGATTTGGGTTCGGCGAGGCGTACCAACAATTCGATGCCGTAGCGGCGGATAACTGCAGATGTGTCCTTGAGGTAGGCGATCGCGTAGTTGAGCAACTCGGAGCCAGCCATCTCGAGGAGCGCGTCGGTCAGCCGCTCACGAACCCACCAGTCCTCGTCCCGAAGGAACTGAAAGAGTAAGGGCCAGAGTTCACCCGAGGTATCTTTGACTTTGTTGGCGATCTGGGCCGCCATTCGCTTGACGTTGACGTCGCCGCTGCGCAGCAGCCAGAGGATTGCGCGGGCGGGATCGACTTTTTCTGCCTCACTCAACCTCTCCAAGGCCTGAGCACCGCGCATTCGGACATCGAGTTGTTTGTGAGTCAGCGCCTCGATCAATATCGGCAGCATCTGCTGGGTGCCGATTTGTTCGACCGTTTCGATAACTGCGATTCGGACACTCTTGGGCCCCATCCTGAAGTGCTTCATCAGCAATCTGAGGACCCGGGGAGACGAGAACCGAGACATCGCCCCCAGGGTGGCCCTGACGACGATCGCGTTCTCGG
>CAZDBH010000232.1:0-12878 GCA_964503485.1 uncultured Bradymonadales bacterium | reverse complement strand
GCGGTCCCGAGGACCCAGAGTGTGAGTGACTTGCTAACCGACCGCCTGTCTTTCACAATCGAGGGAATGACAACAAACTCCACAGACGCTGACCGCCTGAGAGAACGGCTCGCGGCCAAGATCAACGAGGTTCCTTACGAGCGGCCAGCGCCCAGGGAAGGTTTGAGTCACCTCACCTTCTACGCAACCGATCTTGACCTAACCACACACTTCTACGCCGATATGCTCGGGTTTTCAGTTGTCCACGTCGAGCCCGTAGCAAGTGATCCAACAGCGACGCAGGTCTTTGTTGATGTTGGAGGCGGTTCCCAATTGGTGTTCTGCGATCTACCTGCCGGGGAGCCGCTCGAGGCGGAAAGGGAAGGAACGGTTCACCATGTCGCAATCTGCGTTACCACAGAAAGACTCGACGATCTGGTGTCCAGAATGGTGTCTGAAGGGGTCCCCTATACCGGACCAATCCGGAAACGCTATGCCTCGCTCTACGTGCGTGACCCGAACGGTGTCTTGATTGAATTCTTGTCGGGCGCCCGCCTGCGGAAGGGGGAGTGAATGCCTATCGCGGTCGGGCCCTCGGAGTTACAATGGGGCTCTATTTTCTTGCGCGGAGGAGCAGGTGGGTAAGGAGACCCGGCAGCGAACAACGCTGGCCAACGAGGACGTTCCTGTCTTCACCCGAGGCAGCAGCGCCGAGCGCAATTGCCTTGTCCGCATCTTCTCGCCTCGAGTTGGTCTCACATTCGACCCGTTTCCGGTCGGTCAAACTGGTCTAGTTATCGGGCGAGATCCAGGTGGTAAAGGGAACGTGCTGATCGAGGACCAGCGGGCATCCCGCAAGCACGCCAAAGTGAGTTGGGTCGAGGCACAACAACGCCACTCAGTTCGCGACCTAAAGAGCACAAACGGAACGTTCCTGAACGGGGCACCGGTCGATCGCGAGTATCTGAAACCCGGCGATGTGGTGCGGACTGGTAACAGCTTGTTCGTGTACTGCCCAACGCCCACCGACAGCGCGGACGATCGTATTTTCGTTGGACGGTCGACTGCGATTCGTGAAGCGATTGACAGCCTCCATCAGGCTGCTCCCACCGATCTCAAGGTGTTGGTCACCGGTGAGACGGGGACGGGAAAGGAGTTGGCAGCCCAGACACTGCACGAGGTGAGCGGTCGAACAGGCGCCTTTGTGCCGGTCAATTGCGGTTCGTTTCCGGCCAGCCTGATTGAGTCTGAGCTGTTTGGCTACGTGAAGGGCGCTTTTTCGGGCGCCGATCGCTCAAAGGAGGGACTCATCGCAGCCGCTGACGGCGGGACGTTGTTCCTGGACGAGATCGGCGAGTTTCCCCTCGACTTACAGCCCAGACTTCTGCGAGTGCTTCAAGATCAGGAAGTCCGACCGGTAGGGGCCACCGTCTCAAAACGCGTCGATGTCCGAGTGGTCGCCGCTACCAACCGCGACATCGAGGGCATGGTCAGCGATGAACGGTTTCGACGCGATTTGCTGGCTCGAGTCAACGAGTGGCCAATCCAACTCCCGCCTTTGACCGAGCGCCGTGAGGACATTGGTCTTCTGGTCCGGCATTTTCTGCGGCAAAGGGGAGCGGGGCAGGCGGCTGTCCAATTCGACTCCGATCTGCTCGAACACATCCTGCTGGCCAGCTGGGAGGGCAATGTTCGCGAGTTGTCCGCCGCGGTCGCTCGTCTCTCGGTCTCGTTCAAGAACGGGATCGACAATCCTCAGATTCTGCTGCGACAAGCCCTCGGTAGGGCGCCCACAATCGAGCTGCCCTGCGCGAGACCGACGCCGCCACCGCCGGACACCTCTGAGGAGTTGTCTGCCGTCCAGTCCCTGTTCGAAGGGAATATCAGTGGTGTATCTCGCTACTACGGCAAAGAACGACAACAGGTCTACCGGTGGCTCGAGAAGTTCGGCTTGGTCGACTCCTGAGAGCACGCTGCCCCGATCGAAATTCAACGTTTCCGCAGTCCTACTCGAGTTCATTCCCGGTTTTCGAAAGTAAGTATATACTCACTTAGCTCAAGCCAGGAGGAATGCCGATGTTCGATTTCACCGACGAACAGAAGATGGTGCAAACCATGGTCCGCAAGTGGGCGGAGACGGAGCTCGAACCGCATGTTGACGCGCTCGAGTCGGGCGAAATGCTGCCGTATCCGATCATGCAGAAGCTGGTCAAAACCTTTGGCCTACCGGCCATGATCAAGAGTCACTTCGCCCGCATGGAGAAGAAGCTCGAGACCGGCGAGGCAGTTCCGCGGGGCGACGGTACGGGGACGGACCCGACCTGGGGCGCGATTCTGGCGATGGAGCTCTCCCGATTCTGTCCCGGATTCGTGCTGGCTTTCGGTGCTTCAGCGGGCTTGGCCGGTGGCGCAATCATGGCGCGCGGCACCTTCGAGCAGAAGAAGCGGTGGGCCTTGCCGGTCCTGGCCTTCGAGAAGATCGGTGCCTGGGGAATGACCGAGCCCGGTGCAGGTAGTGACGCCTTCGGATCGATGCGGACGACTGCCGTGCAGGACGGCGACGACTACATCCTGAACGGCCAAAAGACGTTCATCACGAACGCGCCGTTTGCGGACACGACGGTCATCTACGCAAAACTGAAGGAGGCGGGCGACGACGATTTGCGTTCACGTCCGGTCCAGGCGTTCATTGTTGAGCGCGGCACCGAGGGCTTCGTTACACCGCCCCCCATGAAGAAAATGGGAATGCATACCAGCCCCACTGGTGAGATTTTCCTGGAAGACGTTCGGGTCCCGGCGGCCAACCTGTTGGGCGGAACAGCGCGCACTGAGGCGCGAAAACAGGCCAAAGGGACCTTCCAGGGCGAACGAACTGGCATGATTCCCATGTGCTTGGGCATCATCGAGCGCTGCCTCGAGGACAGCGTTGCCTATGCGAAGGAACGCGAAACCTGGGGTCGGCCGATCGCAGAGTATCAGCTGATTCAGGAGAAACTCTCGATGATGTTTGTTCACCGAGAGAACGTTCGCAATCTGTTGTTCAAACAGTTTCACCGCCAGAAACACAAGATTCCCGTCTCAGAAGCCGAAGCAAGTGCGTGCAAGCTTTACTGCGCCCGTGCGACGACCGACGTAACCCTCGAGGCGATCCAGATCATGGGCGGCAATGGGTATATGACCGAGTATCGAGTCGAAATGCTCATGCGCGACGCCAAACTCCTTCAGATTGGCGGCGGAACAGACGAGGTTCAGATCACTAGAATCGCTCGTGAATTGCTTCAGTGATAGCCCTCTGAAACGACAAAGCTTCCTTGACAGGCGGGCCAACTTAGGGCAATCCCCACGTGGCAGCAACGGACCTCAATGGAATCGGACTACAATGAAAACCAGCTTGATCAGTAGCAGTTTGGTGGGCCTAGTTTTGGCCGTAACTCTGATGGCGAATTCGCGAGACGCGGAAGCCGGCTCAGGGTTCTATGACTACGGCGTTCACTTTGGCCTCTTTGACTTTTTCGAAGATGCTGGACCCCTCGAAGAGGCCGAAGGTGGTTTTACCTTTGGCTTCAAGCGAGGCATGTACTTCATCAAAGATGGTCTCGCGCTTGCGATTGACTATCTCGGCTTCGACGTGGGCCTGGTCGGTGAAGACAAGGACGAGTGGTACGTGACGTTGCCCGTTGCCGGGCTAGGAGTGGGAACGGGTTTTGACCGTTTCATGGTCTACGTCGGCGGTTCACTCGGCCTCTTCGGGATCGACAGCATCGGAGAGGATGTTCGATTCTCCGTGCTCAATCCGAGAGCCGTTGGCGGCCTTCAGGTTGGTTTCTGGGAGTTGATGCTCCGAGCTGAGTTCCAGCTTGGTAGAACGATACGCTTTGGGGATGTCCCCAACTACACCTACACTAATATCTCAATCACGATCGGATACGGGTTCTACAGCGACTTCCTGTAGGCCTCCCTTCGCCCTCATCCGAACAAGCAAGACTTGTCTCAATCTGGTCTGAGGCTAGAATGACCCACCAGATGCGTGCGCACTGAATCCACCACGAGACGAGCGATGCCCAGGCTAGCCATCGATAAACTGTGTCTGTTCGGCATGCTCATGCTTGTTGCCGCTCTGTCTCTGTCGTGCGCGACCTCGACAGAGTTGGGGCCGCAGTCTGACTCGGCCAACGACACCACAGACACCGGCCAGGACGGTGACTCCGCATCGGACACCGACGACGACGCGGAATCGGCCGACCTCGGGACGGATGAGGCTAGCGACCTTCTCGACGACTCGAACATGGACACGGCTGCCGACGGACGTGGGCATGACGTCGATCTGGAGGACGCTGCCTGCCCCGACGATGAGCTGCGCGATCCAGAAACCGGGCAGTGTGCGCGCTGCATCAACAACAGCCACTGTGGAGGACTGGCCTGTGTCGCCAACACCTGCCGCAGGTGCATCGCGGACGATGAATGTGATGGCCTGTACTGCAGTATCGACGGGCGATGCCAGTTTGAGAGGGAGAGCTGCACCAACGAGGGGGAACGACGGTGCTCGAACCATCAGATCGACTACTGCAGAGACGAGCTTTGGCGGCCTGATGAATCAGAGTGCCCGTTCGGATGCGACAATGACAGCGGTCTTTGCTACCCCGAGAGCAACGCGGGCGCAATCAGCGGCCGTTGCGAGGACGAGGAACAGTGTGACGCTCTGTGGGAAGGGACCGCCGTGTGTCTTGACGCTGATGAGGGCTTTCTCGAGGGCCACTGTTCGCAGCCGTGTACGGGCAACTGCCAACAACATACCGGTGAGGGTGTTACTGGGAGCGTGTGCGTGGACTCCGAAGGCCTGAACTCTTCGGGGATTTGTGTATCGGTGTGCGACTACGACCTCTTCCCCGATGTGGGCTGCCGTCCTGGGTACGAATGTTTGACTCGGTTCCCCTACGGTCGGCTCGATGTATTCGCGGTCGTTTGCATGCCGACCAATTGGTGGAGGCGTCCGACCCACGCATTCAACTACGGTGTGGCGTCCGGAGACATCCAACCCACTTCGGCGATTGTCTGGACCCACGTGGGCGATTCGGACACTGAAGCGGTAGTCCACTATGGCGACGATCCCGAACGGCTGGACCGGCGGCTCGAAGCTGGCCCTGTCACAAACGCGACCGGCTATACGCTGCGCAGCGAGCTCGTTGGGTTGGAGCCCGACACTCGCTACTACTACCGTTTCGAGTTGGATTCGGGTTCGGTTTCCTCGTCTCAGGGGAGCTTCACGACTGCGCCGCTACCGGATCAGTCAACCCCAGTACGGTTTCTAGTATCGGCCGACGTCCCGTACCGTGAGTTGGAGAGCAGTCTCACACTCGTCAAAGATCCATTTGACGTGTTCTCGATGATGGAATCGGAGGAGAGCGACTTTTTCGTGAGTCTAGGGGATTGGCCCAGCGCACATTTGGCGTCGGGCATATTGCAGTATCACGATACCTACAAGCTCACCCGCATCCAGGAACAGATCATTGGTTTCCTGGAAGACACCCCAATCTACGCCATATTCGATGACCGAGAGGTCCACAACAACTGGGACGCATCAGCCTGGGTAGAGATTCCGACTGAGGTCGAAAATGGTTTGGCGGTCTGGTCTCAGTGGTACCCCTGGCGCGAACAGGTGGCCGGCGAGTTCTACCGGCGCTTTCGCTGGGGTGACCTCGAGTTCTTCATTCTGGATACCCGGAGTCACCGAAGCTCTCGCACTGACTTCGACGACGAATCGAAGACAATGTTGGGAGCCGACCAGCTCGAATGGCTGCTCGAAGGTCTCACGGATTCAACCGCTGTCTTCAAGCTGGTCGTCACCTCGGTCCCGCTAAATTTCTCAACCAACCCGACGGACTCGTGGCCGGCCTACTCCACCGAGCGGAACGTGATCTGGGACCGCATTATCTGCCCCGAGCGAACGGATGACGGTTGCGAGGCGCCTGTTCCCGGCGTGGTCTTCCTCTCGGCGGGCCAGCACTGGTTCGCCGCGAATCACCACTCAAACGGGATCAAGGAGTTCCAACTGGGACCGCTTACAATGGACCCAGAGCCGCCTCCCCGGGAGGAAGCGACTGCGGCGATGATCTCTGCCTTCAATTACGGAATCTTCAACTACGATCCCGATGCTCAGTCCCTCAGACTAGATACGTGGGACGTCGAGAATTTTGGGAGGCGAGAAGAGCGCAGCACGCTGGTTTACTCCGAGACGATCAGACCTCAGGTAGGTCGAATCGAGGTGTCGACCAGTGATGGCCTGCCTGCTGACTTCCGAATCTGTTTACCGGGAGAAACGGTCGATTGTGGAGCAGAGGAACCAACACCCTGTGCACACGTGTTCTCGGGCACGGCTCCTGTAACTATCGAGTATGCAATGGTTGGGGGATACCGCATCCACTGGTTTGGAGTGGGTGGCTACGAGACGCCGTCGTCGGAAGCCGGATGTGTGGGGGAGGGCGAAACGCTCACCTTCCACGGTGAGTTTGCGCCTGCTGCGTTGCCCTGGAGCGACAATTTCTCAGAGCGGACAACCTGGCACATCGTCGACGAAGGCTATCGGTACGATCCGTCTGAATGGGAATGGAGCGAGGGTGAACTGCGTCAACGGAGTAACATTCTCGATACCCTCGACGAGGAGGCGATACCGCAGCTCGGCACCCTAATTTGGACCGGAAATCCCTCTTGGGACGATTACCGGGTCTCGGTTCGCTTCACTACAACAGACGATGACGGTGTTGGGATCATTGCCCGATACCAAGACGCCGAGCACTACTATCGCTTTTCCCTGAACTCCCAGCATTCTTATGCTCGCCTGGTAAAGCGAGATGGCGACACGTGGACAGCACTAGCGGTCGATGAGGAGTACGTCGGCTACGCCTTGGATGAATGGACGACCATCTCGCTGCGAGTCACGGGTGACCTAATCGAGGCGATGGTTGGCGATACCGTCATCTTGTCGGCCACGGATTCGTCGTTTGGTGACGGGGGAATCGGTCTCTACAGCTGGGGCAATGACAGCCTCGCATTCGACGACGTCCTCGTCGAGTAGCCCTGGATAGGGCGAGGCGCGGTCGAGCGAGCTACTCGGGTTCGGCCCACCGGCGCTCACCAAGCACGATTTCGGCTGCTTCCTGAATCTGATCGATTACTGCTTCTTCATCGTGAAGGCCGCCCATCCAACCCACCAAGATCGCGAACCAGATCTGCTGCATCATGAAGCAGAGCTTCTGCTCGATGTCCGTCGGTGGTGCACTATCTGGGAAGCCGATCGGCTCTCCGCGATAGGCGGAGACGATCATCTCGGTCATCCGCTGGTGAAACTGGAGGACCTTCGTGGCCACATTGGGTTCGCCGGACGCTACTGAGCGGAGAACCGCCCGGGCGAAGTTCGGCCGAACGAACAGACCGCGAGTGGTAATCGCGAAGAAGTTCGACACCCGTTCGGTAGTGGTTGCTCCCTCGGGTGGGTAAGTCGTTAGGATTTCCTGGAGCTGACCGGCTTCGTCTTCCAACGCTGCCATCAGGATATCCTCTTTACTCTTGAACCGCGCGTAGAGGGTCCCAAGAGCAACGTCGGCCTCTGCAGCAACGTCGCGCAGACGAACGGCTTGGAAGCCCCCCTCATCGGCTAGCTTGATTGCCGCGCTAACGATTCTCTGTGTGCGCTCGGGCATAAATCGATGTCCTATCTAACCCAGAAACTACTTCTGACCCCCAGACCCTACCATTCGTTTCGCATGCCAATTAAAAAAGGTGCGTTGCGAATTGCAAGACTCTCCTGTAAGAATGCCACTAGAACACGTTCTAGTTTCATCTGCAAGAGAGTGTTCTCAGAGCTCGGCAAGCGAGATAGAATTGGAACTCAAGCGAAGACGTCACCGTTTCATAAGCCCGCCGTACCCACTGGGGTGGTTCCAGGTGGCGCGTTCGACAGCGCTAAAAGCGGGTGATGTGATTCCCCTCGAGTTCTACGGTCTGGACCTCGTCCTCTTTCGCACCCAGAGCGGCCAAGCGGTTTTGCTTGACGGCGTGTGTCCCCATTTGGGTGTGCACCTAGGCTATGGGGGCGCTGTGGTAGGAGAGACCATCGAGTGTCCCTCGCATGCCTGGCGCTTTAACTCGGAGGGTACATGCGTATATGTCCCCGATGGAGAAGAGGGCCAAAGAGATGCAAGCGCAGAGTGCTGGCCTGTGATCGAGCGTAACGGTCTGGTGTTGGTTTGGTTCCACCCGGACAAACAGCCTGCCGCATTTGAGATACCCGACATTCCTGAGCTGGGCTCGCCTGACTGGAGTGATATAAAGACCAGTCATTGGACGGCCCGGACCCGAAATCAGGGGATGGCAGAAGACGCGTTCGACGAGGTGTACTCGCGGTTCCTGAGCAGTCTTCACGACTTGCCCAGCAGTGAGTTGAGGCAAGACGGTGAAATCTTGCATATCACCTCGCAGGCCGTTCTCGAGACAGCCGAAGGCACAATCGCGAGTGGCATTCAGACTGCCGCACACGGATTCGGTTTTGCGACGACTCGCCTAAACGCCCAGTCCGACGCCATGGCCATCAGTTCCGTCATCCCAATCGACGACGAGACGGTAGACCTGTCAGTCGTCTACAAAGTAAGAAAGGTCGACGAGAACGCAGCTTCCTGCGACGCAGGTCAGACGTGGGTCAAGGGCCTCGATCGGCGTTTGGCGGAAGCGGTTGCTCGCTGGGATCTCGAGCCAGCCGCCGACTGGTCGAGTGCCCTGGATCAAGTCGGTCAGATAGAGACGTACCGAACGTGGTGCAAACAGTTCTACACCCAAGGTGAAGTAGCCCCATGAGTGATCTGGTGAATTTTCGTGAAGAAGTGCGAGCCTGGCTCAGCAAGAACGCCCCTCCGGCCTTGTTTGGTACCCGGGGTGGCGTTTTCGACGGATTCTGGGGTGGGCGAAAGGGTGCTTCCGCCGATCCAGACGTGATTCGCTGGCGCGACATCATGGTCGAGAAAGGTTGGACCGCTCCCGGCTGGCCTACCGAATACGGCGGCGGCGGTCACAGCGATGCCGAGACGCGAATCATCCAAGAGGAAATGCGGACGGCCAAGTTGCCGGTTCCGGTCGTGGGATTCGGCATGGCCATGATCGGCCCGACACTGCTTCAGTTCGGTACGGCAGAACAGAAGGAGCAGCACCTTCCGCCGATCGTGCGGGGCGATATTCGCTGGTGCCAGGGGTACTCTGAGCCAGGTGCGGGCTCCGATCTCGCCTCCCTGCAAACCAAAGCAGTCCCCGACGGTGACCATTTTATGATCAGCGGCCAGAAGGTGTGGACTAGCTATGCTCACCTCTCAGACTGGATTTTCTGCCTAGTTCGCACCAGCACCGGAGAGAAGAAGCAGCAGGGCATTACTTTCATCCTCATCGATATGAACCACCCGGGCGTGTCGGCGGTCCCGATCAAGCTGATAAGCGGGGCGTCGCCCTTCTGTGAGGTCTTCTTCGAGGACGTCCCGGTTCCGAAACAGAACGTCGTGTTCGAGGTCGATCAGGGTTGGACAGTCGCGAAAGCGCTGCTGAGGTTCGAGCGGTCAATGATCGGTGCTGCGACCGGTGGCCAGATGATGGAAGCGGAGGCTGAGTTGGCCGAGTTGGCTCGCAAACACATCGGGCCCCGAGAGGGTGGTGCGCCGATTAGTGATGCGGTTCTTCGCCAAGAGCTTGCTGGTTACGGGATGGACCAGGAGTGTTTCATGCTCACTATCCAGCGTATCGCTCAGAGTGCGAAGGAGGGGCAGCCTCCGGGACCAGAGAGCAGCATTCTGAAGGTGTTTGGAAGCGAGTTAAAACAGTCGCGCTGGAGCCTGGCGACCCGAATCGCGGGGCAGCAATCCCTGGGATGGGAGGGGCCCGGCTTCGAGCCAGACGAATTGGACGCGACTCGTCAATGGCTGCGCTCTCGCGGCAATTCGATCGAAGGCGGAACCTCCGAGGTCCAGCTGAATATCATTGCTAGGCGCGTATTGGGGTTGCCGAAATGAACGAACAAGAAATGTCGCTAATTCTCACCGAAGAGCAGGTAATCCTTCGGGATATGGCACGCCAGTTCATTTCGAAGAATGCGCCGGTTGGTCGCATTCGCGAGCTTCGCGAGTCGCGCCTGAAATACTCACCCGAGTTGTGGACACAGATGGCAGGGTTGGGGTTGGCGGGCGTCAATCTCCCCGAACCATACGGTGGGTCAGGGCTCGGTTTCTTCGAGTTGGCCCTGGTGATCGAGGAAATGGGGCGGCAGATCATGCCCGAGCCCATGCTCTCGACGATCGTGTTGGGCGCCCAGGCGCTGATGCTCAGCGACAATCAAGACATCTGCCACCGTTGGCTGTCGCGCATCGCGGCGGGTCGGGCCGTGATCACGGTGGCTTTCCGCGAGGAGCACAGTCGGTTTGACCTCCTGGATGTCAAGACCTCTGCCAAGAGAACTGAGTCAGGCTGGCTCTTGGACGGCACGAAGGTCCAGGTTCTGGACGCCGAGAATGCCGATCTCTTGATCGTCCCCGCAGCAACCGAAGATGGTCAATTGGTCCTGCTCGCCCTCGAGCCGTCAGAGGCTGGAGTCGAAATTGTCTCGCAGAGCCGGGTCGATTCGCGCGGTGCCGCAATCGTGCGTTTTGATGACGTCAACGTCCCGGCAGATGCGCAACTGGTCCCGGTCGGTGACAGTCGTCGACTGCTCGAACAAATCTACGAGCGGGCGACTGTGGCGTGGTCTGCCGAGATGCTCGGGGCTGGTCAACAGGCGTTCGAGATGACGTTGGCCTACCTCCAAGAGCGCGTGCAGTTTGGCGTGCCCATCGGAAGTTTTCAGGCCCTCCAGCACCGAGCAGCCAGGATGTTCATCGCCGTCGAAACTGCTCGCTCGGCGGTCTGGGCCGCAGCTTGGGCTGTGGACAACGCGCCGTCGCAACTCAAGACGTTCGCTTCTCTGGCCAAGGCCAAATGCAATGAGATGTTGGTTCATGTCACCAACGAGGGCGTTCAGATGTATGGAGGCGTCGGTATGACCGATGAATACGACATCGGACTCTATATGAAGCGAGCTCGGGCGGCTGCGACCACCTTCGGGGACGCATCCTGGCATCGCGCCCGATGGGCAGAGATACGAGGCTACTGAGTCGGGCATCTCGAAGGCCACTCTCGGCCTGAACAGGCTCGCTAACACCGCTCCCTTCTGAGCGCTCTTCTCCGCGTGACTTTTCCCGAGCCCGGGCTATAGTGATCCGGTCACGTCCTTTTGCGTAAACACAATTCGACCGGATTCGTCCCATGAGAACACGATGTTCATCGACCATGTGGCTACTCGCGTGCTGCCTGATCGCGGTCCAGTGGACAGGCTGTAGCTTTGATCGGAGCAGTCTGGCCGACCGCTCGGAGTGTGAGAACGACACCGACTGCGCCGACGGCCAGGTGTGCGTCGTCGGGTTCTGCGCGTCACAGATCGATGGGCTAGATGGATTCGGCCTCGACAGTCTGGACTCCCAGGGGCACAGCGACGGTGGGCTCCATGCAAGCGATCCGGTGGATGACCCGGTTGCCGGTGACCTGACCACCAGTGACCCCGACGCCAGCCCAACTGACACGGAGTCCGATGTTTTTGACGGGGCAGAAGACCCGAGGGAAGCCGATTCAGACTCGGAGCTGGAGGACGTCGCAGACGATCCCGTCGAGTCGGACGGCGGCTGCGAGCAAAACGACTGCGGCGGCTGCGAGCCACTCGGTGAGCTGCTGGGCGAGCCCTGCGCAGAAGGCTGCGGCGGTGGAACCTGGGTCTGTGCCGACGAAAACGCTCTTGCCTGTGAATCAACGGAGGTCGAAGTCAACGCCTGCGGCGGCTGCGACGGTTTGGAGGGCGTACCCGACGAGCCCTGTGGTGAGTGTGGTGCTTGGCAATGCGACGAAGAGTTGGAGGCCGTGATTTGCGTCGACCCGGGCCTGAACGACTGCGGCCAGTGCGGAGAATTGGACGGCGAGCGAGATGGTGACTGCGGTGAGTGTGGCATTCTGGGCTGTTCTGAAGACGGCCTCTCGCTGATCTGTGATGATCCGGGTGAAAACCTCTGCGGGGGATGCGCGACGCTCACAGGAGAGGAAGGCCAGCCCTGTGGCGAGTGTGGAACAAGCCACTGCAGTAGCGATGGTGATGGCTTCGACTGCGACGACCCGGGTCGGAACATTTGCGGTGGGTGCGCCGAGCTCGAAGGCGACGAGGGCGACCCCTGTGGCGAGTGCGGGGCGCTTTCTTGCAGCGAGGCTGTCCAAGAGCTCCTATGCGACGATCCCGGCGCCAACGACTGCGGAACCTGCACCGATCTCGATGGCGAGATCGGTGACAGCTGCGGAGTCTGCGGCCAGCTCGACTGCAGCGAGGACAACTCGGAGCTTGTTTGCAACGATCCGGGCGAAAACACCTGCGGTGGCTGCGGTACCATCGACGGCGAGATCGGTGCATCTTGTGGTACCTGTGGAATCATGGCCTGCAAGCCTGACCTTACAGGACTATTCTGTGAAGAACTCGGTACGAACGAATGTGGCGGTTGCGCCGAACTCATCGGAGCCGTTGAGGATGCCTGCGGGGCCTGCGGCCACCTCGTGTGCGCTGACGACGACGAATCGCTTCGTTGCGACGATCCAGGAGTGAACAGTTGCGAAACGTGCAGCGCCGATACAGGGGCGCCTGGCGACTCTTGCGGTGAGTGCGGCGCCTTGGCGTGTTCGGCTTCCGGTGTGGGGGTCATCTGCGACGATCCGGGTACCAACGAGTGCGGCGGTTGCGCCGAACTGATCGGGACCAAGGGCGCGCACTGCGAGAGCTGCGGCACGTTAGTGTGCAGCGGTGA
>CAZDBH010000231.1:0-12889 GCA_964503485.1 uncultured Bradymonadales bacterium | reverse complement strand
GACTGTGACCGGCGAGCTTTCGGTGAGCAACGCCATCGTCTCAGCCGTCGGTCTGGGGTGCGTGAGCAATCACAACCTAAACACCGCTTCGCAACTATCGGTGCAATACGCCATCCTCAACTCTTGTGCGGATAGTGCATCGAATGCGGAGGTCACGAACATCCTCGACAGTTCACCCCAGTTCGAGGCGCCCGGCAGCGACTTTCATTTGGTCTGCGACGCCGATTCGTGTTCGCCGGGAGTCGACGCTGGCGAGCCAACCCAGGCTTGCGGTCAAGAGCCTCCCCCCAACGGCGGGCGCGCAAACCTCGGCTTCTATGGCAACACAAACGAGGCGGCGACAAACCCCGCATCAGTTGACGAATTCCCCTGTCCAAGTGAGTAGTCATGCAGTTTGAGTACGACGAGCTGATTAATCATCCAATCTCGAAAGTGTACCCCCTGATTCGGGACAAAATGGCGGACGTGGTCCCCTATCTGCCGAACGTCGAATCCATCGTGGTGGTCGAACGAGAAGAAAAGGGTGAAGGAAAGCTCCGTCTGCTCAATCGCTGGCAGGGCAAGAGCGGCGCGATTCCGCGGATTGTCCGCCCCTTCGTAACCAGCGAGATGCGGATTTGGGAAGACGACGCGCTCTGGTTCGACGACGAGCACAAGGTCGAATGGACCTTCTTCACCAAGTCGTTCGACCGCCTCTACGACTGTTCGGGCGTGAACAGCTTTCACGTGAAAGACGAAAACACGACGCGGGTCGTGATCAAAGGCAAGCTCGACGTCTACCCGGAAAGGCTAAAAGCAGTCCCCAAGATGCTGGCCCGCAAAGCGCGCCCGAAGGTCGAACAGTTTTTGATCAAGATGATTACGCCCAACCTGAAGGAACTGCCGCAGGCCGTTCAGACTTACCTGGATGCCCACTAGCGTCCTGCAGTAGAATTTCAACGCAAACACGCCTTTGCCTTCACCGTCCCGATCGTTGCGTCTCTAGAATGATTCTTCCAGCGCGGCCTTGCTGAGTTGGACCTCGCCGGTCGTGAATTCGAGCACACCCATGGGGCAAACATCGATACAGATGCCGCATTGGATGCAGACGGAGTTTGCGTTGTCGAAAGGCTCTTGGTTCTTGGCAAAAGCCATCACGTCGACACCCACCTGGCAGTACTTGCTGCAGAGCGTGCAGGTGATGCACTTGTCGTTCGACTTGATTTTGAGCTTCCCGTAGATTTTCGAGAGTACCTGGTTCCAAGCGGCCAGTGGACACCAGTAGCGGCACCATACTTTGCCGCCAAAGAACGGGTAGAGCGCGACTGGGATGACGGCGACCAACCAGAAGTCGACGATGTAGCTGTAGCCCTTTGCCCAGCCGTTGTCGGCCCGGGTATCGAACATCCCGACAGTGATGATCGTGACGATGGCGGCGGCCACCAGAATCACCGCGCCCTGGAACTCCCACGAGCGGGAGCGCTTGCCCTTCGGTGAGAGGGGGCGCCAACGGTCGCCCAAGGTCTCGGCGAGGCCGCCGCAACCGCAGATCCAAGTGCAAAATCGTTTGCCGTGCCAGCGAGCAGCGAGGGGAATGGCGACCAGAAAGCCGGCCGCACCCACTCCCGCGAAGAGGTAGATGACTGCCTTAGGATCGCTTTCGCTCCACCAGTGAAAGGTGTTGAAGAAAAGGGGCCACGGGGCATAGAGACCCCAAGCTCGCCAGCTGTGTTGAATCGACAACGCCTGGACCGCGACGATGTTCACGATCAGAAAGAAGCCGACCTGGAAGAGTATGAGGCTGACGAAGCGCCACTTCTGATATCGACCATCTTTGGCCACACCGACCCATCTTATCAGGGCCTTGTAGCCAAACACCCCCATCGCGACCGTGTATAGGAAGCTGTAGATGAAGCCCTGTTGGAACCATACCGTGGCCTGAATGTCCGCATAGGCCTCGGCAGTGAACAACCATCGAAATGGGAAGAAGCAGATCTCAAAGACCCATAGGCAGCCGGCGTTGAATGTCTCCACCGACATCAACTTGTTGAAGGGCCAGCTGTAGGGTGATTCGGGAAACTTCTTCAGGGCGTAGAGCGTGTAGACCAGGATCGATACGATCGCGAGATAGGTCCAGCGTCCCGGAGTCCAAGTGCCCTCGAGTTTGATGCCGACCTTCTCGAAGAACTTCAGTGGCAGTACGGCGCCGATCATCTCGAAGACGACGTCGTTTTCTATCGTCATCGTCTCGCCGCTGGCATTTTCGAACGTCACCGTCGTCTCATCGAAGTCGATCAGCTTGCTTGCTAGGTTCAGGTCGAGCTTGCCGGCCTTCTGCAGCGCGTAGAGGGCGTCTTTGTTGCGCTTCTTTGGGTAGACCAGCTCCTCGTCGATGGTCACCATCGTGACGGTGTTGCTCTCGGCCAGAGCGATGACCGCTTCGGCTGCAACGTCGCCACCGCCGTAGACGAAAATGTTCTGTCCGGAGTACTCAGCCGGGTCGGCCAGGTGATGAAAAACCTTGGCCGGGTGAGCTGACTCACCGGCGACTCCGGCCTTCCTCGGATTGCCGGCCTTGCCAACCCCCATGAGCACTCTTCGGGCTGAGTAGGCGCCCTTGGCCGTGACGACGGTAAAATCCCCCGCTCGTCCCTTGATATCCTCGACCTTCTCGAACTCGTTGATCTTGAGCCCGGCGTCGTCGATCTGCGCGTGCCAGCGTTCCAACAACTGTTCGCGAGTGCACTCCTCGAACCACATCGTGCTCTTGTTCGCCAGCGTCTCGGGTTCTGCAAAAAGCAGTTTGCCCTTGTACATATTGACGATCGTGTTCGCGATTCGGTTTGCCTCGAGAACCTGATATCGCATACCCAGCTCGTGGGCGCGCATCGCCGCGCCCAGACCACTCGAACCCGCACCGATGATCACGACGTCGAGCTGATCGGTGCTGGTTGACGGTCCCAGCTCGGCGTGAAGGCGGTCGATGGCTTCGACACCGTCATTCAGGCCCAGTTTGACCAGAGGAGTGCCAGCCACCTCGCCGATCAGCGTAATGCCGGGGATGTTGCTCTCGCCCCTGTCGTTGCTGACGGGAAGCTGTGGATAGGACGGTTCGGGCCGCTTCCTACCAAATGCTGTCTTTGCCCAACCCTGAAGACTGCCCACCATACTCACTCAACCCTGGTTTCGATCCAGTGTATCGCGTCTTGCGATGTCCGGTCCCAAGTACGCTCGGATCGGCGATTTAGTAAAAAGAATGCTGAATTTTTCAAAATGAGCTTGTTGGCGCCGGCGCTCGTAGTCGCACTACGGGGGCGGCAGAGGTCGAGTTACATTTAGTGGTTAGCAGTGCGAAGGCAATCGGCACACGTGGCGGGTTGCCAGATTCTCAACTCTTTGGGTGTGAGTCGATGCGGGAGGGGCTGCTGGAGACCTTCTTCTAACCCTAACCCCTCGGTTCACTGCCTAACCGTGACCAACTCTTGCAACTTCATGTGCAAGGCTGCATCCAAATCTGAATCACCCCGCATGATTGCGACTCCTTCCTCGGACATGCTGACCCGCTGGCGTCGGTCGCTGATGAGTTGACCACCGACTAATACGTCGATCAAGGTCTCGACGTCCCGGCGGGACATGTCACCCAGGATTCCGTAGGTGGATAGCTTGTGCAGACCCTTACGGCGGACGCTTTGGGCCTTTGAGCCCGAGAGAATCTGGGCGATGACGCGGCGGGACTCACTCTGCTTGCAGCGGGCTACGCAAGCCAGGATTTTGCGGGCGAGTACCAGGTGGTCGTCGCTGGCCGCTATCTTCGGGGCGCGTTTTTTGGGCCGAGTTGGATTGAGAATTTGACCGGGTGCGTGCAGTGGCACAACCCGGTCGTAGTCGGGGGTCCCCACGCAGACGTCGCAGTGACCGCAGCCCCTGCGTTCGTGGTCGCGTGACCCAAAATAGCGGAGAATCTCGCCGTTTCGACACCACTTGGAGGTCGCGTAGAAGACCATGCGTTTGAGGCGCTCTTCCTCGAACTCTCGGCGCTCCTGCTGCAGGTCCCAGTCAATGCGAAGCGTCCGCGCATCATCGAGCCGGGTGATCGTTTGGTCGCGACCCTCGAGCTTGATGTGGCCGTATCGCATCAAGAGCTTGAGGGAGGAGTTTGCCGAGAAATCGTGGACTCGCGAGCGCACAATGACGTCGTCTGTATTGATCGGACCACCATCATCCAGCTGTTTGATCATGCTCCAGATCGTCTCGACTGTGAACTGGTCGGGATGGCTGTGGTCGATGAAAAAGTTGTGAACTCGGGTATCCGCGTAGTTGTAGAGGAGCAAGCAGTGAGAGGGTTCGCCATCGCGCCCCGCCCTGCCCGCCTCCTGGTAATACGACTCGACGCTCCCGGGAATCTGGTAGTGGATAATGGTGCGAATGTCCGCCTTGTCGACCCCCATCCCAAAGGCGTTGGTGGCGACCAACACGTCGAGTAGACCGTCCATGAAGTCGTCTTGAACCGCCTCTCGCTCAGTATCCGACAGACCGGCGTGGTACCAGCCGACACGGTCGTGCTGCGATTTCAACTCACCAGCGACCTCCTGGACCTGTTTTCGAGTGGCGCAGTAGATGATTGCGGGTGTGCCCGTGGTTCGAAGCAACGCGTTGATGCGCCGCAGTTTGTCGTGCTTGCCGCCCGCCTTGAAGGCTTCGAGAAAGAGGTTGGGCCGTTCGAACCCCGAGAGGAAGGTCTTGGCCTGTGGAATGCCCAACTGTTGGCGGATGTCCTTTCGCACGGCTGGCGTTGCGGTGGCGGTCAACGCCAGTGTCACCGGCTCGCCGAGCCGCTTACGGGCCTCACCGAGGGCCATGTAGTCGGGGCGAAAGTCGTGTCCCCACTGACTGATGCAGTGAGCTTCGTCGACCGCCAATAGACTGACTTCGATCGTCTCGATGGCGTCCCAAAACGAGTCGCTGCGGAAGCGCTCGGGGGCGACGAAGAGCAGCTTGTGTTTGCCGTCGGCGACCTCCGAAAGCCGCTTCATCTGCTCGTCACCCCGAAGCGACGAATTGATGAATGTCGCGGGCAGACCCCGCTCCTCGAGGGCGTCCACCTGGTCCTTCATCAGTGCGATCAGGGGCGAAACTACCAACGTGACGCCGGGGAGCAGCATGGCTGGCAACTGATAGCATAAGCTCTTGCCGCCACCGGTGGGCATGACCACCAGGGCCGGTCGCCCGGCCATCACCGCCTCGACGATGTCTTGCTGCCCTTCTCGAAAGTCCTCGAGACCGAAGAGCTCCCGGAGGCGCTCACCGAGATCGACCGATTTTGTTTCCGTAATCGCTGTCATGTTCCTACGCTCAACCTCTACATCAGTGCCGCCCTGGTTCGAACCCTCCTTGTTATCGGCGGAAGGGAAAAAGTGTTGCGCCGAAAAGTACTTTTCGCCTATCTGCCTGAAATTACGAAGGCTTCCCGGCCCAGGGCAACCAGAGTCTCATCTAGAACAAATAAAACCGTCTGGTCGGTATCCAGTTTCGCAGTGCGCAGGTGTTTTCGCGAAAAACGCTGCCCACACTGGTGGCCCAGACAACCCAAACCCGTTCTTTTTCAGACGGTTAGACGACAGACAAACTCTGGCACGTGGTTTGTAGTGGAGAGTGGGCAGCTAAAATAAGGAGGTCTCTGATGTCAGCAGCTGAGACAATTAACTACTCAACATCATTTTCGTACGACGACGAAGCAATTCGCATCGGCGTTATCACAAATATTCGCGCCGGTCAGAACAGCCGGCGGTCACCAGAAGCGCTTCGCTCGGTGGTGGGTCCGAACGGGATGGTGCGCGCCTTCGGTATGCCCGGCGATCTCGTCGAGATCGTCGGTGAGTTTCAAGAGGCGGGCGTAAACGCCGTGGCAATTAATGGTGGCGACGGAACGGTCGGCGCGGTCCTAACTGAGATCTTTCACAGTTGGGTGGGACCGAAACCGCTTCTGATTCCGCTCTGTGGCGGATCGCTCAATTCCACCGCGCGCGCATTGGGGCAGTCGAACGGGGTCGACGCCAGCGTGCAGCTGGGCAACGTCGTGCGCCGGCTCGAGTCGGGCGGGCGCGGTCTGACAACTCGGGAACTGGCTGTCCTGGGCGTCGACGACGCTCGCCGCGCTCGTCGAGCCTACGGCTTCCTGTTCGGTTGTGGATTGGTCTACGACTACGTTGATCGAATCGAGTCGTTGGGCAACACCGGAACGCTGAACTCACTTCTCGGCAGCCTCATGATGACCGGACAAGCCGTGCTGAACGCGGGCGCGGCCAAGCAGGTCTTTGCGGACAAACCCGCCGAGGTCGAGGTCGACGGTCGTGTAGAGCAGGTTGAGAGTTTCAAAACCGCGGTTGCCTGCTCGGCGATCATGTTGCCACCGTCGATCTGCCCTTTACCCAGCAACATCGCCGACGCCGACGGCCAATTCGTGTACCTGGTCAACGGGATGGAGCGTGGCGACTTGCTGCGCAACCTCTTCCCGATTCTGCGCGGTACCTATCAAGGCAGCCAGCATCGGACCGGCACGGCTCGGACACTGAGCGTGCGCAGCTCGGGCGGGTACATTCTCGACGGTGAACGCTTCCCCATGGACGAGACCTCGAAAGTAGCGGTCAGCACGTGCGGAACCATGACGTTCCTGTTGCCGGAATAGGGAGACCGTCATGATCATGCTTTGCATCATCCTAGGCGCCGCTGTTGGATTCGTGGGATCGGTACCGGTGACGGGCCCGGTCTCGGCTTCGGTGTTCTCTTACCTGCTCGAGGGCCGTTATCGCAGCGGACTTTGGACCGCTGCCGGTGGTTCAATTGCAAAAGGTCTGTACGCAGGACTGGCAGCGTGGGGGCTCTCATCCCTTCTCAGCGACATTTCGTGGGTCGAGAGTGCATCGCACTGGCTGGCGGCGCTGATACTGTGCGTCATCGGTTTGGCGTTGCTTCGGCATCGAACGAAGCCGACCCCTTCTGCCCCGGGGCAGGGCTTCTTCTTCGGGTTGACGGTAACCCTGCTGAACCCGACTCTGCTCGGCACCTTCGGAGCCGTAATCGCCGTCCTGCACGGGCGGGGGATCGCTCCGGAAACGGGCCTCGATTGCCTCGCATTCGGTGTGTCAGCGGGGCTGGGTATGGTCTTGTGGTACTGCTGCGCGATCGCGCTGATGAAGCGTTTTGCTCCTCGACTCGAGGGTAGCCGTATCCGGGTGGCCAAGCGAGCTATGGCCGTTCTTGTATTTGGGCTGGCACTCTATCTGGCGATCAGTGCGTGAGCCTCACATGCACATTGAGTCGCCCTCACAGCAACGTCCATCGTAGTTGAAGCAACACTCGAGCTCGCAATCCCAGAGAAAACCGGAACCGCAAGTGGGGTAACAGGGAACCGATGTATCGCAGCCGCAGCTTGTGCAGCACATGGCCCCACTCTGGCTCATGCAGGAGTCTTCACACACACCCTCGTTCTGGGGGATATCCTGCTCGGGTACGTCGACCGAGACCGGGATATCCTCAGTGGGGGGCACGTCCTCGGTGTGAGGCACGTCTTCGCTGATGAGGTCAGGCTCGGACATGTCTGGTTCGGGCTCGATCTGGCTCTGACGATAGGCTTCTGCTGCTGCACCGCAGTAGATTGCGTTGTTCTCGTCGACCTCGCAGTCTTCGCAGGAGTCAGGACCACACTGCTGGCATGCCGTGGTCGAGCCGTAGCGGCAGATAATCGTGTCGCCATCTACGGACTCGCATGGGCTGAAGGCATAGAAGGTGGCCGAGGCATCAGTGAAGGTCAGGTGGCAGAGGCTGTGCTTCTCCCAGTACATGTACACCGTGTCATCGATGTCGGCGATGAACACACCGAGGAACTCGAGATTCCCGTCGGCGTCGATGTCGAACTCGAGAGATCCAAGTTCACCAGCCAGCTCGCGGTCGAGATCGTGGCCGCCAGAGGCGCTGGAGGGCACTGAACCAATGCGCGCTTTGGTCGCGGGCACGACGTTGGCGTCGTCGGTCTCTTCGATCGCTCCGGCATTGATCGCCGCTGAGTCGACATCGGTGCTGGGAAGCGCCCGTCCAGTGGGCGTCACGGTTGTGGAATTGTTGTCGCCGTTTCCATTTCCGTCACCGTCATCACCATCTTTGGAGCTGCAACCCGCCGCCAGAGTGCAGGCGAGAGCGATTATGACAAGCCGTTTGATTGAATTCACAGAAGCCTCCATCTTGAGCAGCCCCCCACAATCAGCCGCACTGGTTTGAATCCAGGTTTCGCGGGGGACCCTATCACAAATCGAAAATTATTGGACAGTAACTGTTGCTGGTTGCGATTCACCGCGAATCGAGGGCTCGTAATACAGGTATGCGGAGCTAATCGACGTCTGCACCGTCATCGGGAAACGGGGCACCATCTCAAACTCGAATGCCAAGATGCCACCTGGGTCCATACCGTAGAGATAGGCGTCGAATCCGGAACCGGTCCGGTCGACTCTCGAGAATGAGCCGGCGTCGATGTGCTCCTGCAGGCTGCGCATGTCGACGTCGAAGCCGGGGGGGACGCCGACCTGGAGCATCACCATCTCGGCGCGGTCACCGAGACCGTTGGTCACCGTGACAGCGACCGGACTCGACTCGCCAACCGCAATTGGCTCGCTTGGATAGGCGACATCGATGGCGATGTCGTCCTCGGGCTGAACCTCTGGCCACGGCGTGTAGTATCGGGTGACTACTTGGTAGAGCAGGCTGCCCTCGCCCTCGAATCCGATCGCCACTTCAGTCTCGCCGATGGCGGCGAGGGTCGAGATGTCGACTTGACGCACGACGTCGCTGTTGTCCTCGGTGACGTCGATCGTCTGCACGAGGTCACCATCGACCGAGACCGTCACCGTAGCGTCTGTGGGCTCTGCGGAGTTCTCGAGCAGGGCGATGAAGGTCCTGAGACTCAGGATTGTGGCTTGAGTGCTCTGCCAGGTCCCAAAGCTGTCCTTGCTCTGCACCAGGAAGGTGATTCCGCCGTCGACAAGGTCTGGGTGGGCGTTTGCCCGAATGAGCGCGTAGAGAACGAGGGCGGTGGTCTCCATCTGCATTCCGCCGCCAGTGCCATAGGTGAGCGACTGGCTGTCTGAGCTCCAGAAGGCCGCATCGTCGTCGTGCTCGACGGCGTCGGCCAGGTCACCGAGAACGCCGGTGATCGCTGAATCAGTGGCGTCGTTGCTGATTAAGAGATTGGCGATCAGAGCCAGCGTGTAGTTGTCGTCAACCGTCGCGATCTCACCTTTGACCCAGTTGACCGCCCGGTCGACCTCCGAGCCGGTGTAACCCGACTCGGCCAACGCGTAGGCGATGTAGGCGGTCGCGCGCACGTCGCTGTCCTGGAAGTTGTTGGTGGCGCCCTCATGGATGCCCTCGGGAGCGGCCCGGAATCGACCGTCAGTCTCTTGCTGGGATGCGAGCCAAGTCTGAGTTCGCGAAATCACCGCCGGATCGACTTCGTAGACGTCGCTCATGTCTGAAAACTCGAGCAACCCGTAAGCGGTCAGGATGCGGTGGGCTGGCGTACTGCCGAACCACTCGAAACCACCGCCGTCGACCTCGAAGGAGAGCAGGCGTTGGTAACCGGTGGAGATGAATGCCAAAGCGCGCTCTTCGATCTCGGGCGAAACTTGACCGGTCTCTCGCATATAGCGAAGGGCCAACACGTTCGGATAGGTGGTTGAGGAGGTCTGCTCGAAACAGCCGGAAGGCATTTGAAGGAGGCTGTCGAGTCCCTCGACGACCTGACTGAACATGCCGGGGTAGATCTTCACGAAGACACCGGTTCCGCCATCAATCGCGGTCTCGGGCACCGCGACGTCGACCACGACGTCGGCGTCGAGCCGATCGCTCTCAGTCACCAGGATTTCTTCGCCGTCGGGCAAGACTTGAACGACTCGACGAATCGCATCAGGGAAGTCACCGCCTGTACCGCTGACCTCGAAAGTGTGTAGGCCGACCCGATTCACTCTCACTCTGAAGGCCACCGAGGTCACCTCACCGGCTTCGAGATTCACGGTCGTGCTGGCGGGCGAAAGCAAGTCGTACCACTCGATCGCGGGGTCAGCCACTTCGACAACGATCTCCTGGGCTTCGTCGAGAAAGTTGAAAACAGCGACGGGCACTTCGACCTCATCGTTTTGAGTCAGGGTCGGGGGAAAATCGATGTCTAAGAAGAACGGTTGGAAGACGCGGATACCGGCGGTCGAGCTGCCCAACTCACCAGCTTGGGTGTTGGCCATGCCGGTGACCCGCCAGGTGGTAATGCTGTCAGCCATGACCACGTCGAGTGAGGCCTGGCCAGAACCGTCCGTGATCAGCGCCGGCTCGACGAGCAGGGTCTCGGGGAAGAAGCTACGCACTCTGGGTGAGTCACCCCCGCCGTCTCCGGACGTCTGCGTGCCGTCATCTGGTTCGCTTGGTGGCTGCTCGCCACCGCCGCCGCCTGCAGTGGGCTCCGCGTCGAAGTTTCCACCCCGGTTCATGTCGTCCTCAGCCATGACATCGACCCCTTCGTCCTGGTCGTAGCTGTAGATGAGGTTGTCGAGCCAAACCAAGGTCTCGACATCGTCACCGGTTCCGAGGATTTCGTCGGGCCCTGATCCGGTCATGTAGAACGAGTCGGGGGCGTCGCCGTAGTGGGTCTCTGGCCTGAACACGTAGGCCTGGCCCCATGGGTCGTAGTAGCTGTTGTTGAGGTCGTCGATCAGATCTGGTGCGCCTTCATAGCGCGCCTGGTAGTCGTCGCCGTATAGGTCCTGCAGACGGCTTTGAGCGCCCTCAATCACGGTGGCGAGATCGGTTTGCAGCTGACCCGAGACAATGGCGCGAACGAATACCAACTGTTCTGCGTACGTGTCGACCACAATTCCGTAGCCGGGCGAGCCCTGGCTGGCCGCAAAGATGATTTCTGCAGCCCGTTCACGATCGTCGTCCGAGTTCTGTGCTTCGTCGACCACGTCGCCGATGTCGAAGCCGCAGGTGTCCTCGGTGGGTTCAATGACTTCCTGTTCGAGTTGGAAGAAGATCCGCTCGCTACCCGGCCGCATGTCTTGCAACGCAAAAACCGCTTCGTCGACAATCTGAAGGCCGACGGCGGCAGCTACGCCCTGCCCTTCGGGGTCGGTCACAGAAACCGAGACCGTGGCATCTTCACCGGGTAGATACTCCTCCTGGTCGCTCTCGAATGTGATCGTGAGGTCGTTTGCAGCCTCGACGTAGACCAACCGGTTGGCACGAACCAGGCCCTGGTCGGGGGCGAGATGGTATGCGATCAGCTCGACGGCCCCAGCAATGTCAGCCGGCAACTCGACGGTCGCTGTGCCGGCTCCATCCTCGAGGGCGACTTCCTGAGTGTGGAGTGTGCGGTTGTTGGCCACCATGTCGAGCAGAACTCGCTCGATTCCAGCCGTCGCAAAGAGGGTCAAGCCGACTTCATCGCCGGCCGTGTAGAGGCTCTTGTCGGACACGATTGCGATCGAGCGCTCCTGCGTGTCGGTGATGCCGACGGTCACAAGATGGCTCACCTCGTCTCCACTCTCACTCTGGCACGAGATGACCAACGACAGACTGGCCGCGTCGCGAGCCAAGAAGAAAGATATCGTGGCCGTCCCGCGCTCGTCGGTCGTGAAGTCGGTGTTGGCCCCTTCGATGTCGGCGGAGCAGTCGACTACCGCCGGCTCTCCGGTCGGGTCGGTGGCGATAACGTGCACCGAGTTCGCCCACCCTGGTACCAAATCATGAGCAGGAAAGGCGGTCAGTAGCAGGTCGCTCTGCACAACGGGCACGATGAGGCTTGCGTCGCGCTCCTCGCCCGCACCGTCAACCACGGTCACATCCACGCGTACGTGGGCGTCACCAGAACTCAGCGGCTCGGTCGAGAAGTAGTCGGGTACTGTGAACGTCAGCAGGTAGGTGCCGTTGTCATCGAGGACAGCGTCTGACTCCGATATCTGGCTATCCTGAACGTCGTGTTTCCAGATTCGCGCGTTCAGCGTTCCGCCCGCCACAGGCTCTCCAAAGATGTAGTCAGCCTGAACCACGACGTCGACCTCCTGGCCGGGACGGTAGTAGGCAGCATCGGCGCTCAACTGAGTGGTGAAGCGCGGTAGGCGGTAACGGTCGATGGTCACCGTGCGTTCGGTCTGGCTATCGGCCATGACCGCTCGAATCACGAATTCGCCCATATTCAGCTCAGTCGCCAATTGGAGTTGAGTCGAGGCGATTCCGTACTCATCGATCTCCAAAAACTCCTTCATAATCTTGTTGCCCTTGCCGTCCATCACTTCGATGGTGATGGGCTCACCCGCGGCGGGGAGCAGGTCGCCGGCGCGCAGCGTCAGGGTCCGAATGTGGATAATTTGCCCGGGCTGGTAGAGGGGCTTGTCTGTGGTAACCAGAATCCGGTTGTCACGACGCACCTGAACGGGGCGCTCAATTTCTTCGGTTCCCAACTCACTATCGATTTCGACAACGAGCTGACGGCTGCCAAGTTGGCTCTCATCGGCCTCGACGGCCGCACTCAGAACGCCAAACTCGTCGGTCTCGCCAGAGAACATGAGTTGTTCGTCATCTTCTCCGTTCAGATAGACCTGTACGGCGGCGCCCGCCAGTGGACGACCACTCACCGGCTCAGTGGCCACAACTCTCACGTGAGTCTGCAACCCGTCGTAGAAGGCGTCGCTAGAGAGCAGGTGTATCGCCCGCTTTTCTATGGCGGCGAACACGCTCCGGCGGCCGAAGATGACATTCGAGCGGGTGTAGACTCGGTAATGCAGAACATAATCCGCGAGCTGGCCGTCTGCCAGGTCCGCCTCGAGTCCGTCGACCGTTACGACCACTTCGTTCATCGCACTAGACAGGGTGG
>CAZDBH010000230.1:0-12977 GCA_964503485.1 uncultured Bradymonadales bacterium | reverse complement strand
TAAAAGCCAATGGCGGAGCCTGGAGCGCTATGCGCGACAGGCTCCTAGGGTCGGGAAGTCGGAGGCCGGAGAACGGAAATCCGATGAAAAACAGGGGGTTTTCGGATGAGCTCTAACTTGAAACTAGGGAGCGCTACAGGTGACCGGTGCCGACGGCCAAACCGGTGGCTTTGATCCCGGTTAGGGATAGCACTCTAAACAGCGTTCGAGGTGTCTGAAGGGAGGAAGCCGCGACTAGGAGGCGTCACCTTCGGGGCGCACCATTACGGGAATCGACTCGTCGTCCTCGAGAACCTGCTTGCATGCGGCGCATACTGACAGCTCCTGTACGGTCTCCCAACCGCTACCAGCGTCGACTTCCTGATATGTCGGCCTGGCTCGGGGGCCACTCCTGACGGCACGGGTCACACGATAGTTACGAGGACGGGTCTTCACGACAACCAAGTTGGCCGACTGGCCAGCTGGAACGACTGTTTTGCATTTTTCACAACGATACATGCAGAAGGCCATACCCTGTCCGGCCCAGAATTACCATACGAAAGTTGTGGGAAGTTCAGTTGTTTTTCACAACCACGACTCGGGCGGGCCTTAAAACTTGGCCTTCCCGCAGCAGATAACCAGCGCGCTCGGTCGAAATAATGGTGCCATTATCGACCCCGGGGCGCGGCACCGCAGCGATTGCTTCGTGGCGGCTGGCATCGAAGCGGTCTCCGGTGGGCTCGAAGCGACTGACACCGCTCTTGCTCAGGAGCGTTTCGGCTTGGGAACGTATCCGAAGTGTTCCTTCTCTCCAGGTTTGTTCACCCTTTTCGCCACACAAAACGGCCCGATCGAGACTGTCGACGATCTCCAACCACTCCAGGAGGAGTCGGTTCCGCGTCAGCTGGGCTTGGCGTTCCTGATCACGCCGAATGCGCTTCTTGTAGTTCTCGAATTCTGCAGCAAGTCGCAGGTAACGGTCTCGAAGGCCATCATCTGCACCGGTGTCGGGCTGCGCCGTCATTGTATTGTAGTCTTCTTCAGCACTCATCTCATCGCCTCTTTTGCAAGCGAGGTTACGTCTCGGAACATGCGCACACAGCGCTGGCAGTCAAGCGCAGCTGGTGCTATATCCCACGTCTGTTACCGATTCGGATGAGGATGAATATGACCACCCGACGCCCAATGACCCTCACCCAGAAGATTCTCTACGCCCATGCGGCAAGACCCCCTGTCGGCGGTCTCGAAGTTGGAGACATCGTCAGAATTCGCGTCGACTGGACCATCGCCAGTGAATTGGCCTGGAACGGTATGGACAAGACCTACTCGGCTCTTGGTCGACCTGGGGTCAAAGACACCGAGAAATTCTACCTGGCCATCGACCACACCGTGGATCCGATTACTCTGGCGAGCGACAAACGAGCTCAACGGCTGACCGAACTGTCGAGGTCCTTCGCGAAAGAGAGCGGCATCCGCCACTTCTACGATGCGAACGAGACGATTCTGCACACCAAGTTTTACCGGGACCTTGTTCAGCCCGGCGAGATCGTTCTCGGAGCCGACAGTCACACCTCGAGTCATGGCGGACTGGGCGCCTTCGCCATCGGTCTGGGCGGTGCCGACATCACGGTCGCCATGGTGTTGGGAGAGTCCTGGATTGAAGTTCCCGAGGCCATCGCCGTCGACTTCACGGGAACTCTTCCGTTCGGATACAGCGGCAAGGACATCATTCTCAAGACCCTCGGGACCCTGGGAAGGAACACCGTGGCGATGGAGCGGTCGGTCGAGTACGGAGGGGAAGCAGCAAGCGCCTTGAGCACCGACATGCGCTTTACAATCGCGAACATGACCGCAGAATTTGGTGGCCTCAACGGCATCTTCCAGGCCGACCCGGTCACAGCGGCGTGGCTGGAGGGTAGGGCTGACCACAACGACTCTGCCCGCTACTACGTTGCCGATGACGACGCAAAGTATGTGAGTCGACACGAGATCAACTTGTCGACGATGGAACCGCAAGTCGCCAAGCCTTTTTCGCCGGACAACGTCTTTCCGATCAGCGAGGTGGTCGGTATGCCGCTCGACGGATGCTTCGTCGGGGCGTGCACAACGACAGAGGAAGAGCTGGTTCTCGGCGGCATGATTCTCGAGTCGATGCTCGCTTCCGGTGCTGTCGTAAAGCCCTCCACAAAACGCTTGGTGGTACCCGGTGACTTGGGGATCGCAGAGACGCTTCGAGAACACGGTCTCCTCCAAGCCTACGAGAAAGCCGGTTTCAGAGTTGGACCGCCCGGGTGCAGTATGTGCCTCGGCGTAGCCAGTGAGAAGGCCAGCGAGGGTGAGGTGTGGCTCACGAGCCAGAACCGCAACTATCAGAACCGTATGGGCGCCGGGTCTTTGGCTTGGCTAGCCTCTGGTGCAGCGGTGACGGCGTCCGCTATGGGGATGGCTGTTGTCGATCCGAGGCCCATACTCGAGGGTATCGACAGGGATCGCTTCGCGGCCATCCTCGGCCGGGACCCGACCCGACCGCTGCCCGAAGTGATAACCAGCGAACTTGCGAAGACCGAGGCGAGCCCTTCTGGGGACGCCACAGCCGAGACCCAGCAGGGTGCGGCAACTGAGATCGTTGTGGGCCGCGCCCAGATCTTCGGCGACCACATTGATACCGACGCCATCATTCCGGGTGAGTTCTGCCATTTGACAGAACTGAGCGAGCTCGGCGACAAGTGCTTCCACTACGTGAGCCCTGGCTTTGCCCAGCGCGTTCGAGAAGGACAGAGCGTCGTCGTGGCCGGTGAAGGCTGGGGCTCTGGCTCGAGCCGTGAGCAAGCTGTGTGGGCGTTGAAGGGGGCGGGCGTTCAAGTCGTCATCGCCAAGAGCTACGCCTTCATTCACAAACGGAATCTGGTCAACGAGGCCTTGCCGTTCCTTATCGTCAAAGATGAGGCCTTCTATTCAGCCGTTTCAGACGGCGACGAACTGACGGTGGACCTGGCTGCTGGTACTGCCAAAGTTGGCGACCAGACTTTCTCTGCGCTCACCCCCAGTGGTATCACTCTTGCTATCAATGGAGCGGGTGGAATCGTCAAAGCGATCCAGCAGTACGGCGACCAAGTGTTCGAGAAGCTCACCTGACACCGGGACTGAGTTACTTAAGTCTGACCCTCTGCCAAACCCAAGCCGCTTGGCCTACCCGCCCCCTTCGGCGCTACGCGCCACTTCCCCCATTGGGGAAGAGCCCCTCAGTCCCAGATCGTGTGGCAAGTTCGACATGCAAACATCCCACACAATCTCGAAGTGGGGGGCTGTCCTCCGATGGGAGGACGAGCCGAAGGCGGAGGAGGGCAGATAATCCCCAGACCTCCTCTACTGCTTGAAAGCCTATTGAAAACGGTGGGATTCTGCCTGTTTCGGCAATAGTTCAGACTCCCGTTGCACTCACAACTAGAACGTGTTCTAACTGCTCTGGCGTTCGACAAAGTCTGTTTAAAACTGAGGGGAAGGGCATGAACAGGCTCACTACTTTTTCGCGACGGATACTAGTTCCACTATTCTTACTCACGTGTTGTCCACCATTCGTAATCCTACTTTGGCATGCTCACGTTCACCTCGGTGGTTCGCTTAGCGCGCTGCTAGCGGAGATTGGCGACAAGGGGTTGCTGTCACTGCTGAGTGAGGTTTGGGGGCCAGTCTTTTTTGGAACACCCACCGCTTGGGCAGTTATCGGCGTTTTTTCGGCTGTTCAACTCGCGTTGATGCGGCTGGTGCCAGGCGCTCGCTTTGAGGGGCCGATCACTCCGAAAGGCCACATTCCTGTTTACAAGGCCAACGGCCCAGCGTGTTTCGCTATCACGCTCGGACTTTTCTGGCTCACGGCATATCCGCTGGCACTTTTCGACCCGGCGATCGTTTTCAAGAACTTCGGTGGCATCTTGGGCGCTCTGAACGTCTTCGCCCTCGTGTTCTGTTTAGCGCTCTACTTCAAGGGCCGCTACGCCCCATCGGGTCCAGATTCGGGAACCAGTGGGAACTTCATCTTCGATTACTACTGGGGAACGGAACTCTACCCACGAGTATGGGGCTGGGACCTCAAGCAGTTCACGAACTGCCGGTTTGGCATGATGGGGTGGTCGCTAATCATCTGGTCCTTCGCGGCAGCGCAGGCCGAAACACACGGGCTGAGCGACTCGATGGCGGTGGCGGTGATTCTGCAGCTGGTCTACATCGCCAAGTTCTTCTGGTGGGAGACTGGCTACCTACGATCACTCGACATCATGCACGACCGAGCCGGTTTCTATATTTGTTGGGGATGTTTGGTTTGGCTGCCGTGCGTTTACACGTCCGCAACGCTCTTTTTAGTCGGTCACCCGAACAATCTTGGTTGGCCTCTCGCTATTCTCATCACGGTCCTGGGCGTGGTCAGCATTTTCATCAACTACATGGCCGACCGCCAGCGGCAGAAAGTGCGCGCGACCGGTGGCGACTGCAACGTCTGGGGCAAGCGTCCAGTATTGATTGAAGCCAACTACACAACCGAGGGCGGCGAGGCGAAAAAGAACCTATTGCTCGCGTCGGGTTGGTGGGGCATCAGTCGCCACTTCCACTACGTCCCGGAGCTACTCGGCGCATTCTTCTGGACCGTTCCAGCCCTATTTACGCACTCGCTCCCGTACTTCTACGTGGTCTTTCTGGCAATCCTGCTCACCGATCGCGCCTTTCGCGATGAAAAGCGCTGCGCCACCAAATACGGAAGCGACTGGAACGCTTACTGTGATCGGGTGCGCTACAAGATCATACCGGGCCTCGTGTAGCTCAGCGCCTCCCCCGGTTGCACTCGGCCGGGGTCAGTCTTAAGTAACTGCCTGCGCCGAGCGCCTCCCCCTCGGTTGCACCGGGGGTTTCAAGCCGGTCGTTACCGTGTATCGAGCCATGCTCCAGCCGATTCGTTACCATTGCCGGTCCCGAATACGAGTCTGTTCTCATCGGGTGTTGGTGTTGGTATATTGCGCCCACGCTAAACGAGCTGAAGCTGCTGCCCGGCCAACTTCTGACAACACGGTCTAAGATTGGCTTACGAGGGTGGCAGCTCGTCAAACGGAGTTGGGTGATGGCTGCTGGAAAACCGAAACCAATATTCTTCATTGCTGTTGCAATCGTGATCGCTGGACTGATTGTCTTCGCGCTCATGAACAAGGAGACCCTGGCGCCAGAGGGCGGGGAAGGCAGCGAAAACACCGAGCCTATCGATCCCGACGAGCTCACTCTCGAGATGGATGATTCGAACGTCGTTACAACAGTGCAGGAGTGGGAATTCGTACCGAGCGAGGCGCTGCCTCCAGTTCGCGGTACCTCCGCCTACAATCCGATGCAAGACAACACCGTGCGCTTCGCTATCAACGTGTGGGCGGGGTGGGCTCCGATTATCCACGCAAACGAGGGCTTGTCGGCCGGGAAAATCTGGACCACCCCCAGCGGCGAAGAATTCAAAGTCGAACTGGTCCTCATCGACGACCCGGTGGCAATGCGTGACGCATACGCGGCCGGTGAAATCCACATTGGTTGGGCGACGTTAGACATGGTTCCGCTCTTTCTCCAGGGTTTTGTCGACGACGAAGGCAATCCACGCGACAGCCGTGTGATGCCGCGAATCTACCAACAGATCGACTGGTCGAATGGCGGCGACGGCATCGTCGTTCGGGACAATATTCAGAGCGTTTCCGACCTCCGCGGACGTCAAATCGTCCTCGCTCAAAACTCACCATCCCACTACTTTGCACTGAATATGTTGGTGTTCGGTGGTGTTCAGCCGGCCGAAGTGAACTGGGTCTTCACTCCTGACGCGTTCCAGGCTGCTGCAGCCTATGCAAACAACCCCGACATCTCCGCAGCAGTCACATGGGCTCCGGACATCTACACCCTCTCTGAGGCCCCAGGCAATCGCATGCTGGTCAACACGCTCACCGCCAACAAGCTGATCGCCGACGTTTGGTTCTCGCGAGCCGACTTTGCCCGCGACCACGAGGACATCCTCGAAGGGATTGTGCGCGGCATTTTCGATTCGATGGAGACACTCTACGAAGACGAAAGCGCCCAGGATCACGTTGCCCAACTCATGGGTGCTGGTTACGACATACCCGCAGAAGAGTGCAAAGCGATGTTGGCTGACGCCCACTGGACGAATTGGGCCGAGAACTACCAATTCTTCGTGAATCGGAACAACCCGGCGGGTTTCCAGCGTGTATGGAATCAGGCCTACATGCTGTACAGCCGAATTGGGACCATCACGCACGAGCCCGTTCCTTTCGAACAGGTGATGGACTACTCGATTATTCAGCGCTTGGCGGCGGTACCCGAGTATGCAAACCACGAAGACCGCTACCGGGTCGAGTTTCAACCGCGCTCCGTCTCGGAAATCACCGGTGCGGAATCACCGATTCTCACCCAGACAGTCACGCTCAACTTCTTTCCGAACAGCTGGGACTTGACCAAGACAATCACCCGTGAGGTCAACGGTGCTACGGTCGAGGAACCCTACGATCCAAATGTCGACGCAGTCCTGGAAGAAATCGCGGCGCTCGCCGGCGAGTTTGGCTTTGCACGCATCGTCATCTCGGGACACACCGACGCCTCCATGAGAGGCCAAGTTCCACGCGATCTGGTCGTCGACCTATCGCAGCGCCGAGCGAACGCAGTCAAGGACGCACTCATTCAGCGCTATTCAATCGACGTCAATCAGCTCTCCGCCCAGGGTTTAGGGTGGGACAGTCCGGCTGATCCCAACGATCCGAACAACCACGCCAAGAATAGACGAGTCGAGATCGCGGTATATCCGGCCGAGGCCAATTAGACGGATTTGGGTGTAGAAACAAAGCATACACCCCTCCACGAGACCGGTCCCGGCATTCCGACAGCGCCCCAAGGTTCGCAGCAGGGGGGCCAGGTGGATTATCGCCTCCGGCGCTCGGCCTCCCGCGGGAGGTACCTTCTCTGGGCGACCGCTCTGTTTACGCTCCTGCTCACCGCAGCCGCAGCGGCACAATCACCCAACGACACGCAGCCGCCTGCCGAGACGCAACCGCCTGCCGAGACGCAGCCCGATCCAGTTGCTTTGACCGATGCGCTCACCGCTCCACCGCTGACTATCACCCTCACCGTCGAGGTGGTTGGACCCGATTCTGACCAGTCTCCTCCCCTCCGGGTCGCGCTACAGGCTCAAAGGCCCGGGGTCGCAGAGGCGATTGTCCAGGAAGTCGAAGTCGTCAACGGAACCGCACGATTCGAGGTTCAGAACGTCGACGACGAGCGTACTTACCACGCTGTAGTTTACTCCGGAAGCGAGACCTACCGCGCCGACAATCCGATGTCCGTATCGGGCGCGAGGGAGACGCGAATAGAGCTCACCCCGCCTTCCAACGCCAAGTGGTGGGTGTTGGGCATTGGTTTGGCGCTCGGGTTGGTGCTCCTGGCGTTGTCCTTGCGCAGCAAAGGCAACTCAGATCCGTACGTTGTTCGAAAACAGTTTTTTGTCATTCGAAAGGAAGCGCCAAAGTGGCAACGAATCCTGCTGGGGCTCCTCTGCGTTGGCGCAGTTTACTTTCTTTGGTGGTGGGTTACGCGGGGCGACATTCCCGAAGAGCGCACCTTCAGCCCCACGCAGCTCGCCAGTCCCAGTGAGACCTTCGGCACGTTCAAATCCCTGTGGTACGATCGTGCCCTTACTCGCAACACGATTGCCACGTTGCGACGCGTGTTTCTCGGATTCTCTCTTGCCATTGCAATCGGGCTTCCGCTCGGTGTGTTGGCCGGTTGCTTCTCGAGGGTGAAGGGGCTACTGACGCCGTTGATGGTCTTCGGCCGGAACGCACCGATCGCTGCACTGATCCCGCTCACCTTCTCGATTTTTGGCATCGGTGAGCTGCAGAAAATCATGTTCATCTGCTTGGCGTGCGTTGCCTTCGTTATCTCGGCCACCGCCCAAGCAATTCAGGACGTCCAGCTTCGTTACATCGACACCGCCTACACCCTCGGGGCCAACCGCCGCCAGGTTATTCTCAAGGTGCTGGTGCCCCTCGCGATGCCAAACGTCTTCAATGCTCTGCGGGTGCTTTTTGGGCTAGCCTTTGGCTACATCATGCTCGCCGAGCTGGTGAAATTCGGGGACAGCTCGGGTGGTCTGGGTGACATAATCAACCTCTCGCAGCGCCGCGGTCCCCGGGAACACGTGCTCCTCGTCCTGCTGATCATTCCGGTCGTCGCCCTGTGCATCGATCGGATCATCTTTGCTGTCCAACGCCAACTGTTTCCGCACGTCTACGGTGGTGCGGGCACGCTCAACTGGGCCGTCCGCGGGGTCGGTGCCGGATGGGAGAACAGCATCGACTGGATGTGGGGTAAGTTCAACCGCTCGGACGCAACAGATCAGACCGAGAGTTCCGCCTCCAAACCCGAACCCAAAGACGAAGCAGACTCCGACTCAGAAACAAAGCAGCCTCGCGATGAGGCGGCCCCCGACGAGATAGACGGTACTGAAACCGACGAGGAAGAGGTCCAGGAACCCGATCCAAGGAGTGAGGAGGGGAAGGACAAAGCGCTAGAGGAACTGAAACGACGGCTTGCTGAAGGCTCGGGAGACAGTGATGAGTGATTCGCCAGTTGACTCTGTGGTCAACAAGCTACGCCGAGAGGAAGTCGGCGTCGGCAAAGCCTTGGAGCGCGTCCGGGGCGCTGACGACATCACGTCCACACCCGTCGTCCAATTCAAGAACGTGACCAAGACCTACAACGTGGGCGGCGACAACGAATTCACTGCCATCAGATACGTTGACTTTGTGGTTCAAGACCTTCCCGATAAAGGGGAATTCGTCTGCGTACTCGGTCCGAGCGGGTGCGGAAAGAGCACAATTCTTCGACTTATAGCCGGACTAGACCCTCAACATCCGCCCACTCAGGGGGAGGTCCTGATCAATGGTAGGTCCGTCGCTGGACCCGGGGCAGATCGGGGCATGGTGTTCCAGGACTATACCAGTTTCGACCACCGCACGGTCCTCGACAACGTTGTCTTCGGATTGGAGTGCCAAGGGGTCACTCGGCGTGACCGCTACGAGATTGGCCGACAGTGGATCGACAAAGTGGGCCTCAGCGTCAAACACGACCAGTACAAGTACCCAAGCGAGCTCTCCGGCGGCATGCGGCAGCGCGTTGCCATCGCACGAACGCTGGCGCTGCGGCCGAGCATCATCCTCATGGACGAACCATTCGGAGCCCTGGACCCAGAGACCCGGATGAACATGCAGCACCTTCTCATCGATTTGTGGCGCGAGGTTCAAGCAACTGTGTTCTTCGTGACCCACTCAATCGAAGAGGCGGTCTACCTTGGAGACCGAGTGTATATTTTGAGCAGTTCCCCCGGTACATTGCTGCAGGAGTTGGAAGTGGAACCGCCCGATCGGCCCGCCTACGAAATGAGGAGAGAGGACCGGTTTATCGAAACGGTTCACTATGTGGGCGAGTACATTCGGGAACAGTCCCTACAGTCGGGCTGAACGGCGCCCTCGTCGGGCATTGCTGAGGTGGCAAGATGCTAAAATACCTCAAGAGAGCGTTTACCAACCGATGGAACCTGCTCGGTCTGGCCGGTGGTACCGCATTTGCGCTCATCAGCCCCGCAACCGCCTTCATCCTCCCGCTGGTTATCGCGGCCGAAGTCGCATACCTCGGCTTCGTCGGTGGCAATCCGCGCTACCATGGCCTGGTCGATTCAGAAGAGCAGAAGCTGCTCGAAGCTGAAAAAACCAATAGTGTCGAAGAGCGGCGCAAACGACTGATGCTCAACCTACATGATGACTCGAGGCGCAAGTTCTACGAGTTGCGAGAACGCTGTCTCGAGATCCGTCGAATCGCAAACGACCTACGGCACCCAGAGGCGGTTCAGGCCGACGCCGAGATCGACGGCATGCAGCTCGAAAGTCTGGATCGTCTGCTCTGGATTTACCTGCGATTGCTGTACACCAAACAATCGCTCGATCGCTTCTTGGCCAAGACACAGGAGCAGAGCATAACGGCCGACATCGACAGTTTAGAAAGTCGCCTGAGCGGCCTGAAGGACGACGGAGACCTGCACCAAGAGAAGCTAAGGCGCACGATCGAAGACAACCTCCGTACTTGCCGCCAAAGGCTCGAGAACTTCCGCGAAGCCAAGGGAAGTCACGAATTGCTCGAGCTCGAGATTGATCGCCTCGAAAACAAGATCCAGACAATCAGCGAGATGGCAATCAACAGGGCTGATCCGGACGATATCGTGACTCAAATCGACGAGGTCGCCGACAGCATGATGGACACCGAAGCGACCATGAACGAACTGCAGTTCGCCACCGACCTCATTTTTGAGGATGACACGGTACCGTCGCTGGTCAGGGAACGTGTCGAGGCCTAGCCCCGTCACGCGCCCCCAGCCGTTGGCATTTGAGATTACTAACATTACGTGGGTTCGCGAATGAGCCGTGGCCAGGCTGCGAGCCCAGATTAGGGGGCTTCCTGGCCCTGGATTCGCCCCGCCGCCGCCGCCGCGCGACGAGTCTCAGAACGATAAACCTGCCACTGCCAGGCTTCGTGAGGGCTCCGGTTGTCTTGCGCCACCCGAGTTAGGAGTTCCTCGAACTCTGCCAAGGCATCCTCGCCCAGTCGAGACGAGCCTCCCAGGAGAGCTGACAGATAGAGTTCCGCGTTGATCTCCAAGTCGAGTTCGAAGAGAGCCGCAACCACCAGGTTGTGGAGGTTCTGGAGTTCGCCGATAAGACGTTCCTGATCGGGCGGGTCGAGCACACCACGCAGCAACGCATCTTGGGCAAGATCGACGGCGAGTCGACCGTTCAGCAACACCAACCAAAGGTGGGGAGTGTGGGTGCCACTAGGCCTGGCTTCCCTGGAAGCAGCGTACTCAGTCCGGGCGACGGTGACCGCAGTTTGATAGTCACCACCGTTCCAACTCAGGTTGTCGCGCAACGCGAGGCAAGCCGAGACCTCTGACTCCAGAGCGCTCCGCTCTGCGTGCTCGGCTGTCACCTCGGCATGCCACCAGCTCTGCCGGCCCGCGTCGAGAAGGGTCTGTCCAGCTTCGCAGTAGCCCAGGGCGAGGTAGATACGAGTCAAATTGAATGTGTGAATCTGGGCGTCAGTTGTCGCCGCCCGGAGTTCCTCTTGGTCCTCAATCGCGAGCGCGCCCAGCTCCAGCAGCTCGAGGGCACGCCTTGTGTACAGACCGGCCTCATCGAGCTCTAGAAGCGGCCCGGGAAACTCGCCAAGCTCACTTTGAGTGGGAATCTGCAACGTCTCTGCAACCGAGCCACTCCACGGAGGTGTAGGCGGGTCTAAGAGCTCGGGTTCATCGACTTCGACCTCGGCTTGCACCGTATCGGCATCCTCTCCGAGACCGTCGACTGCATCGCTGGCGACCTCTGAGTCAGCGTCCGCCTCATTCCCAGCCACGGCGCCGTCGTCCCGAAGGACGAACCACAGGCCAGCCAGGACCACAATGACGAGGGCGACAACGGCGGCGGCCACTGCGATCGGGATACCTCCCTCGCTTTGAGGTCCCCCAGGGCGCGCCACCGGCGGCTGGTCAGAGGGCCGACCGGTCCGTCCCAGCACGAGGTTGGGTACCGAGATGGGCTCCGTGCGAGCAGTTAGCGCGTTCTCGAGCGCCTGCAGCATTTCTCGCGCGTTTCGATACCGATCACCAACCTCTTTCGCCACGCTCTTCTGGACGACTCGGCCAAGGGGGGTTCCGGCCATGGCGGGAGGCAATGCAACCAGGTCAGGCGACAGCACAAAGGCGATTGCTTCGGCGTTCGAACCGGTCTGGATGGCAGGCTCGCCCGTCAGCATCTCGATGAGGATCAAACCGACAGAATAGACATCCGCGGCCGGTGTGATGCCCTTGCTCATGAGGATCTCTGGCGGAGCATACTTTGGTGTGCAGAACACCAAGCCGGCCTGGGTTTCGACCTGCGACATGGTCGGTTCCAGAGCTTTGGCAATGCCGAAGTCCAGGACCTTCACGAAATCCCTTTCGCCGCCGACCTCGCTTATCATGATGTTCGGCGGCTTCAGGTCACGGTGGACAATGCCTTTTTCGTGCGCTTCGGCCAGGGCTCGAAGGATTTGCCGTCCGATATGCACCGTCCTATCCAGCCCAAACGCTCCATCGGTCGCAAGAACGTCGTCGAGAGGCCTCCCCGAGACGAATTCCATGACCATGAAGAGGCAACCGCCGGCAGTCGTTCCGGTGTCGGTTACCTTGATACTATTGGGGTGCTGAAGTTGGCGACACAGCATCACCTCTTGGCGAAAGCGATCGGCGAAGTCTCCGCCGTGACTCTTCGCGGGGTGCAGTACTTTGACTGCTACTCGGCCGCTGGCGCGCGTGTCTTCCGCCTGAAAGACAGCTGCAAAGCCCCCCTCGCCAACTTTTTGATCGAGACGGTAACGGTCGGCGAGCAGCTCTCCCACCGACGGCATGCCGTAGGTCGGTTGGCTCATCGCAAACTCACCGCTGAGCTGTCCCGAGGGCCCGGGTATCGTCCACTGCGATAGGAAACATCCACACTCAATCGCCAGGCTCGGGTTCTTCGAAGTCGTCGGTTGTAACGGGCAGGAGTATCACGTGGCGGGGTTCCGCTGGGACGCGCGTCGCCACCAAAAAACTGACCGATTGGTAGCCCTGAGCTCGAAACGTGATCTGGGCCCGTTCGTCATCTGTGTTGAACGAATACCTGATCGGGGTTTCGCCGATAACGCCGCCGTTCACGTACACACGCACATTGTTCGGCGTCGAAGTGAGGTCAAGATCCACCCGGAACTGCCCTTCGTCGGTCGCGCCCGATACCACGGGCTGCCTGACGTCATCGGGCGTTGCCAACTCGTCGCCCGGATCGCTGGGGATAATCTCGGTATCAGCGTCGTTGGGCTGGTTCGTTTGGGAATCAGCGGTTTGGTTTTCC
>CAZDBH010000229.1:0-13265 GCA_964503485.1 uncultured Bradymonadales bacterium | reverse complement strand
GCGAAGCAACAAGGGCAAAAAGAAACGACGCTAGCTGCGTCACGCCCGCTTCGAGCCGCTTCCAATCTGAAGACCACCAGCAACCTGAACCCGCGCTCGCTAGGGGCTGCACGCAGTCTGGGAATGGTGTAGGATCCACGCTAGCGCTCGACGCGGGTGGGAAACGTGGTATACGAACCGGTGTGATTCGGCTTTTCGAGGACACTGAGTGTGACAATGAGACGATCAAAGACACTACTATGGGGCTTCCTCGCCCTATCGATGACCTTTCTGTCCCAGCAGGCATCGAGTCAGGAAGTACCGCCGATCGATTTTATGACGAACAGCCCCCTTCTGGTCGACACAGATGAGCCGATGCTCATCCTGTCGACATCAGAGCCCCTGGATGACGTCACGGTGACGTTGCGCCGGGGACGAAGTAGGGAGTCATTCGACGTCGGCCAGCTGACGCGGGGCCGGCCAGCCGAGCTCACGTTCGACTCGATCTTGGGAAACCACGAGTGGCGAGCCGAGATCTCGGGCCAGTGGAACGACAGCCCTTTTGACATGTCGTTTACCTTCGAGTTCGAGGTCACTGAGGGATTGGAGCTGTCTATCCCGCTCGAGCGCGTTGATCTGGATGCTCACGAGTTGACACTCATCATGAGTCGCCCGGCTGACCGAGTCGAATACGACGTGACGAGTGACGAAGGCATCTCGATTGGTAGTGGCGCCGCGCCATTCGCCGGAGAGGCGGGAGGCACACCCTTGCGAGTGCAGTGGTCGCAGTCTCCCGGCGTCGTGCTGAAGATCACACTGACGGCCTACGACACGAGTGGGTTCTGGTCACAGATCGAGCTCATTCCCTGGTCTGTAGAAATCCCGCACGAAGAGGTGCATTTTGCGACCGGAAGCGATGTCATCGAGGATAGCGAGTTGCCCAAGATTGCCTCGGCGTACGAAGAGTTGCAGTTGGCAGTCGAGCGTTACGGTCGCTTCGTCGATATCAATCTCTACGTCGGAGGCTACACTGATACGGTCGGATCACGGTCGGACAATCAGAGCTTGAGCGAGCGGCGCGCCCGCTCCATCGCGCGGGCATTTTCTCAGCGCGGATTTTCGTTTCCTATTTACTATCAAGGGTTTGGAGAGGATGCCCCGGCAGTAGCGACGCCTGACAGTACCGACGAGGTGCGAAATCGGCGTGCTCTGTATATACTCGCAGCACAACCTCCATTGCCATCGTCGCACATACCGCGTTCGAGCTGGCGCCCGATCGACTAGGGGGAGAAGGGCTCGTTGCGCAAACTGCTAGTCTACGATACCGACGATTCGTCCCGAAGCCATATCAGCGGACTGCTCGAGAAAGCGGGCTTCGCCGTGGTAGCGACAGGGGACCAGCATGAAGCAGCGCTTCATTGCGAAGCAGGAGTCGATCTAGCCCTGGTCGATTTGCCCTGGGGCAGCCTGGACGCCCTCGAGGTGGCCCTCAGAGCCAAGCTCAACCCAGACGCGTTCGTTCCTGTCGTCATCGTGGCCGAGGACGCCTCCACAATCACTGCGATGGAGGGGTTTATCAGGGGTGTTGACGGGTTCTTGAACAAGCCGATCGTCGACCAGACCTTGCTCGCAATCGTCAACGGGCTGCTTCAAACCCGGGCAAACTACAGGCGAGCGGCACAGTCAGGCGAAGAGTTGCTGCGGGTGAATCACCGCCTTCCCGGTTTGTACAACCGGAAGTTCCTGACGAACCGTCTGCGCGATGAGATCGAACGAGCACGCTTGGTGGCATCTCCAATGTCGGTTTGGGTGATCGATGTGGACGACTTCAAGAACATCAACTACGCCCATGGTTACGCCCGGGCAGATAAGTTACTCACCCAACTGACTTCTTTCTTGCGTTCCAGGGTCCGCTCGATCGATACAGTGTGCCGATTCGGAGGAGAGGAATTTGTCGCAGTCCGACCCGGAATGGGTGGAGTTCGCTCTGTCATCGAGGCAGAGCGACTCAGGAAAGCGTTGGCAGAACACGACTTTGAGATTCAGATCGGCGAGTTCGAATCGGTTACAATTCGTATAACAGCGAGTTTTGGCATCGCAGCATACGAGGGATCCGCCGATGATAGCCGCGCGTTGCTTCGCCTGGCGGACGAGGCGGTCTGGATGGCAAAACTCAAGGGTAAGAACCGAACCGTGCTAGGCGGGAGCTTTGGAAAGAACCGCTCCCCCAGCCCAGTCAGGACAGATTAGATGGCAATGTTCGAAACAGTCTCTGGTGGTTTTCGCGCTGCAAAGAACGCGTTGCAGGGTAAACGCGAGATCACCGAAGAGAATATAGATCAGGCTCTCAAAGACATTCGGATGAGCCTCTTCCAGGCCGACGTCAACTATCGGGTGGCGAAGGACTTCATCGCTCGCGTGAAGGAAAAGGCACTCGGTGAGGTAGTTCACGTCAAGGTGGCGCACCAGGGCGAGAAGCACAAAGTCAGCCCAGGCGATGTCTTCATCAAAATTTGCCACGACGAGCTCGAACAGCTCATGGGGCCAGAGGCCGAGCCGCTCGTTTTCAACGAACCGAAAGACGGACCCACCCGCATCATGCTAGTGGGACTTCAGGGCGCCGGTAAGACGACAACGGCTGGCAAGCTGGCTCGCTGGATGCTTCATCACCACGAACGAAAGCCACTGCTAGTAGCAGCTGACGTCTATCGCCCCGCCGCGATCCAGCAGCTCAAAGTGCTGGGCGAGACGCTCGACGTACCCGTCTACAGTGAAGGAGCGGGCAATCCACCCGACCTCTGCAAAGAAGCCGTAAGGGAGGCAGTCCGAACCAATCGAGACGTGGTGATCTTCGATACCGCCGGCCGACTGGCAGTCGATGATCTACTCATGGGCGAGCTCGAAGAGATTGTCGCGGCAACTCAGCCAAACTACATCTACCTCGTCTGTGACGCGATGATCGGTCAGGACGCCGTCAACACGGCCAATGAGTTCAACCAACGCCTCGACCTCGCCGGCTTCATCATGACGAAGCTGGACGGCGATGCCCGAGGTGGTGCGGCACTGTCGATCAAGGAGGTCACAGGTAAGCCGATCACGTTCGTCGGTCTGGGTGAGCAGCTCGACAACCTACAGGAGTTTCGGCCCGACGGAATGGCCAGCCGAATCCTGGGTTTCGGCGACATCATTGGCATGGTCGACCGCATGGAGAATGTGGTCTCGCAGCGCGAACTCGAGGAGCGTGAAAAGGACGCCGAGCGTATGCTGCGCGGCGATTTCGACTTCTTCGACTTCCTCGAGCAAGTGAAAACCATCAGAAAGATGGGTTCACTCACAGACCTTCTCGCGATGATGCCCTTCGGCGACAAACTGCCTCAAGGCTTCAAGGTCGACGAAACGGAATTCGTGCGAATCGAGTCGCTGATCCACTCCATGACCCCAGATGAACGACGCCAACCCGAGCTGCTCAAAGGCTCGCTTTCTCGACAGCGACGGGTCGCAAGAGGTAGTGGTCGGACTGAAGAGGACATGAGTGGACTGCTGCAGCGGTTCGCCGCGATGAAGGAGATGCTGAAAGCGCTCGGTCAGGGCTCTACCGGCTTCCTGAACAAGATTCCGGGCTTTAAGCAGCTTGGTCAGCTCAAGCAGATGAAGGACATGAACCTCGACCAGCTTTTCGGGGACATGGGCGGCATGGGCGACCTTGGGGCTGCAGGCCCGCCCGATCTGTCACAAATGTTGGCCAATTCCGGGGTTCCGCGCGGCTTCACGCCTCCTGGGATGAGTGGAAGCGCCGCACCCAAATCCACGCGCCAGAGCAACAAAGACAGGAACAAACGCAAGGCAAAGCGCAAGCAACAGCGCAAAGCCAGACGCCGGAAGTGAGGCGCCCACAACGTGTCAACTGAGCCCGTCCGACACTGGCCCGTCTGGTGCGGAATACACCAAAGTGAGCCGGCGATCGCAGTCTGTACACACTGCGACGTTTTGACCTGCTCGGAATGCCGAGTGCCTCAGCCCGATGGACGCGCGTTGTGCGCAGCTTGCTCCAGGACTGTCGGCGTTCGAGTCAAAGAAAAGTCAGCCGAGAAAGGACTCGGGCTCGAGGCGTTCTTTTCAAACGTCGCTGCTGGGCTCCGCCACCCCCGCCGGTACGCCGAGGCCATTGACGTTGACGGTCGCCTGCTGCCAGCCTTCGTATTTGGGCTGATCGCGACGCTCATCGGGCAAATCGCCTTCTTCCTCTACCTGCATTTTCTACTTCAACCCGACGAGTACCTCGAGCAGTTCAGGAAAGCGGCCACGGAGTACGACCTCTCGATCCAGAAGGCGCAGCTACTGAGTATCGCGGTACTGCCGCTCGTGGCGTCAGCCCGCCTTGTCTTCGGCGGCGTCCTGCTGCAGCTGGGTGCCGCCCTGTCGGGAACCAAAGCGCTCCGTTTTGGCACGTACTTCCGGTTCTTCTGCTACGCCTCGGTTGGGCAGCTACTACTGCTGATTCCCGCAATCGGAGTCATTCTCACCCTCTGGTACGTCATCGGTATCTGCTGGCACTCGATGCACGTGCATCATGGCTTGAGCAGCCGAAAGACGCTGATCAGTATGATCCCATTGGTCATGGGTATCATGTTGATGAGCTTGGCCGGCACCTAGAACGGCGCTCTATTCGCCATTGAAACGGCAAGGATCCCATCGCAGCACCCCGATTGTGTCATGGAGGTTGCCACTCCGTGGTCTGGACTGGGGCTTCAACGCCTCACATGGTGCTCAAACCCCCCACCCTAGACTACAAAGTACCCCATTTTAGGGGTCTTCTGACCCCAGTCGGCTTGGGGTGTATTTGTAAATGGAGAACAGTGTTTATGGTTTTTTGCTTTGCGTTATTAACAGGTTATAGACTTGATCCTGTGTTTGGCACAGGCCTTGCTCTATACCATCACATCGGCGCGAGGGACCAGGCTAACGGCCAATCCCACGTGTGACGAAATGAGGCTGAACTCTTACAACTTCTGCTTCTGTCGCAGCCAGGACTCAACATCAAGGCAGCGAGTTCGTTACAGCCCGCGTCGATGAATCGAAGTGACTAGCTGACTTTGCTAAGTGACTTAAATTTTTTGGTTTTAGTGACTGCCGCCCCCCAATCCACGTAGGGTCAGCTGGTCACTTCGATTCATGGGCACTGCCGGAATCTATAACAGGGGGACCTCCCGGTCCCCTCCTGCTCTACCTGCTCGCTTCCCCCTTTTTCCCTATCTAATTTACGTGACGCAAAAAAACTCCCGGCAGAGCCACGTTTCGTTCAGACCAACTCGGGGTCGCCATAGAGCGCTTCGGGGCTGAACTGGCGGTAACGGGGTCCCATCGAGACGTGGCTATGCCTCACGTCTGACGACACAGAGAAGGACTCCTCGAACACAGCCATGACAGTCTGGGTCGCACTGTCTTTCTCGAGCAGTTCCTTCTGATCGTGCGCCATGTGGATGGCACCTTCTCGCGGAACTCGGGTTCCTTGCGGAAGCAACACGATTCCAGACTCGGTAACGAACGGAAAGCGAGACTTGTCTTTTTCTGAATCGAGGCCGATCTTTACGCCCGGTTCTATCTTGCAGTTCTTATCGAGCAGGACACGGCGAAGCTGGCACTGCGCTCCGATGTCACAGCCAGACAGAATCACGGAATCTTCGACAAAGCTACCCGAGTGAATGAAGCAATCGTAGCCTGCAACGACGTTCTTGAGGGTCGCATTGGCTACGATAGACCCCTCGCAGACCAAGCTGTCGATAATCCGCCCGTGTCCAGTCTCCTCCCAATGCCCCACGAACCGCGCAGGCGGGAAGTCGCGACGGGCAGTGCGAATTCGCCAGTTTCGATTGTAGACGTTGAGCTCTGGAAGCCGGGACCTGAGGTCCATATTGGCCTGGAAATAGCTGTCGATCGTTCCCACGTCTCGCCAGTACGGCGGTTGGTCGGGCGGGTTGCCTGGAATTCGATTGGTACTGAAATCGTAGATGTAGACCTGGCGTCCCTCTTTGACCATTTGAGGGATGATGTCCTTGCCGAAGTCATGGGAGGTGCGAGAGCGGTTGGCGTCCTTGCTCAGAACCTTTGTTAGGACGTGAGTGCGGAAGAAGTAGTTCCCCATACTGACAAGCGAGTACCCGGGCCGGCCTGGCATGGGACTCGGATCGGCTGGCTTCTCCTGAAAACCGGTTACCCGTCCAGAGTCATCGCACTGGATGACACCGAACTCCGAGGCGGTCTCACGCGGCACTGGGAAGGCAGCGATAGTCAAGTCGGCTCCAATGTCACGGTGGTGTTTTTCCATCTGATCGACTGCGAATGCGTAGATGTGATCACCGCCGAACACCGCTGTGTGGGGCGTGGCTTCGTCTCGAATGAGGTTGAGATTCTGAAACACGCTGTCGGCGGTGCCCATGTACCAGGACTCGCCTGTACGCATTTGGGCTGGCACCACCTCGATGAAATCGCGAACATCCGACATTCGCCAATTCCGGTTCAAATGCCGAATCAGGCTGCTCGCCATGTACTGGGTCAATACGAACATGTTGCGATAGCCAGAATTGACGAAGTTCGACAGGACGAAGTCGATAATCCGATAGCGTCCGCCGAATGGAACAGCCGGCTTGGAGCGATGAACAGTGAGCGGTCCCAGCCGAGACCCCTTGCCGCCAGCCATGATCATTACGGTCGTGTTCGACACGCTGAACCTCCCGGGATCGGAGTCTTCCGACTCGAACTGCGGTGCGTCGGTCAGATTTTGAAGCACGAGGCGTGCCACCGCCTCGGCTACCCTAAACGCCGGTGTGAGGCCCTGCGCAGGTAGGAGTTGGGAATAGTTAGCCACGAAACGGTAACATGTCGCCAAAAACTGGCACCGAACCGCAACAACTCGCGAGATGGGCTCGACTCGGCGAACCAGAAACTGTGCGGCATTCAACCCTCGAAGGGCGAAATCGTGTGGTTACCTCCTTGGCCAAATGAGTCCACAGGTGTACAAGATCGCCGCGAGACAGACAGCCGTAAAAGCTGGGCAACAGAAATTGAACGAAGAACAGTCACTAGCGAGGTCGAATCCATGATCAATAAGATATCGTCAGCTCTGAAGCGAAATATGCCTGCACAGACAGCCGAAGCACATTGCGACGGACCCTGCGGTGTTTACGACCCCGCATCCGCTCGTATCGCCGCCGAAGCGGTACTGTCGATGACCAAAAAGATTTTGGCGCTCACCCCACCAGATGCCGGTGATGGCAAGGCCATGGCTGCCTACCTCAATACGCTCGGTCGCTATGTCACGATCAAAGAGGAGGAGGCTCACGTCGCCAAAGAGGAAATCTTGGTGCTCTGGACCGACTTCTGTAAGCCGGTGCATCTGGACGCACACCCCGATCTGCACGACGTGTTCTGGCAAGCCGCCAAACTGTGCTCGGCATGCAAAGTCGAGGTTAGCCTCGAGCACGCCCAAGAGCTGATGGCTGCGGTCGAGAAAATCCACGGCATCTTCTGGGGTATCAAAGGCCGCGATGTCGCCTGGTACACCGCCAGCTAAATCCTCAATCTCGGCGCCGTCACAGCCTCGTACGCTGCCGGTGGCCGGGTTCCGAGAGTTCCTCAACTACCTCTTCAGACGCCGCATCCGACGACGGGTTGCGGGCGACTCGATGAGCCCCACACTACAGCCTGGTGACGAGGTGTTTCTCAGCAAACGACCACCGAGGGTGGACGACGTCGTTCTTTGCAGACATCCCTACCGGCAGGGCACCCAAATCCTGAAACGGGTGGTTTCTATCGAGAGTGGCCGTTGCGAAGTGCGGGGGGACAACCCACTGCACAGCAGCGATTCGCGCCAATTCGGAACGATACCGTTCGATTCGATTGTCGCGGTCGTGACCAGTCGGCTGCCGTGACCCGAGTCGACCGCGCATACCTGTTCCCATCGCGACCCGACGGCACCGTCTCCGTTGAATCCTGGCTGTTCTCGGGCTAGGTTCGTTCGACGGAGCTTGAGCGAAGGCTTGGATGAAACTCGGCGATTACGAATTGGGACCGCAGGTTGGATCGGGTGGCATGGGGTCTGTCCACCTTGCCCACGAGGCCACAACCCGATCGCCGGTTGCCCTCAAGCGAATTCATACACAGTACGCCGATGAGAAGACCACCCTCCGTCGCTTCGCGATAGAGATTCAGACCGCATCTCGATTGCGGCACCCCAACATCGTGGCGGTCATCGACAGTGGTACCGAGCCGCGGGGCACGCCCTATTGCGTGATGGAGTGGGTCTCTGGAATGCCGCTGGGCCGCTGGAGTAGGGCTAAGCTGCCCTGGGAGCAAATCGCCTGGATCATGGGTGACCTGCTATCCGCATTGGCGTACGCCCACGCACGGGGAGTGGTGCACCGGGACCTAAAGCCGGCCAACATCCTCATCGAAAATCCCTTCGACGAGTCGCCTCAGCTCAAACTCGTCGACTTTGGAATCGCACGAATTCTCGAGCCCGAGGACGATATCGGGGCTGTGACGGCGCTCACGCTACAGGACCGGGTGCTCGGTACACCAGCATATCTGTCTCCCGAGCAGGCCCAGGGGTTTACCCACTTGATCGGGCCCCACACAGACATCTACTCCGCTGGTATCATTCTCTACGAGCTGATCACCGGCAGGCTCCCTTTCAGGCAAGATTCGGTGGTCGGACTCCTGACGGCGCACGCAACGAAGCAAGCTCCACCAATCGATCTGTCCAACCGTCCCGACGTTCCTCGCGAGGTCATCGCCGTTCTGAGGACGATGCTCGACAAGTCGCCCGACTCGCGAGCCCGTTCAGCGACAGCGATCCGCGATTCGCTGGGCCTTATGACCAACCCCGGTCGGCGGGCTCTGCCTCGCATCGATACGATGGACGGCGCCGACGACGTCACAGAGGAGTTATCGCCGACCCTGGTCGACACGCGCAGCGACGTATTGATGCCGACCCTCGATGAGCGCACCCCAGCCACAATCGAGCGGCGTTGGACTCATGAGCCCCCCATGATGTTGGGCCGCGACAAAGAGTACGAACGCCTGTTGCACCTGGCCGAAGCAGTCCTGAAAGACCGTCGCTCTCGGCTGGTTTTCGTACACGGGGAAGCTGGTCTCGGCAAGAGCAGGCTGGCCCAGGAAGTCAGATACCATTACGAGGAAATGGGCGTCTTTCGAGGCGCCCGACTCTACTGCCGAAGCAGTGGTGCCGAAGGATCCGCTGTGGGTGCGCTACTGGCCAGGTTACTTATGGCCGAACGCCTGTCAGGGCGGGCTTTGGAACGGCGAATCGACGAGATAGCCCCTCTCTTTGACCTGACCCCGATACACTGCAGGGCGCTCAATGCCTGGCTGTCAGACGAGCCCGATGAACCAGCCGGGACAGACGACCGAATCGAGCTTGCGGCCGAGCTGCTGCGCCGGGCGGCCTCGAGGGGTCCGCTCTGCCTGATATTGGAGGGAGCCGACGACGAGAGTTCGAGGTTCACCTTGGCGGTCCTCGAGAACCTCTTCGGAGACATGGGAACGAACGCCCTGTTGTTCGTGCTGGCAACATCGCGCAAATCGCCGTCCGAACTGTCGGGCGCAATGGGCGAACTCTACGAATTGCTGTCCGCCGAAGGGCGGGCCTTTGAAGTTGGACTGGGACCTCTACAGGAGGATGTGCTGGCTGACTTGCTCCGTCCGGTGGTCCCAGATCAGGCGCGCCATATCGCTGCTCGCTCCCAAGGTAACCCACTCTTCGCAATCGAGCTTGCCCGCCTGCGCAGCGGCCAATTCACTGAAGAGGTCGCCATCACTTTGCCCGCGTCGATGGGCGGGGTCTGGGAGCGGAGACTCCAATCTGCGACTTCGGAAGCATCCTATCCGGGTTTGGCGAAGGCAGTGCTCGTCGCTACCGCGCTTCTTGGGCCGCGAGTGAAGAAACGGCGCCTGCTGAGCCTCATCAGCCGCGCTTGCAAGGTCGAAGATGAGACGGCAGAGCTCGCACTGCTCCCATGGCTCGAAAACAGTGTGCTCGTTGACGACGGCAGTCGAGAAGCGCTGATCAGCTTCGTACACGACGCGGCTTCCGACTATGTGAGGGAGAAGCCAGAAGCGGGGATACCTGAAGTCGCCAACGTCCTGTCCACCCTCGCCTCTGACGTGCTGATCGAGCGCGGTGGAATGGACCCCGACAGCCTCCTGCTCGTCGTTGAGAATCTCCCCGGCAACGATCCGTCGCGACGCCGATCGCTTCGTCTCTTTGCCGGCGAGCTGTTCATCGGACGTTTCGAGTACGACAGGGCCCACGAACAGTTCAACAGCGTGCTCGACGAGGCGGGCGGAGACGAGACGGGTCTCATCGGAGCACTACACTCTGCTCGGCTCTACATCCTCCAAGGAGAGCTCGTGCCCGCCTCGGGATTGCTCGAAGAGGTTGAGCGCACAGTGGCGTCCAGAGAGGACCCACAACTTACAATCCGTCTCGAACTCCTTCGGGTGAAATCGGACTTGGCGATTGCTCGCGGGCAGTACCAACCCGCCGCTAAACTGCTCTCGGAGGCCGTCTCATTCGCTGAGAAAGTCGCGGGCGTCATACGACTGACAGAGGTTCGAATCCAACTTTCTCGCGCCTTGGATCGCGCGGGCGATATGTCATCCGCCGAGCGACATATACGAATCGCAATCAAGACGCTGAAGGCGTCGGATACACCCAACCGAGTTTTGGCGAGCGCCTATGTATCACTCGCTTCGTTGTGCAGGCGACAGGGGCGCCACGCCGAAGCAATCGAGGCCGTCGATATCGCACTGCCACTGGCCGAGGCAGCCGGCGCGAGGGTGCAGGTAGATCGGATTCTCGATGTGAAGCTCGAACTGGCGGCCGACGCTGGTGACTACGAAACCGCGGTCGAGCTGGGCGGTCGGTTGCTCGATCAGCGCGTAACAGCCGGTGATACCGAGGGAATCGCTCGAGCCCAATACGCACTTGCTGTGGTAGAACGCGGCAGGGGGCATTTAACCGACGCTCGCAGCTACCACCAACAGTCGCTAGAGAACATGACGAACGCCAGCGAGCCGACCCTCGCCGCGGCCAACTATCGCGACTTGGGGCTAACCTTCCTGGAGGCAAAACGGCCGGACCTCGCCTCGGAACACCTGACGACGGCGGCTGAACGCTACAGGCAAGCTGGGGACGCAGCTAAAGCGGCCGAGGCAAAGGTGCTCCTGGCCAGGGTCCTGATTTCGTCAAACCGCCCCGTCAAGGCCGAGCGCCTCGCACAGGAAGCGCTCACCGCCCAGATCCGCCTCAACGATATGCTGGGGCAAGCCCGCAACGACCATGTACAGGGCCTCATCTGCGTGAACAGAACACAGTGGGATTCCGCCCGCGGCCATTTCGCCGACGCCCGCAACTCGTTCGCCACGATGGGGGTTTACAGCGACCAGATTGTCAGCGAGACTTGGCTCGCATTAAGCGAGTCAGAGCTGGGTCTGCATCCGACACCTGAAATGGCGGCACGAGATATTGTCGAACGGCTTCGGGAACGACCTGTCTTCTCACGAGACCTTGTTGAAGGGCTCGAGCGTCTGGGGGCTTCGTTGACCGTGCGCGATCGTGAGCTCGCGCAGCGCCTCCAGGACCGAGCACGGCACCTGGAGGACCGATTCAAATGGAAACTCTGAAGTCGAGCGCCCAGAAGGCACTTGTCGCTCTCGTCACACTTCTTCTTCCTCTCACAGCAAATGCTCAAGAAGACGACCTCAACGTGGAACTGGATGCCAACATCGGCATCGAGAACATGGAAGAGCCCGACGCCTCTAACAAGTTAGAAAACAACACCTATCTCGCGCTGAGTGTGGCAGCGTTGCTGCAGGCCTGGAACCTTCAGGCGTACATTCAAGCACCGCTTCGCTTCAATTTCGACGGATTCTCGATTCGAGAGGCCGACTGGGATGAGACCGAGGAAATCCTGAGAGCCTTCCGGTGCGTTCGCCTCGACTACATGAGCAGCGGCGGTTACGAAACCCGGATCTCAGAGACTGGAGAATGCCACAGTTGGCGACGTGTCCACTGTGCGGGAGGAGTTCCTCTACCTGTCGGCGCGAATGCGCCCCGTCAACGCGTATTCGCTGGGTTACGGCTCATTGGTTCAGGGTTACTCTGCGATGCTCGAAGAAGACCACTACCGCGAGGGCATTTCGCTCGAAGCGAACATCAACCGCCACTTCGTTATCAACGCTGCGCTCTCTGATATCGTCGATCCCACGACGACCATGGGCCGCGTCGCTTTCAGGCCGATCCAGTCCTCCGCGGTGGGTGAGGTGCCAGGTTACGGCGAGGAGACCGCCGACACAGACCTCTTCGTCGAAGTTGGTGTGACCGCCGCCTCGGACCTATCGGTGCCCACTAACCTAAACGTCGCAACAGGAGCGACCGAGCTGGGAGACCCCTTCCTGGCGGGTGGAGTCGATGCTCGAATCAGATACTCCACTGAAGACACCTGGACCACCGAGGACTACCGCGTATTGCGGTTCGAATATGGCGCCGAGTTCAACAAGCTCTTTGACTACGGCCAGGCCATGCACAACCACCTTCGTTTCTACTACGATGTCGGTGCCGTCGATTTCTATCTGGACGGGGAGTACCGCCTCCTACTGGGCCAGTACATCCCAGCCTACTTCGACCAGCACTATCGCGTTCAGCGTTCGCAATACCTACTCTCTGATGAGCAGCGGGCGGAAGTCGGAACCGACGATCTGACCATGACAAAAATCGACTTTCTCGGAACCCTTCCCGACAAGAACGAGCACGCTTACGCCGCAACAGCACGTTTTCGTTTCTGGTCGGAAGATGAGTCGGGCGACGGATGGTCCCGGGCATTTGACTGGTGGTTGTTTGCCGAGCAAGTACCCGGACGCGATCTCTCGGGTCGAGCGGGTACCGGATTCACCGTCTATAACCTGATGGACAAGATCAATATCTCGGGCCAGTTCGTCCAACAGGGTTGGGACGACCTCTCTGGCTTGTTCACCCTCGCAAACTCAGTGTTGGAGATCGACGCGCGATGGTTGTTGGTCGAGAACCTCTACATCGACTTCTTCTTCGACCAGACCTGGTTCCTTATCGGCGACTCAGGGTTCGACACTGCCAACGACGTTGGTGTCAACCTCGGATACCTGCCCGAATTCTGATCCGCCGCTTCGCGGCTCAATCACCCTTCCGTCCCTCGAGGGACACCTCGTTTGCCTCCGGCTTCACTCGCCGC
>CAZDBH010000228.1:2878-13301 GCA_964503485.1 uncultured Bradymonadales bacterium | reverse complement strand
TAGGTTTTTTGTTGTTCTACTGACCGGGTTCGACTCCCGGCGCCTCCACTCCGCTTTGAAGCAAGGTGTACTTGGCCATCAGTTGCTAAGTAGCGCAGAAAGGGGCCTATCAGTCAGCTTTTGGTTCCTCTGTTGCAGCCCAAATCTCCTTGAGCTGCTCAGCGCGCTGTAGCACCTGATCTCGCTGGGTTTCCGGCAGATCCGACTGATTCAAGATTCCACGTGCAACCGCGTATGACACTGTGAGCTCAGGCTCGCCGCTCGTGTACCTCACATACAAGTCTCGTGATGGACCCTGATGATGCGCGTGAATCAGTCCATTGAGTTCCCAACAGTCGATTTCCCCCGCCTTCCAGCGTTCGAATGAACCGAAGAGCTCGGTCAAGGCGTCGCTGAGTTCTCTCTCCCAGGCTAGCCCATTGAGTTCTCGCAGCATCCGGCGGGACTGTTTTGTCAAACGTTTGGTCACAGTTGATCTCCGTCAATCTAGATTCGGCATTCTTTCAGGTTTTCAACGAATATATCTATGCGCCAATCAAGACAGAAAAGTCGTTCGTTGGCGCGCTGCCCGCTCAATTGTCGAACGCCTCCTTCTCTTTCACTAGCTCGAAGGTGTCCGGACGCCAGTCGCGAAGAACTTTAGAGGCGGCCTTGAAATCGTCCCAAAACCAGCGGGGCACATTGTACGTGTCACACGGGGGCTCGCTTCCTACGGAGGCCCAGCCTTTGACCTGGTCACGGAGTTCGTCCAACGTAGGAGTAGTGCGCTCATCTCGCACCGAACCTTGTAACATCAACTGCTCTAGCTGTGACCCGAGTGTCCCAAGATCTTCTCGGAAGAAGACTGCCGACCCTCTGGTATCGACGTCGTCGGGCAATTGTGCGGCCTCGAGCCGAGTGAAAATCAGCACAGACTTCACCGGCACGTTCAGGTCGACCTCGGCGAGTATGTGACGAAAGGCGTCTAATTCCTCTTCAAACATGCTGATTGTCTTGCTCAACTCTTGTCTGACGAGCCGGGGTCCGCAACCCACCCACGCCGCCACGCAAATCCCGCCGACGGGGTGGAGCGCAATATCCAAGTTCACCCCGACGCTCACATCCATGCGTTCGGGACACTCAGGATCGGCCATGAGAAAACTCATCCAGGCCGTCTCGAAAGTGCTGTTGGAAAGAGCGACACTAAGAGCATCTGTGGCTGTGAAATACGGAGCCTCGGGCTCGTAGATTTCCACATTGTAGCCAGACGCCAACGTTACCACCTCGACAATTTCAAATGGCTGAGGTTGGGGTTGGACGGCAGCCCGCTGGGCTGAGGTATTGCTCCGTGCTCCAGCGTTCCGCGCTGATCGAGCGAGAGCCCGCTTCTTGGTTCGCTTGGCTCGTTTCTTATCCTTCGATCTCTGCCTCTTTCGGTTCCGTGCCCTGGATCTGTTCTTGCCCTTCATGATGACCTCATATTCGCTTGGGCGACGCGCACTGCACCGCGCTCATCGAGTTATCGGGAGTGAGGTGAATTTGTTGCGTGGAAAAACGAGAACCATTGGGAATTGTTGGGGACTTCCAGCTTGGTACGCACGGGGCCAACGTATCGCAAGATCAGCTTTGTCTGTGTCCGGCACTCCTCTTGTTCAGAACAACTCCTCAAGTCGCTGCAACAAACTCGGGAGCCCCGCTTGGCTGGCGATGTCGCTCGGAAGGTATCCTGGCAAGGCCTGACGAAACGCCGAATCGTCCAACAACTCCTGGAAACGTCCGGCGAGATACTCACGGAGTTCAACCGCACAGGCCTGAACCTGCTGCGGGAAATCTGGGTTTCCGTCTATCACAGCAACGGCATCCTCGAGGTCGTGACTCATCAGATAATCTCCGCCACCGCGACCTATAAACGCTTCGAGCTTTGTTGCTACGAAGTACGGCGGCGTGACCAGCATGATACTGACCTCGCCGATCAAGCGAGGCTCAGCGGTTTCGATGGCCTGTGGATACCAACGATTGCTGAACCCCCAGTATCTCAGAATCCGTAGGCATCACGTCGACTTTCGTCGGCCCAACTAGCCATCGACAAACGGGCGCGCCCTCAGAGGTGTCTTCGTTGAAACCCAGCCCTTTCAGTTTGTCCGCCAACAACCAATATCTTGCGAGCGACGCCAGATCTATGACCAAGTCCACATCGTCCGTCGGTCTGATTGACCTTGCCCCTGGGTCGCTTACGAATAGGTCAACGATGGCTCCCCCAACGAATACGCACTGCTCCCTCAACTCGGCATCGAGCTGTTCCGCGACCGCCGTTACCATCGCAAGGTTGGCGTTCACTCTTTCGGACACGCCCGCTCTCGAAAGAGCCGCTCTGCCGCTGTCCGTTCACGGGCCCTGCCAATTCTAATACCGTCTACCAAAGCCAACAGTTCGCCGAGTTCGGCGTCCTGGCGGACGGCTTTTGGTACAGAAGTGTACAGTGGGCTGATTGCCTCACCCTTCACGTCACCCTCGGGATCCGGCCAAACTGGTGGCGGGTCGTCACTTGCGACAATGATCTCACTGAGCGGCCGCGCCGCGTAGGCTGTCGGGATGCCCCGCGTCAGCCCTCCCCTCTCGGCTATGAACACATGTCTGAGTCCGTGAACAACGAAGTTACACAACGCCTGCTGAACAGGCTCTCGGTCAACTAACAGACCAGCCGAGTTGAGCCGTTTGACGCCGGCATGCACTTCCGACGGGCTCATTCCGAGCTCTTCTGCCAAGCGCGAATATGACTTCGACCGGTGTTCCTCTTGTAGCAGTTTGAGCACAACCAGCATGTCTTGCGGTTTCAACAACATGACATTATTCTGTATTCGCGAATCGCGAATCGCAAGTACATCCTGAACCTCCGTGCAGCAAAGACTGTAAGACTCCGCCGTGGCGGCCCCTCTTCTGACGCCTGCGCTTCATCGCAGGCCGTATCATCGTGCGAAACGTCCGACGCTCAAAGTGAGGGACCACCAAAGTGGTGATTCTGGCCCGTTTCAGCGAAAGTCACAGGGGACAAAACAACAGCCCCATCGCACGGGTTGCCCCCTCCCAACTCTGACAGGTTGGGTGGTGAACATCCCCCGACCAGGAAAAGTCCGATTGACGGTCGGAGTCTTCCATGGTACCCACCTCTCGCAACGGGAGAGGAGACCACGAACATGGCCAACATGCTTCGAATTCGAGATCTTGTGCTCGGCGAGCTGGAGCAAGCGGTGCTCGAGACGCTCTGGGCTGACGGGCCCCTGCCACCGGGGTCGGTTCACCAGCGCGTCGGCGAAGCCCGAGGCATCTCGGTTAATACGGTGTCCTCGGCGTTGAAGCGACTTCACGAGAAGGGGATGCTGGAACGCGAGAAAGTGAGCCACTCCTTCGTGTATTCCGCGGCGGTGACGCGCAGCGACCTGCAAGGCCAACTCATCGCCGCGGTGACGGATCAGTTCGACGACCCGCGCGGTGGCGGCCTGCTGGCGGCGTTTGTCGACTTCGCCGACTCGATTGGCGAAGAGACGTTGCGCGAGCTGGAACGACTTGTGGCATCGCGGCTTGCCGAGCGGGGCGACACGTGATCGGACTGGTGGAGCTCGCATTGCTGGCTTTCGCTCTGACTGGGATGGCGACCTGGATCGGGGTTGTGGTGTTCGCCCCCGGCGGTGTGCTGCGCCGGAAGGCCAGTCCGAAGAACGCAGCCTCTGCCAGCGCTTGGCTCTACGCTCCGCTCTGGGTCCCGCTCCTGCTCCTGCTCGGTGCGGTACTGCCAAAGCTGGTTGGGGCACTACTCAACCTCAGCGACCACTGTCTGCTGCACGGTAGCCATCATCACCATTTCTGCCTCCTGCACCCGCCACACACCGCGGGGCACTTGATGACATGGGTAGTGCCGATCGTGCTCTTGCTACCTGCGCTCACGGCACTGAGCGCCGGGCTGCGGCGTGTCGTCGCCCAGGGTCGGCTCCTGAAGGCGTTGGTGGGTACGAGTCGCCCGTCGTCCCTTGGCGAAGATGTACGCATCGTAGAGCGCTCCGAACCGCTCGCCCTGACAACCGGGCTCAAGAGGCCGGTCGTACTGCTGAGCTCGGGCCTCGTCAAAGCACTCGATCCCCTCTCACTTCGCGTTGTCGTCGCGCACGAACGCGCACACATCGCGCGTTGGGACACCCGTAGAGCCGCCGTCGCGCAACTCATGTCGACGTTGCTTCCGGCCCGGGTCGGGGGCCTTCTGGTCGCCGCAATTGCACTCGAACGGGAGGCAGCCTGCGACGCCGCCGCAGCAAGGAAAATCGGAAGCCGGCCGGAGGTCGCACGAGCGCTCACGGCAGTGGCCCGGCTCCGTATCGCCGCTCCGGCTCACGCCGTATCCGTCGCCTCCGGCTCGTTGCCCGCGCGCGTTCATCGGCTCCTGGATGCTGCCGATGCATCGAGTTCGCGTTACCCGTTCTGGCCCGGGACGGCGATCCTCGTCGTCGCGCTGGGGGCCAGCCCGATGCATCACGCCCTGGAGCACCTCGTCTCGATACTGGTGCACTGATACGAAGAGGAGCTCACCCCGGAATGATTGGTCTTCGCAGCAAAAGTCCGAGCGGTAGTCGTCTTTTCGTCGCCCTGTTGGTGATGCTCGCGGCATCGCCTGTCGCCGCCCAGCAGGCCGCCCTGACGGCAGACGACGTGGTCCGTCTTGTATTGGGGCTCAGCTCCACGGCTGAGCTGGAGGCCGCGCGCCTAGCAGAAGTACGGCACGAAATGGAGGAGCAGACGGTGCATCCCGTCCCCTCTCTCGGGTTGGCCCACGAACAGATCCTGGGTTACGACGACGTCAGCTCCCTGGAGTTCACTGCGACAGTGGAGCAGCAGCTGGACCTCACGGATTGGCGTGGCCGACTGAGAGAGGCGCAGCGGCCAAGAGCGGCAGCCGTCACCGCCTCTATCGACCAGCGGGAGCTCGAAACAGCCACAGCCGTGCAGACCGCGTTCTTTGCCGTGCGCCACCGCGAGGAGCGGGTGGCGGTTCTGGCCTGGTGGATTGCTCGGCTCGACTCGGGACTGGAATCCGTCAGTGCACGCGAGGCACGGGGCGACGCGTCAACCTTGGAGGTTCGCCGGGTAGAGCGGGCCAAAGATATCGCGAGAGCCCAGCTCGCGACCGAGTCCTCACTAATGGCCGAAGCCTGGGCAACGCTCGACTCGTGGGCTGGTTGGGACACGCGGCCCGAGTTGAGCGGTGTGCTCGTGCCGTCGGGCTCCGGGGAAAGACCGAGGGTCGAGCCGCCCAATCTGGCTCGTCTGTCTCAACTGTCCAGCGCGCTCGAGGCTGAGGCAGCAGCCTGGCGTAACCCCTTCCTACGAGGCTGGGTTCTCGGCGCTGGTTACCGGCTTGCGGACTCTCCTGCGGGTACCGGGCACGGCTTCACCCTCTCGCTCTCGATCCCACTGGCGCTCTGGAACGTCGATGAGGCGCGTGTCGAACGCATCGAATCGGAGCGGTCCGCGGTCGAGCTGGAGCTGGACTACTTGCGAGCGCAGGCCACGAGGAGCCAGGAGGCGGCGCGCGATCGACTCAGGCGGGTCCTCCAGGCACTCGACACCCTCCCGGACTCAGCCGTCGACGGAGAGCTGACCCGGCTTGCGGAGACTGCTTTCGCTGCTGACGAGGCCTCGCTGACCGAACTGCTCGGCGCAATCGAGAGCGAGGCTGACCTGCGCCTGACCCGAATCGACCTGGAGTGGGAAGCTCGCCGAGCTGCCCTCGATCTCAACCACGAACTTGGCATTGGAGTACCTCGATGACGCACTACTGTAGACACCTCGTGCCCGTCCTTGCGGCGGTCCTCGCGACCGCTGGGTGCGATCGCCACGGCGACGACGAGCATGGCCACGAGCACGGCGAGGGTGAGCATGGCCACGAACATGGCGAAGAGGAGCATGGCCACGAGCACGGCGAAGAGGGGCATGGCCACGAACATGGCGAGGAGGAGCATGGCCACGAACGTGGTGGCGACCACGGTCACGGCCACGACGATCACGGCCACGGCTTCGACGGAGCATCCGAGGTAGTCACTCTGTGGGGCGACCCGACGCAACTCTTCGTGGAGTTTCCGGCCCTCGTCGTGGGCGAGGAGAGTCCATTCGCCGCGCACCTCACACGCCTCAACGACCATTTCCCGATTGACGTCGGAAGCGTGGTTGTCGAGCTCACGGGCGGGAACAACCCCGTAGAGCGGTTCTCGGTCGACCAGCCATCCGTCCCCGGTATCTTCCGCCCTGTCGTCACCCCGGCAGAGACCGGCCCCCGTCAGGTCGTGCTGCGACTCGAATCATCGGCGGGATCCGAGTCCCACGAGATGGGCGAGTTCAGGGTGTTCGCGAGTCGCGAAGAGGCCAATGCTGCTGCTGGCGAGGAAGCCGAGGCCGACGGAGAGATTTCATATCTGCTGGAACAACAGTGGGTCGTGCCCTTCCGAATCCAGCAGGTGACACCTCGGATGATGCGGCCGAGCTTTCCCGCTTTCGCACGCCTGGCCGTGCCGTCAGACGCCGAGTCGCTGGTCACGGCGCCGCGCGACGGACGGGTAACGGCCGTCGACGGTCGGTTCCCGGTCGTCGGCGATTCCCTCGATGCTGGAGCGGTGATCTTTCAACTCAGCGCATCTCCGGACGAGGCGGTAGATCCGGCATCCGCGGACCTGGCGGTCAGCCAGGCGAACATCCGAGTCGAGTCTGCTCAGCGTGAAGTGGACCGGCTCCAGCCCCTCGTCGAGCAGGGCGTCGTCGCGCAGCGTCGTCTCGACGAGGCGACCAGTGCCCTCGCAGACGCCCGGGCGGTGCTCCGTGGTGCGCGCCGTCAGCGGGCGAACCTGGGTAGCAGCGAGTCGGTCGAGGGAGGGGCGGACCAGCTCGCCGTACCGAGCCCAATTGCGGGTGACATCGCCGAGCTCCTGGTGGCCCCCGGCGCCTGGGTCACCGGGGGCGCGCCATTGGCCCGCGTGGTGAACCGAGAGCGGCTGTGGTTGGACGTGGGAGTCCCAGAGACATACGTGGGGCGATTGGGCGATATATCGGGGGCCTGGTTCGAGCTCGACAGCGTTTCAGGGGTGATCGAGGTACCCGGTGACGCGCTTGTGTCGGTGGGAACCGAGGTCGACCCCGCGACACGCACCCTTCCGGTGCGCTTTCGGCTCGAGAACATCCGGTCCGAGTTGTTCGCCGGTATGACGACACAGGCACACCTGATCGCAGACAGCCCCCAGCTCACGGTGGCCGTACCCACCGATGCCCTGATCGACGACAACGGCACCGACGTCGTGTTCGTTCAAACCGGTGGGGAGTCGTTCGAGCGCCGGCCGGTCATCCTGGGTGTCCGCGACGGCCGGTACGTCGAGGCGCTGGCCGGCGTGGTCGCCGGCGACTGGGGGGTGACGCAAGGCGCCGACCAGGTGAAGCTCGCTTCCACCTCGACCGAGTCCATCGGTCACGGCCACGCACACTGAGGAGCGCCAAGTGGTAGACGCGGTTATCCGATGGTCGCTGCGCAATCGCCTCTTCGTGATTGTGGGGGCGACAGCGATGGTGTTCTGGGGTGCGCTCGAGGCGCGCGACATGGCCGTCGACGTGTTCCCGGACCTCACGGCGCCCACGGTGACCGTGATCACGGAAGCCCATGGAATGGCCCCGGAAGAGGTCGAGAGGCTGGTCACGTTCCCAGTCGAGTCCGCTCTCAACGGCGCGAGCAAGGTGCGACGCGTCCGGTCCGCGACTTCGGTGGGGGTCTCCGTCGTGTGGGTGGAGTTCGAGTGGGGAACGGATATCTACACGGCCAGGCAGGTCGTCGCAGAGAAGCTGCAGCTGGTGCAGGCATCACTCCCGAGTGAGCTCGATCCACCGGTTCTGGCGCCGATCTCGTCGATCATGGGCGAGATCCTCTTCATTGGGCTGACCTCCGAGGAGCACACGCCGAGGGAGCTCCGCACCATGGCCGACTGGGATGTGCGGCGGCGTCTTCTGGCAGTGCCGGGTGTATCGCAGGTCGTACCCATCGGTGGTGGCGTTCAGCAGTTTCAGGTCCAGGTGCGGCCGCGCGACCTGGCGGAGCACGGCGTGACTCTTGACGACGTCATCGACGCCGTGGCGGCCACCAATGAGAACACGTCGGCCGGATTCTACGAGGAGAGCGGTCAGGAGTACCTGATCTACGGTTTGGGTCGTGTCGGCAGCGCGGAAGACATCGCAACCGCCGTGGTGCGACCGCGCGAGGGTGTTCCGGTCAGGGTGCTGGATGTCGCCGATGTGGTCATCGGCAGCGGCATCCAACGTGGCGACGCAGCCATCAGCGCGCAGCCCGGGGTCGTGCTGGGGATCCAGAAGCAGCCGGGCGTCAACACGCTCGCTCTGACCGAGTCGATAAACGACGTCCTAGACGACATCGAGGCCAGCCTGCCGAACGGGGTCGTGCTGGAGCGCCATCTGCTGCGCCAGGCGGACTTCATCGACACCGGTGTGCGTAACGTGACTCACGCGCTGCGCGATGGCTCGTTGCTCGTCGTGCTCATCATCGGGCTCTTTCTTCTGAGCGGCCGTGCAACCTTCATCACCGCCCTGGCCATTCCGTTGTCGCTGGTTGCCGCGGTCCTGGTCCTGCGAGCGATGGGCGCGACACTGAACACGATGACGTTGGGAGGCATGGCCATCGCCATCGGCGCCCTGGTGGACGACGCCATCATCGACGTCGAGAACGTCGTCCGCCGCCTCCGTGAGCGGATGGGCCGCGACACCGGTGTGTCGACACTGCAGATCGTCTTCGAGGCCAGCAAGGAGATCCGAAGCTCCATCGTCTTTGCCACCCTCATTATCGTGCTGGTGTTCCTGCCGCTTTTCTTTCTGCACGGAGTCGAGGGCCGGCTTCTCGCGCCACTCGGAGTCGCCTACGTGGTGTCACTGGCGGCGTCTCTCGTCGTGGGCCAGACAGTGACACCGGTGTTGTGTTCACTGCTTCTGCCCACCAGTCGCTCGGTGAAATCGGCTAAGGAGCCAGCGCCTGTACGGCTGCTTCGAGCTGCGTACGAGCCCGTGCTGAAGCGAGCCCTCAGGCTCTGGCCCGTCCTGGTTTTAGTTTCTCTGATCGGTGTGGGCGCCGCGGGCATCGCAGCGTTACAGGCCGGCCGCGCGTTTCTGCCGGAGTTCAACGAGGGCGCGCTCACAATCTCGGTCGTCACGTTCCCGGGCACGTCGCTCGAGCAGTCCAACCTCCTGGGCCATCAGGTGGAGACGATCCTACTGGAGCACCCCGAGGTGGTCGCGACCTCGCGCCGCACGGGCCGCGCCGAGCTCGACGAGCACGCACAGGGCATCCACGCATCTGAGATCGATGTCCGGCTGGAAATGGGCGAGCGCAGTGAATCGGAGCTCCTGGCGGCCCTTCGGGCGGACCTGGCCGTAGTGCCCGGGGCGAACGTCATCATCGGGCAACCGATCTCTCACCGTATCGATCACATGATCTCGGGGACTCGCGCGAACATCGCGGTGAAAATCTTTGGGAGCGATCTCGTCGAGCTGAGGCGGCTGGCAGAGTCGGTTCGAGCCCAGATGGAAGCAGTGCCGGGTGTGGTCGATCTCGCCGTCGAAGAGCAAGCCAACCTGCCCTTCGCCACCGTACGCTTCGACCGGGACGCCCTGGCACGATACGAGCTCCGGGTTCACGACGTCGCCGAGACGATCGAAACCGCGTTCTACGGCCGGCCCGTGTCGCGCGTTCTGTTGGGACCATACGCGTTCGACCTGGTGGTCAGATACCCGGACGAAGCGCGAGACGATCTCGACACCGTCCGTCAGACGATGATACCGACACCGAGCGGCGCCTGGGTCCCGCTGGAAGCGCTGGCCGACATCCGACGCGACCGCGGCCCCAATCAGATCAGCCGCGAGAACGGCCAGCGCAAGATCGTGGTCATGTGCAACGTGGGCGACGGTCGCGACCTGGGGGGTGTGGTCGAGGACATCGAGCGAAGGGTCAGCGCGAACGTGCCGCTGGCGACTGGCTACTACGTAGAATACGGCGGCCAGTTCGAGGCGGCAGAGGAAGCCGCGCAGACCCTGTTCGTGCTCGGCCTGGTCGTTCTCGTGGGCATATTCCTGCTGCTCTACGTCGCCCTGTCCTCAGTCCGTGATGCCCTCCTGGTCATGGTCAACCTCCCGCTGGCGTTGATCGGCGGCGTGTTCGGCGTCTTCGTGTCGGGCGGCGTCATCTCGATCGCCTCGATTATCGGGTTCATCACGCTTTTCGGTATCGCTACCCGCAACGGAATCATGATGGTCACGCACATCAGGCATCTGGTCGACGAGGAGGGAGTGACCAAGCCGTTGGAGGCGGTCATGCGCGGCGGCACGGCGGGCCGCGGGGCGCATGTCATGTCCGCGCGGG
>CAZDBH010000228.1:0-2868 GCA_964503485.1 uncultured Bradymonadales bacterium | reverse complement strand
GCCTTGGGGCGGCCGGGGGGGGTGTCCCCACGGGGGTGGGGGGGGGCTGCGGCGGCGCTGCGGCCCGCCCCGCGCCGATTCTCATGACCGCGCTGGCGTCAGGGCTTGGCCTGCTTCCATTAGCGTTGGCTCTCGGCGAGCCCGGCAGCGAGATTCAAGCCCCAATGGCCATCGTCATTCTGTTCGGCTTGTTGTCATCGACCGTGCTCAACATGTTCGTGGTACCTGCGGTCATGCTGCGATTCGGCTCGGTCAGTCAAGGGGTGGACGCCGCAAGTTGAACGCGTGTGCCGCTATTGTGCCATGACTCTGCGCCCACCGGCGGTGTCAGACAGCGGCAGCGGGAACACCCAGACACGACACGACAAGCGGTTCTCCGTGTTGATCGACTACTACGAGAAGCCGACGGAGTTAACAATGGGACAGCTAAGTGAAGACCCGTACCAAGTTTGCGATAAATCACTGAGCCTCGAATGCGGAGCCGATCAGGTTGAGCAGCTGCAGCGCAGCGGGTTTGTCCCCTCGAACGACCCGCCAATGATGTTCGATGAAAGTCGGCGGATCGAGCAGACCATCGGACATCGCGATCATCTGTTCGTAATCGCTCTCGACCCGCAAGGTCGCCTCGGGAAACGCTTCGTAGCGTACGTCGACGGAGTCCGGTTCGAGCTCGATCGCGAACGACTCACCATCTACGACCAATTCGGCAGACAGGCTTGGCGTCGTAATTCGACGGAATGCCTCTCTGAGCGTGACCACCATCGTGCGGAGATTTCCCGGCTTTCGCAGGTCAGCCGGGGGCGGAAACGCCGCGCCGAACATGGCGAGTTCAAACAACATCCCGGATGACCTCCGACCGACGTCGGTCAGCTTGTAGACCGCAATACCGTTCTCGGTGACACGCTCGATCAGCCCGTCGGTCTGCATCCGCTCCAATCGCGATGTGAGCAGGTTCGACGCGAGCCCGTTCAACCCTTGTTGCAGCTCCCCATAGCGCGCGGGACCGGCGTGAAGGTCACGAAGGATGAGCAGCGTCCAACGATCACCCACCCGATCGAGCCCCCGCGCGATCGGACACAACAAACGATAACTTCGACCCTTTGGCACATTCACCTCTCGATTCGGAGCATGCTCAGCCCTGTCCAAGAACTCAAGAGAATTATCTTGACTTTAAAGTTTAAAGTTTAATATTAAAAGTGTTCGGATGACACCCAACGGAGAAAACATGAGTCACGAACCCAAACCGACGAAAGCAGGCAGTCTACCCCGCGTCCTCATCACGGGTGCCACAGGAAAGACCGGTCGTGCCACGATCATTGCGCTCGCCGAGCGCTATGCCGACGTGGTCCAGACGCGCGCCCTCGTGCGAACAGACGACCACCGTGCGCAGCAACTTCGCGATGTGGGCGCAGAGGTAGTGATCGGGAACATGGACGACATGCGAGATGTTCGACGAGCCATGAGCGACGTACAACGTGCGTACTTCGTTCCTGCGGTGACGCCCAACTCGCTTGATCACGCCCTGCACTTCGCCGTGGCGGCGGCGGAGGACGGAGTCGAACATGTCGTGGCGATGGGGCAGTGGCTTTCGAGTGCCAGCCACCCTTCGCTACTCACCCGGCGCACCTGGTTGGTCGATCAACTGGTCAGGTGGATCCCAGGCGTCGACTACACCATCATCAACGTCGGCTTCTTCGCCGACAACATCATGTCGACCCTCGGTGCCGCTGCGCACTTCGGAATACTCCCGTTCCCTCTGGCAAGTGGCGCAACCGCTCCGATCTCGAACGAAGATATCGGCCGCGTAGTCGCCGGCGTGTTAGCCAATCCCGGCCCTTACGCAGGCCAAACACTTAGGCCGACTGGACCGGAAGTGGTAACGCCCGAAGGGATCGCGGCCGTGTTCTCTGATGTGCTCGGCCGGAAAGTCCGCTACGCAGAATCATCAGAGCGGATGGCACTCAAGTCCATGCGAGCCTCTGGGGTCGCGACCCCTTTCATGTTGGCTCAAGTCGTCCACTACCTCCGTGAGTATCGTCGCGGGACCTTCGAGTGCGGTGGGACCACCAATGTGGTTCGCGAGGTCACGGGTCGACCCGCTGAGGATCTGACGACAATCGTGCGACGCTACGCCGAGACTGATCCGTCCACCAAGCGCTCTTTGCCGAATCTCGTGCGTGCGATGGGGCAGATGCTGAAGATCATGCTGACACCAGCCCCCGATCTCAACACGTGGGAACGCCGACACGGGTTCCCGGTCATCGAGGGCAGAGACTGCGCCGACGCGATGGACTGGAGGAAGACACACGAGTCGCCGAATGCCTTCGGAGTCGAACACGTTGGGCTTCCGGCCGTCGTCGCAAACTCTTGAATCGATCAGAAGACACCAACGACCACATATTGAAGGAGGAAACAACATGTCCAATCAAGCCAACTACCTCGTGATCAACATGAGCCCGAACCCCGCGAACATGGAAAAGGTGCAGCAGTACATTTCGAAAATCACGCCGCTCCTGGGCGGATACGGCGGTGAAATGGTCTCGCGGTTCGACGTAACCGACCTGGTGGAAGGAACCGAAGCACCGAAGTCGGTCGGGATGGTTAGGTTCCCGAACCACGAATCGCTCAAGGCCGCGGTTACGAGCAGCGAGTACCACGCCCTTTCGGGCCTGCGCAGTGAGGCCTTCACACACCTGACCGTCATGGTGTGCGCACCATTCGGCGACTAGGACGACGGCTGGCGGCCCGTCACGGTCACGGCTTCGGTCAATGCGTGGTCAACCTCTGTCGGCCGACGTTCGCACGCGTAGGAACCGCTACCCGCGTAGGAACCGCTACCAGGTTATAGTTATCCATGTGAACTAATTG
>CAZDBH010000227.1:0-13309 GCA_964503485.1 uncultured Bradymonadales bacterium | reverse complement strand
GCTAAAAGCCAATGGCGGAGCCTGGAGCGCTATGCGCGACAGGCTCCTAGAGCACCTGGCAAAGCCAGGTGGAATCCACCCAAAGAGTCAGCCCGCGGCTCCGGACAGGCATGTCCCGAGCTTCGCCTGGATGGCTAGTATCATCGCGAAATCATTGAGTATTTCAGTGGAGTTAAGTATCCGGTAATCTGTAATAAGTGTTTTTCCTAGAAAAATACACTACGACCTTGACAGCAGCGCCTCACGATCTATTCTGAGAACAGTTCTGAGGGGTTAATGGCGTGTGCAATGGTGAAGGTTGGTGCGTGGGCACAGCCATTGGCCTGCCCCAAGAACGACCTTCCCACTACAATACGCCACGACCCTTTGCCGAGTATGGGATTTCCCTGGGGGGCTCGCGTCAACGAGGTACCGCATAGCGGTAACTCCAAGACAGTTTCCTAGTCTATGGCAGGACCGTGTGATCGACGAACATCACACGGAAACACGGGGACCACCGATGGCAGAGAATTCCGAGTCCAATGCACCTGAAACGAATGAAACTCCAACCAAGGCCTCGGAAGCGAAAGCCCCCAAGCCGAAATCGCCTGGTCTGACGACGGCGGAGTCAAAGACACCCAAGTCGAAACCGGCTGAATCCAAAACACCGCTCTCCCGAAACATGATTACCTTCATCGGCCTGTTGATCGCAGGCTTTGCGTTCGTTTCGGGGCTCGTATTGCTCGTCGCCGAGATGGTGCTCGAAAATCGGAATCCCTACAGCGCACTCATCACCTACATCGGTATCCCAGCCGTCATCGCGACTGGACTGGGAATCGCAGGTCTCGGGATGTTGCTTACCCACCTCAAGCGAAAGCGGAAGCTTCCCGAAACCGAGGTGTTTCCAGTCCTGAATTTCAATGTCACCAAGACGCGCAGGGTGACGGTACTGTTGGCTTTGTTCGGGATGGTGTTTTTCACCATATCGGCGATCGCTACCTACAAGGCGTTCCTATTCACAGAGTCGACCGAATTCTGCGGAACGACCTGCCACGGAGTCATGGGCGCCGAGTATGCGGCTTACGAGAATTCACCCCACTCGCGCGTTGCCTGCGTCGAGTGTCATATCGGGCATGGTGCTGAGTGGTACGCCCGATCGAAGATATCTGGTCTTCGGCAGGTGTACCGCACCTTAATGGACAACTACGAGACGCCAATTCCAACCCCTGTTCACAACTTACGACCGGCCAGGGAGACGTGCGAGGAATGCCACTGGCCAACCATGTTCCACGGCTCAGTCGAACGGGTGCAGTGGCGCTTTTGGTACGATCGCGAGAACACGGCGTCCCGCTACCACATGCTTCTGAAGGTTGGTGGCGCCAACCCCGAGACAGGACAATTCGAGGGCATCCACTGGCATACCAGCGCAGACGAACTGGTCAGATACTGGCCCGCAGACGAGCAGAGGCTGGAAATTCCCTGGATCGAGGTGCAGGACGCCGAGGGTAATCTGACCGTATACCGCGACGAAAACGCGCCAGAGGGGCGGCCGCCCGAGAGCGAAATTCGCACGATGGACTGCATCGACTGCCACAATCGACCGAGTCACATCTTTCCCCACCCGCGCAGACTCATCAATCAAGCCCTCGTCGGCGGACGCTTGGACCGGTCGATGCGCTCGATCAAGTCGCGAGCCGATTCCCTGCTCAGCGTATGGTACGAGACCTACGAGGAGGCGGATGAGGCGATCGAAACCAGTATTCGAGAGCGGTACCCTGTCGAGGCCGACAGCCCCTATACCCAAGCCAGTGTCGACATGGCTATCGAAGAGCTACAGGCCATCTACCGCTCTACCAATTTCCCAGAACAGGGCGTGTCGTGGCAGACCTATCCCGACCACATTGGACACAACCAATTCCCAGGTTGTTTCAGATGCCATGATGATCAACACGAAAGTGACCAAGGGGCGCTTGTGTCGATGGAGTGCGACAACTGCCACCTATTTGTTTTCCAGGGACACGAGGAAGCCGCCTACGGTCCCACCGTGTATTCGCAGTCACCGTGGGAGCATCCAGACGGTGACCCAGAGACACACATAGATATGCTATGCACCGAGTGCCACGCGCCGGGTGCTGATGAATAAACGAGGTATGTCATGTACCAATCGAACAGACTCGTCAGAGGCCTCTCCCGATTCGGGGCCATCTCGGCGATGCTGGTCTTTCTCCTCACCGGCCTAGGCCCATCCATTCGATACGGCCGAGAGGTCGGTCACACCTTCTATCATGCCTTCGTAGGGAGCCCGCTCGACAGCGCGCTGATGGCCAAAGCCTTGATTGTCCTTGGCGTGCTCTTAACGGGGCTCGCCATCGTCATGCTCTTTATCTTAATCGGCGCACTGATCGGAAGCGCCCTCGGTGCAGTCATCGTGCGGTTTATCTTTGAAGTAGACAAACAACACGAGGCCCATCGCTGACAAAACTGCGGACCTCAGACGAGGGAGGCAGCACATGTTACCATTCGCTCTCTGCCGTACGGCTTTCGCGCAATCCACCAAGATTGCAGTCTTTGCCCTGTGCGCCTTCGCGCTCTCAACCATCGCAGGTGAAGCGAGGGCAGCACCCAACGGGTCGTGTCTCGCATGCCACAACCGCATCACCTTCGAACCACAACAGTTCCTCGACTCGGTGCATGGCGATCTGGCTTGTGCTGACTGTCACACCGAGTTCGAGGGAGACATCCACGGTTTAACGGAGGTCGCCCCGCCCGAAGAAGAGTGGTTGGTGCAGGTTCTCGCCCTGAAAGCCCGAACCGAGGGGTACGCATGGGCGGCCTGTGGCACCTGCCACGAAGAGGTCGTCCAGGGCATGGAGGTAAGTCACCACGTCGATCCGATGACAGACTCCGAAGCTGCCGACGGACCATTCTGCGGTGATTGCCACGGACTGCCTCACTATATGGTGAACTCTCCCACTGACCCGGCAGACCGACTCGAGTTCGTCAATCGAACGTGTGTTCCCTGTCACGCTGATTCCGAGTTGATCGAGTCTTACGACCTGAACCCGAACGTTGTCTTCACCTACCAGCACTCTCTTCACGGGCGTGCCGCTCTACTCGGTTCCGAGAACGCACCGTCCTGTGTCGATTGCCACAACGCCCACGCAGCCCGTGGAGCCGACGACCCCGAATCCGAGGTCGCAACTGATAATCGAGTTGAGGTCTGCGCCTCTTGCCATGACGGCGCCTCAGACAACTTCGCCCTGACCTTCTCGCATGAGCCGATCACGCGGGCCGGCACGCCGCTCGAGTACTGGGTTTCATTCTTCTTCGTCACGTTGACCCTACTCGTGATCTTGGCGCTACTGCTGCACATCGTCCTCGACATGTTCAGTGGTCTCCGTGAATCGCTCGGGGTTCCTGCACACGAAACGGAGGGTGAGTCAAATGCGTGAATCAACTGCCACCACTGGCTCGAATCTCGCCATCGAAGAGAAGACCTTTCTTCGCTTCGATATCCACCAACGAATCCAGCACTGGGCCATTCTGAGTTCTTTTATCATCTGCATGTTGACCGGCTGGCCCCTCAAGATGGCTGGTGTGGGTGCGTCCAAGAGTCTGGTCGCCCTCTTCGGCAGCCTGGAGGCGTGTGGAACTGTCCACCGTGTTTCGGCTGCCATAATGCTGCTGGCGTGTGTCTATCACCTGCTGTACTTGGGCATGCGCTGGAGACGAAAAGACTTGAATCTGAGCATGGTTCCCAGCGGGAAGGACTTCCGCGACCTAGTCCACAACATCAAATACTACCTGCGCCTGCGCAAGAGCCCACCCAAATACGGGCATTGGAGCTACTTCGAGAAATTCGACTACTGGGCCGTCTTCTGGGGAATCATCATCATGGGCGGCAGCGGCTTGATCCTGTGGTTTCCAACCTTCTTCATGAGCTTTCTGCCGCCCTGGATGCTGTCGCTATCGCACATCGCTCACAGCGATGAGGCGCTGTTGGCCGGTCTGGCCATCTTCATCTGGCACTTCTACAACGTCCACCTGCGAGCCGCCGTCTTTCCCATGAACTGGGTCTGGCTTACAGGGCGTCTTTCAGAAGAAGCGATGAAGGCCGAGCACGGCGAAGAGTACGACCAGCTAATGGCTGAAGAAGCTGCCGCTGAAGGCAGCGCTGAGGCCCAAGAAGCCGCCGAAACCGAGCCCACCCCGGACGGCGAAGACGATGGCGAGGAGCCAAAGGACGATGAGTAGCACCAACGGAAAAAACGGACTGAATGGTTCGGGGCCTTTCCAGCTACTCTACTTTGTGATGGTCCTCGGAAGCACCGGCCTCATCTTGGCCGGCGGCTTCCGAGAAGCAATCAGCGACTCGACTCACGAGCCAACAGAAGGGCAGGAGCCGAGCATGGTGGTAGCTGAAGTGGAGCCACCGCCTCCCATTGTTGTCAAAGAGCTGGTCTGTTTCACCTGCCATTCATGGGGTGAATATGTCGACGGAGGCCGAGGCGAGTTCACTCACCTCGATCACCAGGAAGACGGGCCGATTCCCTGTCACAGCTGTCACGGCTTTGACGGGCATAACCAGCCCGTCATGAACCGCCTCGATGAGTGTGCCGATTGCCACTGAGCCGCCCGCGCGAAAGAGCAGCCTGCCACGCGCATTTGAGCTCTCTATTTGGGACCTCAATAGATAAAGAAATCTATACACCTGAACGTCCATTTCTGGTACTGATCGGGTAGCCAGAAGAGTAACCTCAGGGCTGCCGATGACTACTGACTACGAGGCGAATCTGGAACGGCGTCTTGCGGCGCTGACGGAGACCACCGAGCGACTGAGCGCCCGCGTAGACGCTCTCGAGAAGGCCCTTCAGCAACAAGCCCCCCCCACGTCGTCGGCCGAAACGCCCGTACTGGCAGAAGTCCCCACAACCGCTGACCCACAAACAACGGCTGAACGGGCAGCTGCTCCCCGTGGACCTGGGCTCGCAGGGCTAATCGGTCGCACCTTCATTGTGTTGGGTGGCGCCTTCTTCCTACGTGCCTTCACCGACGGGGGTTACCTGAGCAACGCTGCGGGGGTGGCGCTCGGCCTTGGCTACGCCACGGTCTGGATCGTGATGGCCGACCGTATGGGCCAGAAGGGGCATAAACGCAGCGCGGCGTTTCACCACCTCACCGCATCATTGATCGGATACCCTCTCATTTGGGAGGCCTCGGCCTCGTTTGACGTCCTGTCTCCCTGGCCCTCTGCGGCTGTCCTCGCGACGTATGCCAGTATTGAGCTGTTCGTGGCGGGTCGGCGGGCTTGTAGGATTGCGGCCTGGGTAACCTCGTTCGCAGCCACAGTTTCCGGCCTCGGCCTGCTTGTTACTCAGCACGCCTTCCTTCCCTTTGTGGGCTGCATATTCGTAGTCGCTGTAGGGCTCTTCTGGGTAGGCGAACGAAACGGCTGGCGCGGCATCATCTGGCCGGCTGCCATGACCGCAAACCTCATTGCCGGGCTCATGACGCTCCTGGTGGTCGCTGGCGAAGTCTCACACTGGTTCTCAGCGACCGAAGTTCAGATTGCCCTGCTCGGCGTCATCGGCCTGTGCGCGGTGCGCTTCATAAGAGGTCACTTCCTAAAACGGAAAGCTGGTTTCTTCGACGTTACCCAGACGATGGCCGCTATCTTCATCGGCTATGGTGGACTGTCGGCCATCGCCACCACCAGCGCTACGGGCTGGGTCTTTGGTGTGGTCGGTCTGGGGGCCGCAGTCCCGTGTTATGTGCTCTCGATGCTGTCGACCAGCAACGATACCGAAACCACGGTCAACTACCATCTTGGGCTGTGGATGGGTGCAACGTTCCTCGTTCTCGGCGCGCTGGTGGCACTGCCTGCTTCGACCGCCGGAGTGCTGTTCGTCGCGGCGGCGCTGATCGCGGCCTGGTTGGGACAACGCCCGGCTACGAGAACGCTTCGGCTGCAGACCGTCTTTTTTGCGCTCGTGGCATTTGTCGTGTCCGGTCTCGCGTCAGACGCTTTGAACTCGTTTCTGGGTTCTGCTTCCCGCCCACTCGCCCAGCTCGAACCCAGCGCGTGGGCGGCGTTCATCATCTGCGGGGCCACGTTCGCGGTGTTGCGCATCCGACGGCCCGACGAGATGCCCAAGTCGATTGGGACATGGGTCGAAACGGCAGTCATGTTGCTCACTCTATTCGGGGCCTTCGCTGTAATACTGGCCAACTTAGCTGGACCGATCGCACAGGTTGGAGCGGGCTCGGCTGACGCGGGAGCGCTTGCAGTCCTCAGGACAGCTGTCCTGGCAGCGACCGCCGCCGGTCTCGCTTTTCTGTCTACCCGGCCTGGCTGGGTACATGTGCGTCGAGTCGTTCTACCGCTTCTCGTCGTGATGGGGATCAAGTTCGTGCTCGAAGACCTCCGCAAGGGCAGCACCGAGACCCTCGTGCTTTCGTTTGTCCTGTTCGGTCTCGCCATGATCGTCGCCGCGAAGACCGATCCCCGCGACAAGGCTGACCCTGAACACACCGAAGCCGAACACTGAAGGCGGCGCAATAATCTAAGCTAAGCTCAGTTCCCCTCGACATTCGTTCCACCATATAGGTGTATCCGCGTCCGGTGGTTACGTCCGGCTACGCTTACTTGGAGGAGGAACAAAGTTGATGAAACGAATGACGTTAACTGCCCGGGTCATCGAGAGTCGAGTACCATGAGAATGGGCCACTGGATTGCGTTCTGTCAGCGCTCGGAGCTGGTCGAACTCGAAGATCTTCGGGACTTGGTCAACACGTGGCCCGATCTCGAAGCCGCGCTGACCGATGGTGAGCTCGTTGTTACCGCGAACGATACGCTGAGCGGGAACCAAGCGAACATCTACGTCGGGATAAACCGCGAGCCGGAGGCCGTTGATGAGTTCAAGGAGCTGCTCGACGAGGCGGAGTCGGCCCGAGATCGCGACACGGTGCGCGCCGCCGACGCCTACTACGAGCTAGCTTGGCCGTTGCGGGAGGGTGACGAGACCTACAACCCGATGTTGTGGATCGCCGAGGCGCTCCAGTCACGCTGCTCGGCGGTTGTCTTTGATCTCAGCGTTGGCCGTTTCGTTCTTGCGCCCCTGCACTGAACCGCGAGCATCTGCGCTCGCTCCCGCTCAGTGTTAAAAACGCGGACGAAAGCGCCTCGAAAGTTCTCAGTTCGCGCAGCCGATGTCGAAAATGAACGATGCGCCATCGGCATCCGTTGCCAAGATGCCCAGTCCTTGCGCCTGAAGTTCGCTTTGAAGCTGATTCATGTCTTCTTGGGCGTTGGCGCCCGGCGACCAACGGAGTCGCCGACGCTCCATCGTGATGTCCCCATCTTGGCTGGGCATCACTTGACCACTGGTTGGCGTGAACTGGTGCACGGTGTCGGCCGTACACGAACACACCTGTGAACCGGTTGCAGGCCCCCTGACAGGGGCTGTGGCCTCGGCCTCAGAGATTCGCCAGGTGAGGGAGTAGTCTCCAAACTCAGCGACCACGTCCAGACCACTGATCGAAATGAGTCGCCCACTGCCCTCGGGTCCAAGGCATTCGCATTGAACGGCCATGTGATCGCCCGATGGCGACGTGAACAAGGCAGAGTGGGTAAAGGCGGTCGAGACCGCACGAAGTTGGAGAGTAGTCGCGTCGAGGTTTGCCATAGCCCCGGTGCACGCCATCGGCGTTTCTGGCTCGGGCACCGTCTGCGCTGAAGCGCTGACGGCCAGGGTGACTAGTGAGGCCAACATCAAACCGTATCGCATGCTCATACTCCGTGTTCCATTGATTGCGTGCGCGCCGTGGGACATCATACACCGAAAGACGCGGAATGTAGCGGTTGCACGGACGATCGTTGTCTCTTCTGGGCCTCTGCCCATAGGATAGGAGCCATGAAGCCGGCAATCTTCACCGTCTACATCGACGACAACAGCCACTACCAGGACGAGTCAGCCCGACGCAAACTCGGAGACTTTTCGTCATGGGAAACGGCAGTTGCCGCCGCCAAGGCTGTCGTCGATGAGTTTCTGACGTCAGCGCTCAAGCCAGGCACAACCGCTACCTCGCTGCTCAGTACCTACAAAACCTACGGGGAGGACCCCTTCGTGGTGGGTGAGAGCGACGAAACATTCTCAGCTTGGAGTTACGCCGAAGTCCGATGCGGTGAACTCTGCTCGAAACACACAAAGGAAGACACGAAATGACTCCCAAAGAACAGTTCGAAGACGCCCAAAAACGAGTGAACGGCCTGTCGAAGAAGCCCGACAATCCAACATTGCTCAAACTATACGGTCTGTACAAACAAGCTTCGGTAGGCGATGCCAGCGGGAAGCGACCGGGGATGATGGACATTCGCGGCCGCGCCAAATTCGACTCCTGGGCCGGGTTCAAGGGCAAGACCTCGGAACAGGCAATTGAGGAGTACGTCAAACTCGTCGACCATCTAATCGCTTCTCAGTAGACGCCGGTTTCCTCCCACTTCTAGTAATTCGGACCACTTGCTCCGCAAAGCGACCGAATTGTCGTTCGACTTCAGCCACTTTAAATATTCAAGCCCAGCGCAACTCCCGCCGATTTTGTTTTGAGGCACAGCACTTTCCGGAGAGCGAACGAATGGGCGAGTTAAGATCGTGGCTAGGTCTTTCTGTTGTTGTTTTTGTCACATTGACCACGCACAGCACGGTCTTCGCCGAGCCGGGCGGCGACGAATGTCGGGAGTTCACGAGTTGCACGGACGACGACGTCTACTGCAGCTCCACTTCTATCTCCGGCCCGAAGGTGCTGTCGAACGTCGTCTTCGACGGCCGTGATTCACCGATAACCATCACCGTCAATGAGAGTGTGTCGGAAGCGGCCGACGGCGACCTAACCCTCTTGGGCGAGATTACGGTCTGTGGCGACGTGACGATCATGGCCGACTCCATCACGATTCCTGCCGACGACGGGTCGGGAGGTCCGACCGCGCTCGATGCCAGTACCACCGGCGGCCCCGCCGAACTCGTTCTGACCGAGCATCCGACCAGAGACGGACGAATCGACATACTCGCTGACGTCGGTTTTGGCGGGTTCTTCTTCAGCTTCACAATCGTCGGTGAGACGACCCTTGCCGGTACCTATTTTGCTGCCGACAGTCTCACCGTCGACGGTAACGGCAAACCGGTCACGGTTGGTGGTGGCGACTTCGGGGTTGCCCTCGAGTTCCCGGGTAGCGTTTCGCTCGAGGGCTCCGAGGTCACAGCGGTTGGTGTCAGAGCGGGGATGGATCTTACCACCACGGCGAATCGCACCATAGTTGGGGCGATCGACGGCCGTGAGGGTGATTTCGGCCCGGAGTTCCCAGTCCTCGAGTTCAATGGGTCAGGAGACTACCCCGAGATCGAGTTGACGGGCGTTCTGGGATGCACCGGCCAATTTGACTTCCCGCGGTCCGATGTCCCCGTCAATTCGGTGACCTTTGGCGCACCCGTCGAGATTGTGAGTTCCACGATCTGCTCCTCCGGAGACGTGCTATTCGAGTCCACCATCTACCCAGCATACGACCCATTCACATTTTCGTTCTATTCGGGATCGTTGGATGTCGAAATCACGGACAGCGGTGGGTCGGTGACGTTCGAAGATGCCATCTCTCCGTCCGAGCCGATTCAGGACCTTCGTATTCGAAGTGACTACGTATACTTCAACGCGACAGATACAGAGGGAGGGACCGACGTCAGGGTCTCAAACGAGTTCACGATCGGCGGAGCCGGTTTCTCTGGAACGGCCAGCGATGTGTCGACCACTTCGACGTTTTCAGTGGGCGATACAGAACTCCTGTTGGGCGGTATTCACTTCTGCCCGTCGCAGTTCGCCGCAGCGGACCTCGAGATTGGCGATCTAAACACAACCGGCTGCACCGGTGCCCTCGACTTCACGGGCAACAATGTGAGACTTGGCGGCCCGTTCACTATCACCGAGGACGTCAGAATCAGCGCATTGCAGATCGAGAACCTGGCGGCCGATTTGAGGCTGGCAGGAGCGACTCTGACCCTCGATGCATCGAAGGTCGAGGTCAATCCGGAGGCTGAATTCGGCGGACTGATCGATCTGGCCATCAGCGCTGCAAGTGGGGAGTCGGCCGTTATTATTGGCGGCACCTTTGAGGGAGATTTCAGCACAGCCGCAGTGGACGTCGATGTCACATTCCAATCGGACGCGACCTTCACCGCGCACGACATCCAGTCCACGGGAACAATCGCCTTCGGTTACGACTGGGGGGGTGGCCCGGACGAGTTCTGCCCTGCGCTGTTCAATTTCGGCAGTTCGTTTACTCGTTCTACTGGCAGAACATTTCTGAGAGGCTGCTTGAACGTCAGTGATGGCGATATCTCGATTACTTCGCCTCTGGCGGTCCAGTCGATCAATGACCTGACCACTCCGTCGGGTACTGTCACGCTTGGTACCGTGGACGCCGATGGCCAGGGAAGTCTGACGATCAATGCAGGGTCTAACGTGTCTCTCGATGGTGCAGTCGGCGACAGCAGCTCACTTTCTGGATTGCTCGTCAGCACCTCTTCCGGGACCACGGTGGCAGACAACATCTCGGTGTACGGCGGTTCGGTTGCCTTCGAGGGGCCAGTTGCCCTCTCAGGAAATGTCGATCTCTTGGTCACCAACGGCGAAATCCAGTTCGACAGTACGGTCGACAGCCTTTCACTGCCACGAAACTTGGGCATCACAGCAGACAACACAAGCGTGCGCTTCGATGGACTGGTGGGTGGGGTAGAAAAACTCGGTGGACTGACCTTCTTGTCGATGAACGGAGGCGACATCGAGTTCGCTGCTGACCGGGTCAGCACAACCGGCGATCAATCGTACACTGGCGTCTTGCGCGCGCCGACCAACCTCACATTGGACGCCGGCGGACGTGTGACGCTAGCTGCGGCGGAAGGCTCTGGAGTTGATGGACAAGACGGCGCCAGCCTATCCATCGATGCCAAGTCGGTGATGGTCGACACGCTGGTCACGCTCAGAACCACGGGAGCCCTCACCATCGATGCCACCGACTCGATTGAGGTCATGTCCGAGGCCTATATCGAGACGATCAGCGGTACAATCCTATTCCGCGCCAACCAAGAGGGCTCCGAGACCGCGGTGGGGGCTGGCATCAACGTCGACGGTGCGACCATCACATCCACTTCCGGCCACATCCAACTCGTGGGAACAGGCGGACAGGACTCTGGCGAATCGGGCCTTCACGGCGTCTGGGTGCATAACGGCGCCAGTGTCAGTTCGAGCTCTGGAAATGTCTCTCTCACAGGGGCCGGTGGCCTCGGCAACAGTTTCAACATGGGTGTGTACATCGTCGACGCGGACACTGAGGTGTCGACAGTCAGTGGCGACATCATGTTGCTCGGTGCTGGAGGCAACGGCGTCGGCAGTGTGCAACGAGGAGTGGCTGTTTTCAGTCGCGCAATTGTGCGAGCCACTGGCAGCGGCAACCTGTCGATCGTCGGCCACGGGGGTGAAGGTACCGGCGGCTCCGTAGGTTTCGCGATGAGCGGTGGAGCGATTGTCGAAACAAACACTGGCAACCTGTCCGTTGAGGGAACCGGAGGTAGCGGACCAAACGGTTTCAACACGGGCATCCTGCTGGGTGGTTCATCATCATTTCCTGCATCCATTTTGGCGGGTACGGGCACACTGGAAATCACCGGTTCCGGAGGAAGCCACGGCAACAGCAATCTAGGCATCTCCACCTTGTACACTAAAATTCGGGGCGGTGTTGGCACGTCCACGGTCAGCGGCGAGACGAGCATCGGGACGAACAGCCACGCGATCCGAGTGATCCGGAACCTCGAAATTGTCGGCGATCGCGCCGTCACTTTCTCGGGTGAAGTGACCGGGACCGCATCCGGGTCCGGCATTGACTTTCACAACGACAGCTTCGCACTCATCAAGGCGACCGGTTCACCCGATCTGGCTTTCGTGGGCGTCGACCTCGCGCCGATTACCGGCGACCAGTTGTGGGTCGACATGGCCGGCGGTAGTGTCGACTTCCGTGGCGAAGTCGACTTCGCTTACTTCAAAACCTCCCCCAAAGCCTTCGACGTGAGCTTCAGCTACGGAGGCACCATCAATAGCGGTGGCGACGCGTCATCGCCCATTCCCCTCACCTTTACGAACACCGGCGTGGTCACGCTCACTGACAACGGTCTAGATCTGTTGTCTCCGAGCGGACTGGTGAGTACCGCGCCTGCGACCGTGGTGAGCGGCAGAGTCATCACCAGCGACGCCGACGTGTCGATTGGCATTCTCGGCATCGACAACGCGAGGATCGATGCGGGTAGCGCGAGCGCGAGTTTCGGGACCGTCGACGGAACCGGTGACTTCATACTCTCTGGCTCGGGGCCGCGGCTCTTGAACGGCGAAATCGGTGGCACCGGTGCACCCGACACCGTGCAAGTTCATGGTTCGGCGATCATCAAGGATGACATTACGACGACTGGGAGCCAGATCTACAACAACCGAGTCACGGTCGACGCAAACGAGGTGGCCTTTACCGCTGGATCGCTGAGCACGATAACGTTCGGCGATGGAGTTATGCCTGCTGAAGGGCGCACGCCCTCCCTTGCCGTCAGCGCGACGTGGGCTGTCTTCTACGGTTCGGTCGGCAGCGGGCTCTTCCCGTTCGGTGTGATCGACGTCACTGCTGAGACCCGGGTAAACGAGCCGAGCGCCGAGGTGGACTGGGTCGCCAACACGTCCATCACCATCGACGGGAGGCTGGATCTGGCCAAGAGCACCTACCTCCAAGCAACTCGAGTGACTATCACCGGTTCGACTGACCTTGTCGCCGAGATGGGGCCGTTCGACTTCACGGCTCACGGTATCACCTCATTGGGATCAGTCGGAAGCCCTGGAGGAGGCCCAAGCGCCGTGACGGTGATTGGTGCGGCGACTTTGAACAACTCAGTCAGATCAACCGGGACCATCACCCTCGACGGCCCCGTCGAACTCACCGAAGACCTGGCCTTGCGGGCACAGGAGGTCGACCTGAAGGGCGACGTCGAACTTGACTACGACCTGACCATAGCGCCCCTTTCGGCAGGGCAGGGAATCGGGCTGGGTACCGAGGACTCGGATTCGGTCCTCAATCTGTCGCTAGCTGAGCTCGATAGGATGGACGGCGCTGGCAGCGGCAAGCTGCTGGTGGGCCGCTCGGACGGAACCGGTACCGTGACCGTGCACGCCGATGCCTCGTTCCATGCAGACACGACCCTGGTCGGTTGCGGTCAGTTGGTCGGCCCGAATAGTGAGACGATGTGGAACT
>CAZDBH010000226.1:0-13324 GCA_964503485.1 uncultured Bradymonadales bacterium | reverse complement strand
GGGACATCGGGAGTCGTGTGACTACGTTCGCAGCTCCTGGGGTCCGCGGAGTCTGAGAACGGGCTGATAATCGCGTAGTCGGCGTTGTCTCGCCCCTCTAGATGGGTGACCACGATGTCCAGTTCCGATCCTGGTTCGATCTCGCCGACCCGAGTTATGAACGTGCCGTTTGCCCACGCCGACACCTTTACCGCCTCTCCGGCTGGGTCACCCACGATTGTGAACCGCCCGTCTTCGTCGGTTCGAGTCACATTGAGGCGACTGCCTGCCCGCACCGTGGCGCCCGCTACAGGTCCGTTCACGTCGCGCACGCCGCCCTGGATTGCGCTGGCAGGTGTCAGGTGGGTGGTCGCCAGAACTGCGACGCTGCCGACTAGCAGGAAGACGAAACTGGGTAATAGGGAGCTGTCCTTGGTACGAAGCCAGGTCCGTTTTCGATGGCATCCGCTCATTTCAGTCTCCAATTCAATTCGGTCAATTCATTCGACATCCAACATTAGATGGGTTGTGCAAGGGCTAGACCAGTTCGAGAGCCCCTTCGAACCCAGGCCACCGATGGCGCGAAACCGGAACGCTGCGAGGCGTTCTGGTGAGCTGAAGCATCGGACGGCTCATGGGAGGTGGGCCAATGAGTGTACACCTCGCGACATGAAACCTGTCACAAAGTTGTCAAAACCAAGACGGGCATAACCACGAAAACGCTATCACTCTAGGCGTTTACCGCGCACAACCCTTGGCCCGTCGATTGCAACTGGTGTGGGCAGTGCTGAATGGAACGAATTCTCGAATTTCGATGCTGGAGAATGAAAATGGATGTATGTCGAATTGAACGAGAGGACCACTTCGAGTATTGGCTCACCGTCGCGCCGTCACCTGAGTGGAGTCACCCATTCGACATCGAGCGCGCCTTCGGAAGCTTGGCCTCGCAGCTAAAGACCGCAGGAATTCAGGTTATCTCAGAGAAGATTTATGGACGGGTGACATCTCGGAGCCATGTGCTCGCGGTGCGTGAACGAGCCTACGCGCAGGCCGGCGTCGACCCGGACCTGCGACCCACTTATCTCGAAGGCAAGCCCCTGTTCGGTATCCCTTTTGCCGGTGTCCAGATCTGGGGGCTGGCCCCAAAAGACGGTCGCACCCAACTGGTCACGACCCAACCCGGTATTTTCGGGCCGCGAACCTGGGAGGTCTCAGGCAGTCGCTTTGCGTTTGTGCCCGGGGTGCGTGGGACGCCCACCACGCCCCGAACTCAACAGGGATATGACATGTACTGGCACACGGTTCAGAGTCTGGCTGATGTCGGCCTGGATATCTCACATGTCGTGCGGACCTGGATCTATTTGGCAGATATCTTGGAATGGTACGGGGCCTTCAATGGTGTCCGTGATGTCGCTTTCAAACAGCACGGGCTAGTGACCAAAAACAATCTCCCGGTCTTTCCTGCCAGTACCGGGATTCAGGGTCGCGCGGGCCGCGAGGCCTGCCTGATGGATGTGTTGGCGGTCGACGCCTCTCAGTCAGAGGGCGAAGTCGCGGTGACGCCGATTCTTCAGACGAAAAGGCAGCGGGAGGCTGCGAAATACGGCTCGGCCTTCTCGAGGGGCATGACGTTGCAGGCAGACGGAATCAACACCATTCACGCCTCGGGTACAGCGTCGATCGACAGCGACGGGCGGACACTTCACGTCGGAGACGTGGACGCCCAGGCCGAGGAAACATTTCGGTGCTTGGCTGCTGTGCTCGAGAGCGAGGGCGCCGGACTCGACGATATCTGCTCGGCAACCGTTTTTGTCTCTACCGACGATGGCTATCGCGCCTTTGATCGGGCTAGACGTCGGCTAGACATCAAGCGGTTCCCACACATCGTGGTGCGAGCAGACGTCTGTCGAGCTGACCTGTTGATCGAGATCGAGGCCGTCGCAGTGCGTCCGGTCCGGACTCTTCAGAAGAGACATCACGCACCATCGGTGTTCTCGCGGGTCGGGTCGCGCTCCGGCGCCTCTCCCCGACCGGGCCGAGCCCGTCGCTATTCGGAAGGGATCGCCAAAACACTGATGTAACCAGCCGCGGCGCCGATTTCCGCCCAGAGTGAGCGTCCCGATGAACTCCCCTCCGCGGAACCGAGACGGCGCGCTCGCGATGCCCCCCGAACCGGGCTTTTCGCTTGGAAGGAGCCACGACTTCCCCAGTTATTATAGCGCTTTAGGATAAAGACAAATCAGTCGCCAAGAAACTCGACTGAAACATGTTTCAATTCGAAGAATAACCCGATATAAAGGCCTTCAACAAACTAGAACACGTTCCAGTATCGAGTCGGAGTGTATCATGTCGCAGCGTTTTCCCATCCCACGTTATCCCACGGGCTGGTTTCAAGTTCTCTGGTCTCACGAGCTCGAGTCGGGCGATGTACGCCCACTTCAGGCTTTTGGTAAGGAGCTCGTCCTGTTTCGCTCGATGGAGGGTGAAGCAGCGGTTCTCGACGCCTACTGTCCTCACATGGGAGCGCACTTGGCCCACGGCGGGTGCGTGGAAGGCGATTCGGTGAAATGCCCATTCCATGCTTGGAAATTCAACGGCAAGGGTGAGGTCACCGACCTACCTTACGCGAAGAAGGTCCCACCGAAGGGGAAAACGAAAGCGTGGCATGTGGATGAGCACAGCGGGATGATCTTGGTATGGCACGACATCGACGGGCGAGACCCGCTGTGGACGGTCCCCGAGTTCCCGGAGGTGGAGAGCGACGAGTGGTCAGAGCCGCACCATCGCATTTGGCGCATCAAGTCCCACAACCAGGAGATGGGTGAGAACGTCGTCGACACGGCGCACTTCAAGTACCTGCATGGGATGCTGCAACAGCCACCCGCCGAGATCGAACTGCGCGATCACGTGTTTCACATGGAGACGCCCACCTTCATGACCAGCAAGGGTGGCAACGTCGAGGGGACGCTCACTTCGAATTCATACGGGTTCGGCGTGGCGACAAATCGTTTCACAGGCTTCGTCGAGACGCTGGTTTTGGGCAACGTCGTGGCGGTTGACGACGAGTACGTCGACATTCGCTTCACCTTTCTCGTCAAGATGATGGGAAGTGCCGACATCACCAAGGGCATCGGCAAAGCGTTTTCGGCGGAGATCGCTCGTCAGCTCGAGCAGGACATTCCAGTTTGGGAGAACAAGATCTACCTGGACCGCCCGGTCCTCTGTGACGGGGATGGTCCGTTCATGAAGTACCGAAGCTGGGGTAAACAGTTTTTCCCTGATTGGTATCGCAAACGCGCCAAGGAGCTCTTCGAGCAACAGCAACGGAACAGCCCTGAGTATCGTCCGGAGGCGCAAGCATGAAGGAAAAAGTTATGACAAGCGGCTTCTGCCCTGCCCACCGCGGTGGCGACGTTGAAATCGACATCTACGACCCGGCTAAATACGCTGCTGCAGTACCGCACGAACACCTGAAGTGGCTCCGGAACAACGAGCCGGTCTACTTTCACCCCGAGCCGGACGGGCGTGGCTTCTGGGCGCTGACCAAATACGACGACATCGTCGAGGTATCGAAGGACCAGGCGACCTTCTCCTCTGCGCGAGGTGGTACCAACATCAGCGATTTCGACCAGGAGGACCTCGACTACATCCGACTCATGCTGGTCAACATGGATCCCCCCGAGCACGGCAAATACCGCAAGTTGATCCAGAAGGGCTTTACCCCCCGAATGATCAAGAAGCTGGGTCCGGCTATCAAAGAAACCGCCAAGATGTTGGTCGACGCGATCGCCGAGAAGGGCGCTTGTGAGTTCGTTGAGAACATCGCGGCAGAGATGCCGCTCATCGTTATCGCCGACTTCGTTGGTATGCCCGCTGAAGACCGCAAAAAGGTTTTCAACTGGACCAATCACCTGCTCGGCTTCGACGACCCGGAATTCAGCGGCTGTACGATTGAAGAAATGCGCATGGCTGCCATGGAAGTCTGGTCCTACGGTAACGAACTCGCCGAGCAGCGGGTTGGCGGAGACGGGCAGGACCTGATCAGTGTGTTGCTTCGAGCTGACCTGGACGGCGAAGCCCTCTCGGTGATGGAGTTCGATGCATTCTTCTTGTTGTTGGCAGTGGCCGGCAACGAGACGACCCGCACGGCGCTAAGCGGTGGGTTACAAGCACTGATTGACCATCCTGAGCAGCGGCAACTGCTGATCGACGACCCCTCCCTCATCCCACAGGCGGTCGAAGAGATGTTGCGCTGGGTGACGCCTGTGCAACACTTCCGACGGACTGCGACCAAGGACGTCGTAATCAGGGGACAGCAAATCAAGGAAGACGACAAAGTCGTCATGTACTACAACAGCGCGAACCGGGACGAAGAACACTTCGAAAACCCGTACACATTCGATGTCACACGAAAGCCAAACGACCACCTGGCCTTCGGTGTTGGGGAGCACTTCTGTATCGGTGCTCACCTGGCTCGGCTCGAGATGATCGCCATGTTCACTGAGCTGCTGACCCGGATTCCGGACTTCGAATACGATGGTCCGATCAGGCGGCTGCAATCCAATTTCATCAACGGTACCAAAGAGATGCACATCCGGTATACGCCGGAGAAGTAAGGAGTAGCGGGATGGGCACCCATTTCAGTGATTCTGGCTTTGCCAGAGGTTGGTTCGTTGTCGCATTTTCTGATGAGCTGAAACCGGGCGATATCCGTCCGTTGCGATACTTCGACCAGGAGATCGTGCTGTTTCGGACCGAAGCGGGCGAGGCAAAAATACTCAACGGGTACTGCCCTCATATGCGCGCGCACCTGGGGTACAGCTCGAAGGGCGTTGGCGAGACGATTCAGTGCGGATTCCACGCCTGGCGTTTTAACGGTGAAGGCCGATGCGTTGACGTGCCCTACGCCAAAAAAATCCCACCCAAGGGTCATACCGTCGCGTGGCCAGTACAGGAACGCAGCGGGATGATTTTCGTGTACCACGACGCAGACGGCGGCTCCCCCACATGGGAGATTCCCGAGCTTCCCGAAGTCAACGATGACAGCTACACGAACTGGGACCACGAGATGGTGGAAGTAAAAACCCATCCTCACGCAATCGTTGAGAACGTGGCCGATACAGGTCACTTCATCCCTGTTCACGGCACCCACGTTGAATCGTTTGAAGCCGTATTCGACGGACACTTGGCCAGTCAGGTCAACAGTGGCGTCGCCTACCCTCTCGGGGGCGGAAAGGACAACTACAAGCTGAGGGCCACCTACCACGGGCCAGGCATTCAAATTACTCACATGGATGGCTACCTCAAGAGCATCCTGATCAACGCCCACACGCCGATCGAAGAGAATCTGCTCCACCTCCGCTTCGCTGTCCTGATTCAAAAGACGGGGGACGAGAAGCAAACCGAGGCCTTCTCGAAGCAGTATATTGCGAACCTTCGCGGCGGATTCTTCCAAGACATTGAGATCTGGGAACATAAAACGTTCCTGGAGAAGCCCGCCCTGTGCGACGGCGATGGCCCCGTTATGAAATTGCGCAGATGGTATCGGCAGTTCTACCGACCGGAAGCTCCCGCCCAGTCCACATGAGGACCACATGACTCACGAACAACTGATCGAGCGAGCCCGCGCTCTCGTGCCGATTTTGAGAGAACGTCTGCCGGCCACAACTGAGGCTCGTCGCGTACTCCCAGAGACCATTAAAGACTTCCACGAGGCTGGCTTCTTCAAGATGCTGATGCCCGAGCGTTGGGGTGGGTTCGAGTCTGACCCCAGCACATTCTTCGAGGTCCAGTATACCTTGGCAGAGGGCTGTCCCTCGAGCGCTTGGGTCTTCGGGGTCGTAGCCGTGCACAGTTGGCAGCTCGCCCTCTTTCCAGACCAGGCCCAACAAGATGTCTGGGAGCCCGACCGCGAGGCGATTATCTCATCGTCGTACGCACCAACTGGGAAAATCGAGGTGGTCGAGGGCGGCTTCCGCGTCAACGGTCGCTGGTCCTTTTCGAGCGGATGCGACAACTGCCAGTGGATCTTCCTCGGTGGCTTGGCACCCGAGATGTACACCTTCCTATTGCCCCGTTCTGACTATACGATCGAGGACAACTGGGACGTAGGCGGTCTGGTGGGAACGGGAAGCAAGGATATCGTTGTCGACAACGCCTTTGTCCCAGCACATCGGACCCACAAACTCATCGACGGTTTCAAGACCAACAGCCCCGGAAACGAGCTCAACACCGCTCCCCTCTTCCGAGTCCCCTTCGGCCAGATATTCGTGCGCTCTGTCTCGACCACCGCCATCGGCATTGCCCAGGCGACTCTCGACCAGTTCCTCGAAGTGGCACGAAATCGAGTCTCGGCGAGTACCAGCGGTAAGGTATCGCTCGACCCCACCGTTCAGATGGCTTGCGCCCGCGCCGCCTCACTTATCGATGGCGTGAAACTGACACTGCACCGGAACATTGACGAGCTGATGGACTTCGCTAGCCGCTCCGAGCGACCCTCGATAGAACGCCGCGTGCAGTTCCGTTTCGAGTCAGCACTGGCGGTCGAACGATGCGTCGAGGCCGTCGACATGCTGTTCGCAACGGCCGGAGGCCGAGCAATCTTCAACAGCAATCCCATGCTCGCTCACTTTCTGAACGCACACGCGGCCCAGGCTCATTTTGCCAACAAGACTGATAAACCGGCGCGAAACTTCGGTACCGTCTTGCTGGGCCAAAAGACCGAGGACTATTTCGTCTAATGGATGCTCGAGTTTCCCAACTGGGTTATCTCGTCTTCGAAGTCAGCGACCTTGGCGCCTGGGAGTCATTTGTAGTCGAGATTCTCGGGTTCGACGTTGCGTCTCGATCTGACGACGAACTCTCCTTTCGCTTCGACAACCACAGCCAGCGGGTCATCGTCCGGCAGGGGCCGGCAGACGATTTAGCCGTCGTCGGTTGGCAGATTGAATCTGCCGGAGCTTTCGAAGCCGTTGCCCGCCGGCTGACAGAGGCAGGGGTAGAAGTCGAACCGGGGACGGACGACCAGATCAGCACACGTCGGGTAGAAAGGCTGATCCGATTTCAAGACCCCGCTGGAAATCGCCTCGAACTCGCTCACGGCCCGCGAATGGCCAGCACCCCGTTCCAATCATCGTTGGTGTCCGGTGGATTCGTAGCGGATGACCTCGGGCTTGGCCATCTGGTCGTCACGTCCAACGACAACGACGAGCACCAGCAGTTCTACTGTGAACTACTCGGCTTCAAACTCAGCGATCGAATCGTCGCCGACCTCGGTGGGTTTGAGGTTGATCTGGTCTTCTTGCACGCCAACCCGCGCCACCATTCACTGGCGTTCGGCGGACGGCAGCGGAAGCGGATACACCACTGGAGCGTTCAGGTCGCATCGTTCGACGATCTGGGGAAACTCTACGATCGCATGTTGAAAGCGGATGTGCGCATCGCCTCGACGATGGGCCGCCATCCCAACGACAAAATGGTCAGTTTCTACGCCAAGACCCCCTCAGGCTTCCAACTCGAGGTTGGATGGGGCGGCCTCACGATTGACGACGAGACCTGGGTGCCCCGCACTCACGACAACGTGAGCGAATGGGGCCACAACCGGCCCTGAACCAGTCGATAGCGACGGTTTCAGCCCCTTGTTCGACGGGTCTCGCTCCATCTCGGCAATGCGGGCTTGTGGGTCAGAACAATCGGCATTACTTTTCCTCATCGATCTGTGCAGGAACTGTGGAGTGACGATGAGCGAATCAATGCGTGGGAAGAAACCGCTGGAGGGTGCCCTCGAAGGGCCCGAGGCAGCAAACGAATCATCGTCCCATGTTCAACTCAAACAAGCTTTGGCGGACAAGCCATATACTGAACAGGTTCAGATGTTGCGACCATCCCTTCCAATGGGGGTCGATCTCAACAGCCCTGTACAGGCGAGTGCCGACGGAGCGATTGACACAGCTAGTGTACATAGCGCGGCTGCTAGCGGTCTGAAAGGACCGTCCCAAACGATCCCGCACCACGACGCAATTCAGAACAGCTTTGGCGGCCACGACGTCAGCAGTATCGAAGCCCATGTGGGCGGCGCAGCCGCGGCAGCCAACACAGCCATGGGAGCCAGTGCCTACGCGACCGGAAACAGCGTTGCTTTCAAGGAATCTCCCAGTTTGCACACAGCCGCCCACGAAGCCGCCCACGTAATCCAACAGCGCGGCGGCGTCTCGCTGCCTGGTGGTGTGGGCCAAGTCGGGGACAGCTACGAGAAGAACGCCGACGCGGTCGCTGATCGCGTCGTGGCCGGTCAGAGCGCCGCCGATCTCCTGCCAAGCGGTGGTGAATCAACGCCCAGTGTCCAACAGAGCGCAGTACAGCAGACCACACCGGCGAGTTCCGGGAGCAGTAGCAGCTCGAGTAGCTCCAGTAGTAGCGGTTCCGGGAGTTCGAGCGGTAGCAGTACTACGACTCAGAACGGCCCGGGTGGTCCTCCGGCAGAGGGATGGCCTGAGGAGGCGTACGTCGAAGCAGGTGGAACAGAACACAGGCTATACATCGAGACCCAAGGTAGCACGACAAATGTCATGCAAAACCCGAGTCCGACTCCTGTGCAGATCGCCTCGAGCAGTCGAAACTCCTTTGATATCGTGCAGAGCGTCAAAACCAAGACGGCGGAATACGTCGCAATGCCGAAGGATACGCCAGCACAACAGGAGGCCAGGCGGAGCAAGTTGGCGATCATCCGTCGTGAGATGACCTATCTCAAGGCTGCAATGGCCAAAGCGCGTGGCGAAGACATCGATTTGGTCAACCTTCGCAAAGGCTTCGAGAAAGAGCTCGGAACCAAGGCCTGGGCGGGATCGGGCGAGTTCGCTGTCGGCAAGACAGAGCTGGACAAAGCCATCCTCGAAGTCGTCAATATGGTCCGAATTTCGGGCGAAACGCCCTCAGCGGCGGCGACTACTATCCAGTCCGCGTTCCAAGACCTCAGAGATGCCCCAACTTTCCAGACGATGATATCTGCCCTGGGAACCGACCTCACGAAGGGTTATGCAGGGGCGGTCGGAACGGAATTCGAAGCGGTCAAAGCGGCGCTTATCGGCGGCGATACCAACGCTAAGATCGTGCATCTGCACAACTTCGCCACGAGCACCTTTCTTGCCGAGGTGTCCAGTGGGACGCCAACTACACGGAGTGAGGTCTATAAACGTGTTGAGGAACAGATGGATCCCACCTTCTGGGCCATGATGAAAGAGAAGATCTTGGCCGGTAAGTCCGACAAAAAGATGATCGAGTTCCGGGAGACCGACCAAGGATACTCTGACGCGAAGACAGATGACGTCACCACGCTGCCCGGTGGAGAGCAGCAACGGCGAGGAATGGACACCAAACGGCCGCCCCAACCCGTCGAGAACCTCACCGGCACCTCGCTCGATCACCTCGCCAGAGCAAAGGGTATCGACCTCTCCGGTTGCACGACCGACGAACAGAAGCAGGCTAGGCTCATCACGGGCGGGGCAACTGTCTCGGGCGGCGGGCGCGGCGGTGATGCCGAGGCCTTTATAGGTGAGCTCGAGACCGGCTATTGCCAGGGTATCGTCGACAATGTGCTCCGATCGGACAATCAGTGGATTCAGGATGCCAGAGCGCTCAAAATGCCGCTGACGTCTGGGATATCGGGCACGACCCGCCGTGTCTTGGGAGTCTGTGTACCCCTCAGTGTGAGCTCACAATTCGTGCGTTTGCCGATGCTCGGCCAGTGCATCCAAATCAACATGCACAGCTTCCACGAGACCATGGCTGCCTCCGTCGGTTTTCCGGGTTGTGAGTACGACCCAGGCAGCTACATCCCGTTCGCCCCGATAGCGGACGCTACAATGCGGACAATGGCCCAGGAGTACTGCAAGTCTGACGCGACCTTCGCCGCAAACGTCACGGGTACCCTGGACGTCGAGCACCAGGCCAAGCACGTGTTGGGTGAGCTTTGAGCCAGCTGAGATTCTGCCACGAGGGGGGACGCGTCACCGGGGGCAAACTGCCCATTCCCGACGATCTCGCTGAGTACCAACGCCCCTGGGTCGAGGCACGGGTCGGCTGTAACCGCCTGAAGTGTAAGGAGTGCGGTGCTTGGGTTCGGCACGGGCCGCCCGGCGTTGTCGCCGTGGATAACGCTCGGCCCCATCTCGCCGAGATCTACGCTGCTGAGGACTGGCTCGAGCTGGACTGCATCAAGGAAGACTCCACCAACTATCGGCTGTACATCTGCAAGTGCATGGCGTGGGCCGGCACGATGGACTACATGATGGCGGACCCCGACCCCGGCTATCACGACCCCGTTTTGCCCTGGGTCTGCGCCGGGCACCCGGTCCCCAAACTCCCAGTTGAGCTCAGCGGGGAGGTCTTCTCGTCAGAGACTGACATCGCGGCTCTCGTCGACCGCATCATGGATGGGTGGAACCCGCATCCCATGTTGAATGCCATAGGTAAGGGGCCAGCGCTCGCGCTGATCTGGACCTATGCCTATCTGCTCGGTTTACCCGATGCTGACAGCTTCTCGAGGGCGTGCGCGGCTCGGCTTTCCGACCCCGACCCAGCAGTAGTCGGCCGAGCACTGCACCTTTTCACCCGATTTCCCCGTGCCGACGGCGTTACCATCATCCTAGACCGGGCCGAGCGGCTGTTGAGGCGAGTTACCGTCGCTTATGCGGTCCCCGAACGGGGGTATGCTACTGAAATTGAGGTATTCGCTGCACGTCTCGAGGGCCAAACTGACCCTGCCGATGAAGACTACCGGAGAGTGATGGCCCTATTCCAACGGGTGCTACTAGCGCCATTGGATAACCTCTCGGCCGATACGGTCGGCGAGCTCGAAGTTGACGACCGAGAGAGAACATCACTCGCCAGTCTGCTAGAGGACCTGCCCGGGCGCATGCTCCGGCAACTCTCGCGAACATCCGCTTTTGCCGCCGAGAACGACCTAGAGTGGTTGGCTGAGCACGCCGTTGAGATCGAACGGGCGGGCCCCAACCGTTGGCAAACCGTTCTGGGTATCCTAGTCTCGGCCGATCGGACCCGCCAGGAGGAGTTCGGACACCTCATCGTGGTGGCTGGAATCGCACTGATTGAGAGTGGCCTCGTCGACCTGGGTGAGCTGCGAGCTTGGGTAGTAAAAGGCAGGCCGCGAGCTTGGGTCCTTCCAATTCAGAGCGCAATCGACGAGCGCGTCGGCTCGTAACAGCCCGCCGTATCCAGCAACGTTACCCTTGGGTCACTTCCCGGTAGTGTGCTAGATCTCCGTCACTCCAAATCCGGACAGCGGGAGCGTGTAGACATGGACAGTACCAAGTCAGGCGGCTCAGATGAGCCACGTGCGTTTGGCGAGGACGATCTAACGTACGGGTCCTATCTGAAGGTGCCAGAGCTGCTTCAGCTCCAGACACCGCAATCGGACCCGGCCCACCACGATGAGTACCTCTTCATCATCATCCACCAGACCTATGAACTCTGGTTCAAACTGATGTTGCACGAGGTGGAAAACACACTCGAATTCATGAAGCGTGACATGGTCCTGCGCGCCCGACACTTCGTGAATCGGGTCGTCGAGATCATGCGGGTGCTCGTGTCTCAGATCCATATCTTGGAGACGATGGAGCCCGTGGAGTTTCTACAGTTTCGCAGTCGCCTCATGCCGGCCAGTGGCTTCCAGTCCGTTCAGTTTCGTGAACTCGAATTCATGGTCGGGCTCAAACAACCACGTTACTTGGGGTTTTTCGAACACGATCCAGAAGCCCAGGCGACCCTTCAAGCCCGACTTGATTCCACGGATCTCCGGACTGCTTACTACCAGATGCTCGGTCGGTTGGGCTTTGAGCTTCCGGACGATGTGTCGTCAGCGGCGCTCGAGGCAGACGACGAGGCGCGTGAAGCACTTCTGACAGCGCTAAGACCCATATATGAATCGCGCGACGACTACTTGTCGTTGTACCTGCTGACAGAGTCGCTCATTGACCTCGACGAACAACTGTCACTCTGGCGCTTTCACCACGTCCGAGTCGTCGAACGCATCATCGGTTTCAAACGGGGTACGGGTGGTTCCAGTGGCGTGAGTTACCTGACCTCGACGGTGGGCAAGAAGGCTTATCCCTATCTGTGGGAAGTTCGGACCTATCTCGAGGTCCCAACATGAGTCACGCCCTCTCTCAGTGGCGCGAGCGCTTCCCGATATTGGCCCAGAAGACCTATCTGGCCAGCCATTCACTGGGAGCCGTACCTCGCGAAACAGCAAATGCGTTGCGCGAGTACTACGAGCAATGGGCCACGCTGGGAATTTCGGCATGGGACGGCCCTTGGTGGAACGCTATGCTGGGGTTTTGCTCCCAGATTGAGCGCGTGCTGGGGGCCCGCTCCGAATCAGTCGTACCGATGCAGAACGTGACTCGTGGAATGGCCGCCGTTGCGTCCTGTCTCGACTTCACGGCCTCGCGCAACAAGATCGTCATGACAGGGCTCGAGTTCACGACTTCCTACCCGTTGTGGAGGCGTTGTGAGGAGCTCGGCGCCGAGATCGTCATCGTGTCCAGCGATGATGGAGTCTTCGTAGCACCCGAGCAGATCTGCGCCGCTGTCGACGAACGTGTCGCGCTCGTCACAACCAGTCACGCCTACTTTCGGTCCGGAGCGGTGCAAGACCTGTCAGCGATCGTCGAGCACGCCAAAACCCAGGGTAGTTTGGTCCTAGGTGATGGGTATCAACTCGTCGGTTCAGTACCAATCGATGTGACTGAAATGGGCATCGACTTCTACGTCGGCGGCTGCCACAAATGGCTCTGCGGAGGTGCCGGGGCGGGCTATCTTTACGTCCGTCCGGACTTGGTCGAGTCTCTCTCACCGCGACTTACGGGCTGGTTCGGTCTTCAGGACCCCTTCGAGTACGAGCGTTCCACGGGCCGTGGGAACATGAACGCGGGTGTGATGCGGTTTCTTGGCGGAACACCGAATGTTCCGGCCTTCTACGCCGCCAGAGAGGGCCTGAATATCATCCTGGAGATCGGCACGAAGGCGATACGAGAAGTCTCGGGCCTACTCACCTCGGCCATTGTCGAGCAAGCTCGTGAACGGGGATATGAGATTGTCAGCCCCACTCGATTCGAGGCGCGAAACGGGATGGTGTGCGTCAGATTTCCTGGGGCTGAAGCCGCAGTACCTCAGCTATTGGATCGTGGCATCGTCGTGGATTGGCGCCCTGACTGCGGGCTCCGAGTCTCCCCTCACTTCTACAACAACCTGGACGACATTAGTCACTTCTTCTCTGCACTAGGAGCCTGTCGCGCATAGCGCTCCAGGCTCCGCCATTGGCTTTTAG
>CAZDBH010000225.1:0-13325 GCA_964503485.1 uncultured Bradymonadales bacterium | reverse complement strand
CCTTTCCGTCTCGATCAACGGATTACCACCCGATCATCTGATGCGCAGGCCGGAACCAACCGGCTTGTTCACGGCGGTGGCGACGACGGGCCTGAGAGTGGCTGGGAAGCGCTCTACCAAATTGCAACCGGGCGCGGTGGCGTGAGCTGGGGCGGCGGCAGCATTTCGAGCTTCAACTCGGCCTCAGGGCGAATCGCTGGTGTAGCGGACGGCACAATCGGTGGCGTGGGTTTCCGCGAAGGCTCCCTCCCGATTGTAGTTCATATCAGTGACGCGCAATCTCACTCCGCCAGCGACTACGGCAGTTGGGTGTCGGGCGAGCACAGCCGAGCAAACGCAGTTACATCGCTCAATGGCATATCGGCCCGCGTGATCGGAATCGCAACCAACAGCTCAGTTCGCTCCGAGATGGCATCGCTGGCCCGCGACACAGGCGCCTTCGTCCCCGCTTGTGCGTTCAACAACGCATGTGGCGCGGGAATGTGCTGCACGGCAATCAATGGCGGCGCCCGAGCGCAGGAATGGGGCGGATGCCCGCTGGCATTCGAGGTCAATGGAAACGGAACTGGTCTATCGACGAGGGTGGTGGATGCAATCGACTTTCTCGCGACCGCTTCGACGATGCGAGTGAGCACCAGAGTAATCGCTGACCCGGTCGCAGCCCGCGGCGGCGTGGATACCGCCTGCTTCATCCAGGCTGTTCTGCCGAACCATGCGACGGCGCCAAGTTCATGTGCAGCTGCTCCTACAGCCGCTGATCACTACCCACCAGCTGGCGTACTCGACAGCTTTGACGGGGTGACTCCGGGAACCCAGGTCTTCTTTGATGTCATCGCTGAGAACGACGGATGCGTTGAGCCGACGGACGAACCTCAGGCTTTCGAAGCCACGATCGAGGTCATCGGTGACGACGTGACCGTGCTCGACTCGATGCAGGTCACTGTCATCATCCCGCCGGTCATCGACCTCGGTGAAAAGGACTAAGCCTCCTCGAGAGCTGAGTTACGACGATCCGCTCGAGATCCACTGAATGTAGAACCACTGCACTGCGTACAACGCCAGAGGTGACGCCAGAGCAACCCGTGCCCAGGTTGATCGGTAGCGCTTCATCATCCACAACAAGGGCAGGTGGGCGGAGCAGTCACTCCTCGGGGAGGCAATCGCTCAACTCGCGGCAGACTCGCTCACTATCCTGATCCACCCCTTCGACACAGCCGAGAACCTCAGCAACCAGTTCGGGTTCCGCTTCCCCACAACCGCGGCCACACTCGGCGTAAAAGCCTACACCCTCGCACTCGAGAAAGTGGTCGCAGACCCCTCGGCAGTCATCCGACATGTCGACGGAGCACACCACCAGTGCCGGAAGATAGGCTGGTGTATCCTCTCTGTCGTCGCCTTCACCTTCGCCGCGATCGTCTTCGCGGAACTCAGGACATGTGTCTAGCTCCGCCAAGCAACCGGGAGCCGTTTCTGGGCTTGGGACCAGGCCACCTTGATGCAGGCCTTCGCACAGCCAAGGGCACTGGACACTCGCGAACCCATCGCGTTCCTCGCCGCACGCTTCAATGGCGTCTTCGCAAGCCTCCGAACAGGCCTCACTTGGCTCGTCGGGGATTTCATCACAACCAACCGAATCGCAGCGATCCGCGTTCATGCACATCTCGAAACCTGTGGTTTGTCCGGGTGTGAGCTCTTCGCAATGGTCCAGGCAGGCCTCTTCGTCTTCGAAGGTCGAGAAGATCTCATCGCCAGAGTCGCAGCGGTCCATCTCCCGACAGATGTGCTCGCAGCGATTATCGTCTTCACCAAAACAGCCCATAATCCCCATGGCGTCACAGGTCTCTGCGGCCTCCAGAGCGCACTCGAGGCCATCGAACTCTGGGTCTGCCATCATCGAGCCGCTGCAGAATGCGACACAGTGGGCTGGATCCTCCGGAATCTCGAAGTCATCTAGCAGGCCGCATTCATCAAGGTCATCGCACAACAAGACACAGTCCTCGTTCTCGGGAATCTCGCCCAAGCACGTGTTGATCATCTCTTCGTCGCACTCGACTTCATGTACGCATGAGGCGTTTCCGAGGAAACCCGGCTCGGACTCCAACCTCGTTTCGCACTCTGCGTGGCAATCGTCGCCAATCGCATCGCCCATGTCGCACCGTTCGAGGTCGTCGCAGAACTCGTCGCAGATATCCTCAGTCTCTTCATCGCTCAATACGACATCTGGAGTTGGCTCCGTACCGTCGGACGGCCCGTCCGAGAGCGATACGTCAAACGATAAATCGTTGCCGCCAGTGTCTACACTCGACGCATCGGAGTCACTGCCTGAAGAGCTACTGCTACAGGCAAAAGTGGAAACCGAGAGTGCTACAGCCGCAATGAGCGTTGTGGTTCGCATGATTAGTTCTCACGTGTCTGATTGTTCGCAACGCTACAGACTTAGCACAGGCGGGATGTCAAATCCAAATCGCCCGGCCTGCGAGCCGACCTGCCAGGTTTGACCACCTCCGTTTCGGGGCCGGCAACCTGAGAATATCGTCAGCTGGTCGCCGATCGAGTATCGTTTCCGAACGAATCGCGAGTGAGGGTTCTTTGTCGATACGGCTTTCCCAAGAGATAGGGCCAGTAGAGCGAACCGGGTTTGGCGCGTTCACAGGCGTGTTTGTCCCGACGTTGCTGACGATACTCGGCGTGATCATGTGGGTCCGCCTCGGTTGGGTGGTCGGGAACGCTGGACTAGCCGGCGCCTGGCTGATCATGGCGGTCGCGCTCGGCATTACCTTTTGCACGGCCCTGTCCCTGTCATCGATCGCGACCAATACACGAATTGGAGCGGGCGGTCCCTACGCTATCATCTCGAAATCACTCGGGCTGGACGTAGGCGGAGCAATCGGGATCCCGCTGTACTTCAGTCGACCGCTTGGCGTCGCGATGTACATTTTCGGATTTCGAGAGGGATGGCTGACATGGTTTCCGAGCCACGACCCATTCATCATTGATTGCGTAGTATTTTCGGCCATCTTTGCGCTGTCTTATTTCAGCGCCAATCTGGCCTTTCGAGTCCAGTACGGGATTATGGCAATCATCGTCGTCGGCCTCGGTGTCCTGTTGCTCGCCCCAGGCAGTTTTACGAGCTACGAAGTGACGTGGTGGGGCGAGTTTCCCGGCTTCCCTGAAGACGGATTCGGCGGTGGCTCTTTCTGGATCGTCTTTGCGATTTTCTTCCCCGCTACAACCGGGATATTGGCCGGTGCCAACATGTCTGGCGACCTCAAGGATCCGAGGCGAGCCATCCCTGTGGGCACGCTATGGGCGATCGGTCTGTCGTCTGTGATCTACGTTGTTTTGGCATACTGGGCAGCCACCACGCTGAGTCCAACCGATTTGACCGGCAACTACAACGCCTTCATCGACAACGCCCTTTGGCCCTCTGGCGTCGTGTTGGGCCTTCTGGGAGCGACCTTTTCGTCGGCGCTGGCTTCGGCAGTGGGGGGACCACGAATCTTGATGGCGATGGGACAACATCGCATCCTGCCGGGGAGCAAGTGGCTATCAAGGACCAGCCGAGGAGAGCCGAGAAACGCCATCGCGCTAACTGCGGTCCTGACATTCCTGTGTCTCTTGATGCGAGATCTGAACGCGATCGCCGCGTTGATCACCATGTTCTTCCTGATCACGTACTTCGGTATCAACGTCGTGCTGCTTGTCGAAAGAAGCCTCGGACTGGTGAGTTTCAGGCCGAGTATGAGCGTCCCACGCTTCGTGCCACTGCTGGGCGCCATCGGCTGTGTCTTCGTGATGTGGATCGTCAATCCCGCCTTCAGTGTGGTCGCTGTTCTCATCGTTATCGGGGTCTACTTTTGGCTGGTGCAGGCCGGGGTCACATCCGATGGCGACGACGTGCGAAGTGGTCTCTTCGGAGCGTTGGCAGAGTGGGCTGCGGCGAAGGTCACGGAGCAGGGCACCTCGAATGTCCGGGCTTGGAAGCCGAGCGTCATGATGCCCGTTGACGACCCGACCGAAGTGCGCGGGGTCTCCCGATTCCTCCTGGACGTGTGCGCGCCCGAGGGAAGTGTGAAGCTGCTCGGTCTGGCCACGCAGCGCCCAATCGAGCAGATGCGGCCCAAAATCGACGGGTTGAGCGAGTCGTTCCGAGATAAGGGCATCTTTAGCTCGTCGTCGGTGGTCGAGAGTTCTGGATTCACAACCGGGGTGATGAACGGACTCCAGGCCTTGCAGAGCGCATTCTTCAGGCCCAACATCCTATTCATGAGTTTGCCAGCCGACCCCGGCAGAAATGACGAGTTCGGTGATATCACCGTTCAAGCCCATCAAACCGGTGTCGGGGTACTGATGTTGGGCATGCACCCGCGGGCCAATCTGGGTCAGTGCGGCGCCATCAATCTGTGGGTTCGCCCCCATCGCGTTGGTTGGGAGCCGGGCCAAGCATTCCGTCACAACAACCTCAACCTCACTCTCCTCATGGGTTATCGACTGATGCGGCGATGGAACGCCAAGTTGAACCTAATCACCGCGGTTAGAAGCGAGGCCGAGGTTGAAGAGGGTCAGGCCTTCTTGAACCGGGTCGCGGAACTTTCTCGTCTTCCGGCTGAGGCGATGACGGTCGTGATGGTTGGCGACTTCAAGAAGTGCGCAGCTGAAGCGCCACAGGCCGATATCAATATCATGGGCCTGCAGCCGAAACCGGACTTCGACTTTATGAGAGAGGCGATCGATCTGACCGGTGCCTCTTGCCTGTTCGTAGCGGATTCCGGTAGAGAGTCAGCCCTGGCCTAGTTCGCAGCCACGGCGGACCGGCCAATACACATTACTCAAACGCCGGCCAGGCGCAGTCAACGGGGGAAGTTGTGTCAGCATCCAACTCAGTCCTAACCGAACGCAACGGACAGGTTCTCGTCATCACCTTGAACAGGCCAGAGAAGCGCAACGCGGTGAATGGCGCAATCGCGCAGGGGCTCGAAGCGGCAATCGATCAACTCGAGGAATCCGACGAGCTGTCGGCTGGTGTCATCCGCGCCAATGGGGCAGTCTTCTGCGCGGGAGCTGACCTCAAAGCGGTAGGAGAGGGGCGCGGACACGAGCTACAGACCTCTCGTGGCGGCTTCGGCGGTATCGTGCAGCGGCAGCGGACCAAACCGATTATCGCTGCTGTCCACTCCGATGCCTACGCGGGTGGCTTCGAGATCGCCCTAGCGTGCGACATGATCGTGGCTGCCAACGGTATGAAGATGGGCCTGCCCGAGGTGAAGCGGTCGCTTGTGGCTCTGGCCGGGGGGCTCGTCGAGTTACCCCGCCTAGTCGGCGACAAAGTCGCGCTGGAGCTGGCGCTTATCGGAGACCCGCTCTCGGTCGAGCGATTGCACCAATTGGGGATGATCAACCGACTCGTCGAGCCCGACGAGGTGGTGCCCACAGCCCTCCTGATGGCTCGTAAGATTGCAGACAACGGCCCACTCGCCGTGCGGGCGACCCGTAACATCATCGTCGACGGTCGCGATCTACCGACCGACAGCCGGTGGGAGATGAGCTTCAAAGAAGGTCTTCCCGTCTTCTCGAGTGAGGACGCGCGGGAAGGAGCCATGGCGTTCATCGAGAAACGAAAGCCTGTCTGGAAGGGGCGCTGACGGCGCTCAATGGTCTCCGCGAGCAGGCGTACGATAGTGGATGGCTGACAAAGCCGCACCGAGCAGGAGGATTGCGCCGCCCTGATGGGTTGCGGCCAGCCAGATCGGAACGCCAAACCACACTGTCGCTACCCCCAATCCAAACTGAAGCAACATCGCGCCCAGGAAGAGGCCGGCGCTGCCCTTGAGCTTCGCCCTGAACAGCCGCACCGTCCACATGATCCCAGCGATCAGTGCCACCACTCCAAGCACCCGGTGGGCGAAATGGATGGCCATCGGGTCGTAGAGGAGGGCGTTCAAGAGATCGGGTGCCTGGCTGACGGCACTGGGAATCCACTCGCCGTTCATGTCCGGAAAGGTCCGTGATAGAAACCCGGCTCGGGTCCCCGCCATGAAGGCACCGTAGACGACCTGAACGCTGATGATCGAGAAGACGACCCAACCAAGCAAAGCGGGACCCGGCCATATCTTTCGAGAGCCACGGCGAAAGCTCAGAATCAGCCAATAGGCGTACGCCGCTATGACCAACGCTAGCGACAGGTGCGCGGCCAACCTGAAATGGCTGACGTGTGGGTCCTCGACCAAGCCACTCTTGACCATGTACCAACCCAGCAGGCCTTGGCCCCCGCCCAGAACGCCGAGAATCAGGGTCTGAACGATCACGGAGCCGCGGATTCGCCGTTTGACGAGGAATACCAGCCATGGAACGAAAAACACGACGCCGATCAGTCGACCCAGCAGGCGGTGGAAATACTCCCAGAAGAAGATTGCCTTGAACTCGGCCAAATCCATCCAGTGATTCACTTGCTCGAATTGGGGTGACTCCTGGTAGAGGCCAAAGACCCGCTCCCACTCTGCTGCCGAGGTGGGAGGCAGCCACCCAATGAGCGGTCGCCACTCGACCATCGACAGGCCGGAGCCGGTCAGGCGCGTGATTCCGACGACGATGACCATTGCCGAAACCATGGCGAGAATCGACCAGAGCCAGACAATGACGGAGGTAGGAACTCTTGGTGTCTCTTGCGAATCACTCACAGCGCACCTGCTCTTGGCGGTGGACTAAGCTCCCGGAGAAAGCGACTCCAGATAAGCGGCGATTGCGTCGAGTTCCCTACTGGTCAACTCGAGAAAGGTCATTTCCTCGACCGTTTGAAGCGCTTGCTCGATAGCCTCCCGTCGGACGTCCTCAATCGCAGGCCCGACCGAGCCGCCCTGGGCATCTCTGCCGTGGCATGCCGCACAACCACCGATGTGACCTGGTTCACCGACGTGCAAATAGAGGTATGCCCCGAGTTCCGACAGTTGGTCATCAGTAAGGTCTGCGTCCAGACCGAAATCGGGCGGTCCAGATACTGTTTCGTCTGGTTCTTCGTCGGTGTCTGCATCAACCAATGCGGGTCGATCCGGTTCGGCCTCCACAGCTTCGCCAAAGTCCGGAAAACACCCGCCGGCCAGTAGTCCGATCGCGATCCATAGCCCAAAAGACGCCCGAGTAGACGTCGACGACGGGCGAGAACCTCGCGTCGAGTTCATGCCTATGCTCACCGGTAGCCCGGACCAGGACGTCACGGATCGTTGAAAGGACGGTTTGGATGCTAAAGGGCTCATGAAGGCACCTCCGCTACGGTCTGCGCCCGGAAGTAAACTAGCAGGTGGGCCCCGTCAAGGGATCCTGAACTATTTCGGCTGGATTGGTCCGAATCAGCAATCGACCCGTTGGGACAGTCTCGAAATGAGTGTATGATCCGGTCCGCGAGCGCTACGGTGTTCGCGAGTGCCAGAGATACGACGCAGTTGTTTCGGAGCCACCCGATGAGTCACCCCTACCGTAAAACTCCGAGGTCCTTCACGCTGGCCGCTTCTAGCGTGGTGCTGGCCATGGCGATGGGATGCACCGAAGAGGTCGCCCCGGTTTCCTTCATTGACGTTCGAGCAGAAGAGATCGGCAGCAGTCGAGCGGTGATTCGGTTTCAGACGAGCCGACCGACGTCCTGCGAGGTTGAGTACGGAACGGAACGCGACGCTCTTACGTTGCGCGCGACCGACCCGAGCATGGACGACGACGAGCTAGATATCGACCACGAAGTCGCCCTCGAAGATTTGCAGCCAGATACGACCTACTTCTACCGCGGATACACGGTCGACGCTGACGGCCAAGTTTTCCGCTCCGCCATCGAATCGTTTGTGACCTTGGCCAGTGGTGTCGACGCCGATCTGAGAAACGTCGCCCTGCTCGAGGAGGGTGCTGCGGTCGTACAAGTCAGCAGCAATTTTGGCGGCGCCGAAAACGACGAGACGTGGGGAGCCAACGCAGCCTTCGACGGTCTAATGAGCACCGAGTGGGCAACCAACGGCGATGGAGACGATGCATCTGTGACCATCGATCTCGGCCAACCGCGAACCCTTTCGGCCTTTGGTTTTCGCAGCCGAAAGATGGCTGATGGCAGCTCGATCATACGGAGCGTCCAACTCATCGTCGACGAAAACACCATACTTGGACCCTACGAAACGCCAGACCCCGACGGATTCTATCGGTTCGAGATCGACCCGCAGGTCGAGGCAACGCTTGTTCGCATTGAGGCGGTGACCACCTCAGGGGGGAATTCTGGAGCCAAGGAAATTCAGCTGTTCGTACCCTCCAATTAGTTTTCAACACCGAAACGACAATCCAAGCGCTTGACGAACGACGCCTTCCGGAGCAGAACACGGGGGTTCGTGTAGTGAACGACAACTTTGTGGAGAATCCCATGATTGGTTTTGGCTTGAGCGAAGAACAACAGCAACTCCGAGACCTAGCTCGTCAATTTGCAGAGCGCGAGATCAGGCCCGTGACTGCGGAACATGACGAGACCGGCAAGTATCCATGGGACGTCATCAAGAAGGCCCACGAAGTCGGGCTGATGAACACCCACGTTCCCCCAGAATACGGCGGAATGGGGCTTGGCTGTCTCGATGGCTGTATCATCGCGGAGCAGCTCGCATGGGGTTGTACTGGCATCAGCACTGCCATTGAAGCCAATGGACTGGCGCAGGCCCCAATCATTTTGGGCGCCTCTGACGCTCAAAAGAAGAAGTATCTGGCCCCGATGATGGATACCCCGGTGATGGCCGCCTACGCCGTGACCGAGCCGGGTGCTGGCTCGGACGTCCAAGCGCTCAAGTCGACAGCCGTTCGACAGGGTGACAAGTGGATTCTGAATGGTCAGAAAATGTGGATCACCAATGCGGGTGTCTGCGATTGGTTCTTTGTGCTCGCCTACTCCGATCGCGAGAAAGGCTACAAGGGCATGACCGCCTTCATCGTCGAGAGCAAGTGGGATGGTGTCGAGGTCGGACGCAAAGAGATCAATATGGGTCAGCGCGCTTCCGATACGCGCGGGGTGACGTTTACAGATGTCGAGGTTCCCGACGCCAACCGAATCGGTGAGGAAGGGCTGGGCTGGATTTTGGCCATGTCAGCCTTCGATTTCACCAGACCGTCGGTCGCTTCAGCTGCAGTTGGCCTGTCCCAGGCAGCGATGGAACATGCGATCGAGTACGCCAAGGAGCGCAAGACGATGGGCCGCCCCATAGCTGCCCATCAGGCCGTCAGTTTCATGATCGCCGACATGGCAAAAGACATCGAGGCAGCTCGCCTCTTGGTCTGGAAGTCAGCATGGATGAACGACCAGGGTGTTCAAAACACCAAGCACGCCTCGATTGCCAAGGCATTTGCCGCTGACGCAGCCCATCGGATCGCCAGTGACGCCGTCCAAGTGCACGGTGGCAATGGGTTCAACACGGAGTATCCGGTTGAAAAACTATTGCGCGACTCGAAGATTTTCCAAATCTACGAAGGCACCTCCCAAATCCAGCGCTTAATCATCGCAAGAGAGCTGTTCTCGCGCTGACTCCCGGCACCGTTTCACCTTTCTGACCAGCCCCCTAGCTGGCTACCGGTTCCTGTCCTGAGTTCGTGAATCAAGCGAGTTATACGGTGGAATGGGAGGGTGCGAATCAGTCCTGCGAATCGAGGTTCAGTCACTCCTTCAGTTCATCCTCAGCGGCCGGCGGGTAGAGTTCCGGGTAGCGAAGTTCGACTGGTGGTCGCGGCGGGTGCGCCAAGTGACGGCCTCGCTTGGAAGCCGGGAGGTCGTGATAGGCCAGAAGCGCCAGCCCGACAGCCTCTCCCAGATCGCGCATGTCCTCGTCTGTGACCCAATCGGGCGCAAAACCCGCGCGCCCATAGACGGTCTCGAGCGTGATGGCCATCACATCGGCGCCGAAGTTCTTCCACCACCATGTTTCGGGGTAGTTGTTGGACGCGAAGGAGCTGCCGCCTTCCGCCGGAGTTGGCTCGATGAGTCCCGGGCCGTAGTAGTCTTGCACGGCCGACATGAACGCGGTCTGGCTGTTCCAGAGGCGCGCTTCCTCGGCGCTATATCCCCGCGATTCAGGGCCAAAGTGGGGAAAGAAGAACGCCGCGGTGTCCGGTTCGCTGTTGGAGGAGTGCAGGTTCAAGGCGACCGTAACCGGCAGCGGATCCTCGTCATCGAAGAAGTCTGCGATCGTGTCGCGCAGCACGAACACCTCTTGTGGTGACCGGGCGAGTAGTTGCCACGGCTCGTTCGGATCGGTGAACCACATCGGCTCGAGGTTCTCACTGCTGGTCGTGGTGCGATAGTTGCCCGCGACCACCCCGTCGAGGTTGTGCATTGGCACAATGTTGAAAACGAAGTTCGCCAGCGCGGTCTGCGCATCGCGTTCGCCCGAGAGTAGGAAGTCGATCAGGCCCTCGATCAGGAAGGAGCTGCCAGTCTCGGCGGGATGGGTGCGCGCGTGGATCCAAATGCGGTCCTTGTCGGTGTTTGGCGTCGCAGAATCCGTAATCGTGATCATCTCGATTGGCCGGCCTTGTGCGGTATCTCCGATGGTCTCGAGGGAGACGTCGTCGTTGTCAGTGATACTGTTCAAATAGCGCTCGAGGTCGCCAGTGGTATACGGATAGAAGGCGGCTATCCACACCGTGGATTCACTAAACTGTTTCGTGAAACGGGATGTCGTGTCACTGGTTCGGCTGACCTCGCTCTCGGACATCCGATGCCACGTCTCTTGGTCGTGGGAGTAAACCGGCAGGATGAGGAATGGCCAGCCCAGATTGGCTATTGTGACAGTGATGGGTTGGTCGGTTGGTACGCCATCGAGGCGCACGTACCACCACGATCGCCAGTTATCTGGGAGGGAGCGGTTCTCGTTGTCATCCCGCAGGGCCAGCCGAAGCTCCGTCGCACTCACATTCTCGACGATGCCGATGCTGCCGGACTCAAAGTCGCTACTCACAGTAATCACGGGAGTTGCCAGGTCGGCCTCTTCCGCCAGGTCGGTCTCGGTAACCTCTGCTGATAGGTCAGCGTCGAACTGATCGGCACCCAGATCCCCTTCATCAGAAGTGGACAGATCTTGGCCGCACCCAAACGGGCTGTTCAGGACCAAGAGCGTCAGCAATGTGAGGTAACGGCGTGTCATTCGGTCGTCATCCTGTTCAAGAGCAGCGTCACAACGGCGTGGAGCCAAAGCCTTCGATAACCTATCCAGCCTGTCCTGGCCATCGGGTTGAGTATGATGGCCCACGAGTTCGGCGCCCAATGGGAAGGGGGCATCAGAGTCGATGGAGTTTCGGGTCATTCGCCACCGGGTGAGGGTCATTTTCACCATCTCAGTTGTGCTGTACCTTAACCACTGATGGCGCAAGGACCGGTCAACGAACGCGAGTTCAAAGAACACTTCAACACCCTCGTTTTTGACGAGACAATCGCGGACGATCCGGGGGCCACAGTCGTTCCCCCACACTCGGACGGTATGCCAGAAGCCGCGACCCACCTCGCACCGATCGAGCGATCGAGCGATGGTCAGCTCATCCTCGGGGCGACTATCGGCGAAGGTGGGATGGGGGTCGTTCGGTCAGCCACCCAACCGGCCCTGGGCCGAGAGGTTGCGGTGAAAGGACTGCGAAAGGGGGACAAGAGCGGCCGCGCCGCCAAGAAACTGCTAGCCGAAGCCTGGATAACGGGCCAGATCGAGCACCCCAATGTCGTGCCGATCCACGCGCTGGGCCTCGACGAAAACGGTGCTCCGCTCATTGTGATGAAGCTGGTAGACGGCGTGCCGTGGACTGAATTGATCAGAGGTCCCGACGCCCTTCGCGACCAGTTCGGAGTCGAGGACGCGCTGAACTGGCACCTCGATATCCTCCAGCAGCTTTGCAATGTGCTGCACTTCGCTCACAGCAAGAACATCGTTCACCGCGATTTGAAGCCAGACAACGTGATGATCGGCCAGTTTGGCGAGGTGTATCTGGTCGACTGGGGTATCGCTGTGAGTGTTGGCCCCGACCCTGATGGGCGACTCCCCCGAGTGAGGGAAGATGCCGGTCCCGCTGGCACGCCCTCGTACATGGCACCCGAGATGGTGAACAACGGCAGTGGGCAAATCTCGCCGCAGTCGGATGTCTATCTTCTCGGTTCGGTGTTGCACGAGGTGTTGACCGGCCGTGCTCCTCACAAGGGCCCGACCCTGTTTGCGACAATGATGGCAGCCTTCAATTCGGAGCCCGCCCAATTTGACGAGGACGTGCCTGAAGAACTGGTCGACCTCTGCCATCGGGCGATGGCTAAGGACCCCACAGATCGGGTGGCGACCGCTGAAGAATTTCGCCAAGCGTTGGTTGCCTACGACGAACATCGCTTGTCGCGCCAGCTCTCGAAGGACGCGAGCGATCGCGTGAGTCGATTGCTCGAGCTCACGATCCAACCGGGGGCCGACGAAGCACGACGGCGGGCAATCTACTCTCTGTTCAGCGAGTGCCGGTATGCGTTCCGGGCTTCGCTGGAAGCGTGGTCCGACAATCCACGTTCAGATAAGGGGCTCGCTGAGGCGGCCGTTGCGATCGCCCGATTTGAGCTGCGCAACGGCGATCCTCGCGCCGCTCGTGCCGCGCTAGTCGACATCGCGGGGCCACTTCACGAGCTACGAGATGAAATCTCGGCACTCGAAAAGCAGCAGAAAGAAGAGGCAGCCCACACCAGTGCGCTGGCCAAGGTCGGTGCCGATTTCGATCCGAAGATTGGCCAACGCACGCGAGCTTTCGTGACCCTGGTTTCTGGATTAGTTTGGGCAGCCGGACCGCTCTTTGTTCGAGCGAGTATCATCCGATCTCCCCACATGGCTATGGAAGCCCTACTCGCGTGTGACGCCGTGGTTGTTGTGGTCATGTCCTCACTGTTTTTGTGGGCGCGGGAGTCGCTCACCGCGACTGAGTTCAACCGGCGGGTCTGCGCAGTCTCGGCGTTCGTCGTGTTCGGTCAGTTGGTTCTGGTCACTGGTCTGTACTTCGCTGGTTTTTCTATTGATGAAGCCTCCCTCATGCACCTCTTCCTATGGTTCTCGGCCACAGCGCTCCTGGCTGTGGCGGTGGACAAGCGAACATGGATGGTTCCGGTGGTTTACTTCGTGGCCTTTATGGTCGCGAGTCTCGATGGCGACCTCTTCGTTCCAGCGGCGGTGATCAGCAATGGCTTTTGCGCGTTGGCACTGTTCTCTGTGTGGAAGCCCGATTCATGGGTCTTTCGTGATCTATTTGGCCTGCTCGTAGGGAAAGGGAAAGGGAAAGGGAGAAGGGAAAGGACGAGGCGAAAGGGAAAGGGG
>CAZDBH010000224.1:0-13346 GCA_964503485.1 uncultured Bradymonadales bacterium | reverse complement strand
GTCGTCTGCCTCGGCGCTCACACTCAGGTCTCCAGCCTGTTGGGCGATACTGAGCTGGCCATCCAGTTCCGATCCTGCCGAAATGGAAAGCCGTCCGTGGTCTCCCCGCAGTCCGGACTTCACCTGGGCGGCGGCAAGCATGGCGGCTTGGAAGAGCGGTGAGCGCCGGCCCACGATATCGGCGTACTCCTGGAGGGCGACGTACACTTCGAGGCCTCCGATCGAGGCCAAGGCGTTGAGTGTCCGACCAGCGATCTCCTCGTCTCCCGAATGGAGTAGCGGGACCAAGTGAGGGGCAGCGTCTTGCCCGAAGCTGCCGAGGGCGGTGATTGCTGCAACCACCAACGGCTTTTCTCTGCCGAGAAAGGAAGACAGCGTCCCGACGAAAGAGGGGTCGTTTGACTTCGATAATGACCGGATCGCCTCGGCGACCAGGCCGAGATTATCCGATTCGAGCGCGTCCTGGGCCAGATCCGAGAAGGTGTCCCACTGAAAACGGTTGCGGAGCATGTTCATCGCCCGCGCCTGCTGTCGCTTTTTGCCCTCAGCCACCAGGGTGCGAAGAACGGGGAGGGCGATGTCGCCTGCGTGGGCAGCGGCGGTCAGACGCATCTCAGGATTGCGGTGTTTCAGCATCAGACTGATAGCGGCTTCAGTGTCCGAGTGCCTTGGATAGGCGTTCAACATTGCCGCGAACGCGAGTTTGCGAAGATTCTCGTCCGACGAGTCTGATACGTACTCCAGGAGCACCTGCCTGGCCGACAGCCTGCCTAGGGACAGCCGTTCAGCGAGACTGGTCAGGTCATCGAGGGCCTCTTCTAGGGCCGCTTCATTGGGTTCCACAGACAGCTCGAGTTTGCCGTCGATCAGCGTCGGTCCACGCCCTTTGATGCCGATAGGTTGCTGCCCACCGATGTGTTTGACAACCAGCTGGGATCGGGCTGGATCGCACAGTACTGCGATCGCAGAGGCAGCGTTTCCCCAAGCCATAGTCATGGCCCGGTTTAACCGGCGGACTTCGTCGGGCAAGGGTAGCCCGCCCCTGGGTGGCACTGCCATCAGGGACAGATCTCGTGGAAACCCTGGAACCTCGACGGCGATGTGGAAGACCATGGACGACCGATCTCGAGTCACGCTCACGGCGGGAGCGACGACGTACTTCGGTCTCACTTCTGTTCGGCTGATGTAATTCCGGCTGAAGGGGTTTAGAGGGCTCTTTCGCAGATTGGGATGTCCCCATGGCAGGCCGACCACCGGCTCCATAGCAAGATCCCGTCGCCTCGCGACCGACTGGAGCGCCCCCAGGGTTTTGCGCTTCACTAGACTCTTGGATACGAGCGCGATAGCGATCAGCAGGACTGTGGCCGTTGTAATGACGTCGGTTCCCAGGTCACGGCGCAGCTGCGGTCCGAGCATGCCCCAGCCCAAGGTGAGAAAGACCATCACCATTCGCCCAGTGAGCAGCATGCCCGCACGATATGCGGAGCGGAGACTCAGGTATGGCATGACGAACCACCAGGCCAGCCAGGCGAGTACGTAGCTCATTTCAAGTTCGCCGATCGATAGTGACGGATTTGCAGTGTGCCTTCATGAGGTCGAACAACACCCGATTCTGGTGACAACTTCCCATATTCTGCCACACCACGCGTTTTGTGACACCATCGCCTGGTCTGGATGTGGTGGGGGGCCCGATGTCAGTCATCGCCCGGATCGGGCTCTTTGATTGGGTCGGGGTTGCACTCGCCAATCTCCAAGATGAGGTAGAGCAAGACCAACTCTTGAGGATGCATCGTCGCGCTGCGGGCGTCGTTTTCGACCGTGTGGTAGGTGCTGTACATCACCTCCCCGCACCCATAGTCGAATCGGACGGTGTGCGGGTGATTCTGTCCCTCTGCAGCTGCCGCTTCCCAGCTATCGTGTGACGGTCCGCTCTCGCCGAACATGGGCTCCACGAAATTGGGACCGCTCATGACCACTTCTGCCGTCACGTCGACTGTCTCGCCAGCGTCGTTGCAGCACTGTTGCGTGGTGTCGACCCGATGGATGTTGACCCAGTTACCGTGGGTCAGAAGTGTGCCGCCGTCGCTTGCGCCCAAGCCGATTAGCCATGAAGCCAGTACTGGGTCGATAGCCCGATTGTCTGACTCGTACCTCAGCGTACTCCGGGCAGCCGTCCCCATATAATCGCGGTCACCAACATGTCCGTCAGCGTTACCATCGGCTCCGTCGGGAGCAGCGAAGTCGATGTACTCGGTGAAAGCCTGTTCGATCACGTCATAGGCGTAATCGGTAACGTACAGCTTACCGCCGTCGTTGACGTACCCCACGATGTTGTTCCGCACCGCCGCACTCGTCAGCGCAGCGCCGTAGCTGTCATATTCAGCGCAGGGCGCGAAGATCACGTGGTTGCGCCGCATCTCATCGAAATCGGACAGCAGCTCTAGAAAACTCGGCGCGATCAGCTCGAGGTCGTTGTCCTCCATGGCGCGAGGTTGCTGGTACACCATGAGTTTGATGCCCCACGCGTCCGGGTCTTCCATATAGGCGTCGTAGTCGAATCCAAACGTAGGGGTTAAGGGGCCCATCCTGAGTTTTCCGAAAATATCTTCAATGGTATCAAAACGACCGGTGCCAATGACGATGTTGGGGATTTCGTCGCCGTTGTCCGGGTCCGAGCGCACGGGCAGCTCAGTGATGTTCATTGGCGCATTCACGGTCGAATCGGCCTCGACCTCGATCAGTCGTGCTCGGCGGAAGTTGCCTTTCTGTACCACGAGGTTGATCCAGCCAGCAGGCACGCCTTCGAGCCGGAAGGTCCCGTTTGCGCCACCTATGACGGCATATTCCGGAAAACCGCAGTCGCAGGTCGTCGCTGGGTTGAGAGGCTCGGGCAAACTCTCGGGGAAGGTCCAGTAGACGACCGGACTGGCGATAGGTAGCACCGAATTGTCGTGCAGGCGAAAGTGAACCACACCTTCGATCGCGCCATGGCCAGCAGGCCTCGGCCCGAAGTCGCGCTGCTCGTCTGGGGCGTTGGCCTCGTCGGCTTCGCTTTCATCGACGCCAGTGTCTCCCTCACCGTCAACGGTATTGTCGGCGACTGTGCCCTGGTCTGGGTCGACGCAGGCGCCATTCACACAGTCCCCCTCCGCGCAATCCCGATTCTGAACGCACTCGTTTACGCAGGTCCCGTCGGCGCATATCTGGTGCGAATTGCAGTCGCTATTATAAGTACAGCTCGAGGCCCGTGGTTCGTCGCTGCACGCCGATATGGCGACCAACAGAATTGCAATCGCCGAGAAACAGAGTCGTGTTTGCATCTGAGCCATCCTCACGCCTGGGAGTGGGCTGAAAGAGTTCCGCCCACAGTAGTCGAGTTGTTGGGCCAGGGGAACCCGTGATCTTGCGTGATTTCTGGCCGGCAGACGAGTTGGCCCTTTGTGCGCACGGGCGCTCGCGTTACACTGCCAGTCCCTGCGTCCACGAAGGCCTGAACAGGACATGTTGAGAAGAGCGAACTTGCTGCTGTTGGTGGGAATCCTGGCCAGCTGCGCCGAGAGCGAGCCGGTGACCCCGGCCCAGAGCGCGGTCTCGGATACCCAGGACGCACCAAGCGATCAACTCGACCCAGACCCGCTAACTGCGGACTCAAACTCCGACGCGCTGTTTGACGAGACCATCGGCGAAGGGGAGGTGGGGGCGATCTGCACCGACGACGAAGACTGCCTAGACTCACTGTGTTTGATGCTGGAACTATCAGTCGACTATGGACTCTGCTCGGAGAACTGTATTCGGAATGAGAACTGCCCTGACGGTTGGGCCTGCACGGTTGTCGGTGGGGTGGGCGCTGATCTAGAGCGGATTTGTGTCCCGGATGAGGTGTGTGTCGACCACGATGGGGACTTGTCTGGGTTCGGTAGCCTCTGCGTGTCGCTCGATTGCGACGATGACGACGCCACAACCTATTATGGGGCCGACGAGTTATGTGATCTCAACGACAACGATTGCGATGGTCTAATCGACGAGGGTTTTGCCGGCGAACCTCTCGAACAGCGCTGCTATGCCGGGCCCGAGGACACCATCGGGGTGGGGCCATGCAGAGCGGGAGTAGCTCGGTGCGTCGATGGGATTCTCGGGGAGTGTCTTGGAGAGGTTCTCCCCGAAGACGAAATCTGCGACGAAACCGACAATGATTGCGATGGCTTACTGAATGAGGACGCCGAGGGCGTTCCCGGTGAGTGCCTCCCAGACCAAACACAAAACGAGCAATGCGGAGCGTGCGGAGAACGAGTAAAGAACTGCACCGGCAGTTGCCGCTGGCAAACAGAATGGAGCGAGTGCAGCGAGGGAACCGAGTGTACTCCAGGCGACGAGGCACAGACTCGACCCTGCGGCAACTGCGGCCAGGAAACCCGGGAGTGCACCGATTCATGCCTTTGGGGTGAGTGGAGTGAGTGCCAGGGTTCGGGCGTCTGCAGTCCAGACGACGACCCCGAGCAGCAACGCTGCGGTAACTGCGGAACCCAATACAAAAGCTGCACTGAGACGTGTGAGTGGGAGGCCGAATGGGGCGACTGCGAGGGTTCCGGCGTGTGCAATCCCGACGACGCGGCCCTCGAGCAGTCCTGTGGCTCGTGTGGAACCCAGTATCGTCCCTGCACCGATTCTTGTGAGTGGCAGGAGGACTGGGGAGCTTGCCAAGGGCAGGGCAGTTGTAGTCCGGACGATGCGCCCCTCGAGCGAGAATGCGGGTTCTGCGGCACCCGTTATCGGGCTTGCACCGAGAGCTGTGAATTGGAGGCCGACTGGGGCGACTGCATCGGTCCAGGAAGCTGTGACCCAGACAGCCGAGATAGGGAGAAATCGTGCGGGAACTGTGGAACCCAGTACCAGTCCTGCACCGACGCCTGCGAGTGGAGTTCTTGGGGCGACTGCGAAGGCAGTGGCCCCTGCAATACCGACAGCGATCCGCTAGAACAAAGCTGCGGAAACTGTGGCACACGCTACCGATACTGTACCGGCAGCTGTCAGTGGGAAGCCAGCTGGACCGACTGCCGCGACCAGGGAGAGTGCGAGGCCGGGTCAACAGTCACTGCGGGCTGCGGAGCCTGCCAAGCCCGCGCATGCAGCGGGTCCTGTGTGTTGGCCAGCGCCTGTACGGCCTGCGATAGCGAGTGCAGTCAGTACACAGCTTGTGGGAGTAGCTGCGCCAGTGGCTACCACCCCGTCAATTACTGGACGAGTATCGCTTGCGGACCCGGACCCAACGTGACGTGTGCCCCCAACTGCGGCACCAGCTTTACGTCGTGCGGCTCGAGCTGCCCGGACACCTACGTACCCGTGTCGTATTGGACCAGCATCAGCTGTTCTCGGACAGGTTCTGGCGACAACGTGACGTGCCAATTGTTGCAGAGTTCGACGCAGACCCTCTGTGGCAGCTCCTGCCCCAATGGGTACTACCCGAGCAATTACTGGACCAGCATCGCGTGCTCTCGCACTGGATCAGGGCCTAACGTGACCTGCCGCGAGGTATCGGGCTCAACCCTCACTAGCTGTGGGAGTACCTGCCCCTCGGGCTACGTGCCGCGTTCCTATGGCACAAGTATCAGTTGCTCCCGCACCGGATCTGGCCCAAACGTCACTTGCCAGCGAATTTAGTCGTAAGTCACAGGCCTCGCTTACTCCGGCAAACCAACCAATGAATTCTCGAAGTGAGGGTTGGTCCCAGTTGGTGAAGCGGAGGGGGCAATCAAACCCGAGGCCTCCTCTACAAACGGACAAGACTCCCAAGTTGCGTTGGCCGAGAAAAACGTGGGCCCTAGTATGGGACATTGCGGCCCTACAGTGCTATTCTAAGGGTGAACCGCACGGAGGAGGTCAGTATGGATACGAAACTGGTCGAAGTCTATCGCACTCACGACGAGGTCGAAGCAAACTCGCTACAGGATATTCTCCAGCAGGAGGGCGTCGAGGTAGCGCTTTTGGGACCTCAGCTAGGTAACACCCATCTCGAATTGGGTGATACTCACTGGGTCTTCGAGGTTCCAGAGGCAAAAGCGGAGCAGGCAGCCGAAATCATCAAAGCCTTCACAGCTGAAATCGTCGACGACGGCAAAGATGACGAACATTTACCCTGGGAACTCACCGAAAACGAGCCGTCACGAGACGTCCCAGCCGTTGAGTAGCCAACCGGACGGTTTGCCGGGAAAGAGGAGGCCTCGGGTTTGATTGCCCCCCTCCGCTTCGCTCGTCCCCTTATCGGGGGACCACCCTCACTTCGAGAATTCAGTAGTCGGTTTGCCGGGAAAGCCGTGGGGGTCGGGTAAACCCCAAGCCTAGTCTACGCCCCCGAAAATCGTTTGTTTCCCGAGCGGGAATCCCATATATAGACGCCGCCCCGGCCAATTCGAGGTTTCTAGAGGATGAGTGCAAGCGAAGTACAAGAACTGATCGATCTCTATCTGGATGATGACGCGCGGACCGCACAACACGCGGTGCCCGAAAAGACGCTCACTGATCTGGATTGGTTTGCTCTGGTCGAGGCCCTGGAATACCACTGTCACAGTACAGCCGCCGTGGCGGCCTCAAAACGCCTGCCATTCCTTTCCGAGCAGAGCCAAGTCGCTCGCAGGTTGGCAGAGGTGGACGAGGCCTATCGACTCGTCCTGTCGGGCGATACACCGCCACTGGGCGGATTCAGCGATCTGAGTGAGCAGGCGATCTACTGCAAACGGGGAGGGGTTCTCGAGGGACCGCACCTGCTCGATCTGGCCCGCGTGGCCGAGATTGCCCAGGACATGTCGGACTACTTCTCGACGCGGGCCAAAACCCACCCCCACCTTGGCGAGTGCGCAGAAGGCCTCGAGCCTCTGGGAGGACTGGCCCAATCCATTCGATACGCGCTCGGCGAAGACGGAGAGGTTCTCGATAGGGCAAGTGCCGACCTGGGCACCTTTCGGGCCCGGGTTCGCTCTCACACCCAGAAGGTGCGCGAACGGGTAGAGAGCTATCTAAAAGACCGCGACTTTGCCACGCTACTCCAGGATCAGTTCTTCGCCATTCGAGACGATCGCTTTGTTCTGCCGATCCGAGTTGGCGACCAATCCGCTGTTCCCGGGATTGTTCACGGCAGAAGCGGATCGGGACAGACCGTCTACATCGAGCCGACCGAGCTGGTCGAGATCAACAACGCATTGTCGTTAGCCCAATTGGCAGTCGAGCAAGAGGTTCTGAAGATCCTGGCCCGACTGTCCAAAGAGGTGGGCAAATGCGCTGACGCACTTATTGCCAATACACGGTGTTTGGTCTACCTCGACCTATCTGTCGCAGCAGGCCGATTGGGTCTGCAGATGGCCGGAATCTGTCCCACGTTAGCGGCTGGTGAGATTAACCTGGAAAAGGCTCGTCATCCACTCCTGGCTTTGAGGGATTCCGCTGCCGACGGCGAGTTCGAGACCATCCCGAATGACATCGTCTTCGGGGGCAATGGACAACCTGTCCTGCTCATTTCGGGTCCGAACGCGGGCGGAAAGACGGTTGTTCTCAAGACCATCGGGCTCTACGCGCTCATGATCCGGGCGGGACTGCTAATCCCTGCGGGTGAAAACAGTTCGCTGCCCGTGTTCGCCAACGTGTTCTCGGACATCGGCGACGAACAATCGTTGGCCGATGATCTGTCGAGCTTCTCGGCCCACGTGACCCACATGAAAGCGATCTTGCCGCGGGTCGGCAAAGATACCCTGGTGCTGTTGGACGAGCTCTTTTCCGGCACCGACCCCATTCAAGGCGCGGCCTTGGGGGCGGCCCTCCTCGAGAGCTTGGCCGAAAAGGGGGCACTGATTGGGGCGAGTACGCACTTCGAACCGCTGAAGCGATTCGCACTCGAGAGTAAGGTCGTCACCAACGCCTCGATGGGGTTCGAGGTTGCGACACTGAGTCCGACGTTCAAGTTGCAGATTGGACTCCCCGGCTCGTCGAATGCACTGAGAATCGCCCGCAAGATGGGGTTTCCGACCGGTTTGCTGACCAGGGCGGAGTTCCTGGCAAATGAAGAGGGCAGCAACGAATTGGAAGGCCTTCTCAACGAACTCGACAGCTACCGAACTCGCCTTCAACGGCGCGAGGACGACCTAAACGCGGCCATCAACAAGGCCAACCAAACCGAACGGGAGTTCCTGTCAGCCCAGCAGAAGCTGAAACGGCAGGCCCTGTCGGCAGTCGACGACGAAGTCGAGTCAATCTACAAAGAGATCGCCGAGGCTAGGGCCCTCGTGCAGCGCCGCCGAAAGCTGTTGGGTAGGCGCGGTGAGCAGATGGAAGAGGCCGATCTGATCGAGGCCCAGACCGATCTGAACGAAGCCAAGAACCTATTGGGTGAACTCAAGCAGGAGCGACAACGGGGCGAGGTTCGCAAGTCGCGACAACCGGTCGACGAGGCTGATCTGGAGGCAGGCGCGGAGGTTTGGGTCGGTCCCGTCAAACGGGCCGGCACCGTCTTGAGTTATAGCCGGACCAAAAAGCGGGTGCAGGTACAGGTTGGCAACGTGAAAGCCTCATTCTCGCCCGCAGACCTCTATCAGAGTGAGGGCGCAGGGGACGTCGCCAACCCGAAGAAGAAGAGCACAGCCAAGAAGTCGAAGACCGGGGCCGAAAAGGCGCCTCCGGTGCAGATGGCGCCCCAGAACGCGAGCAACACGTTTGATATTCGAGGGCAGCGGGTCGAAGCGGCCCTCGATGAGTTGGAACGTCGTCTAGATACCGCATACGGACAACTCGAACCGGGGATTTTCGTCATCCACGGCCACGGCACGGGTGCGCTGAGGGACGCCGTTCGGCAGTATGCCCGCCACTCGAACTACGTCGCCTCGCAACGTCCGGGTGAGCGCGGGGAGGGCGGTGATGGGGTCACCCTCCTGATGCTGAAGAGTTCCTGAAAACGAGGGAGACCATGCGACCTACCGTTGTTTCAATCATCTTGGTGTTGGGCCTGCTCCTGTCGGTTAGCCAGCCTGTTTGGGCGCAAGACACTCCCCTCGAGACCTATCGACAACACGCGATGGAGTTCCGGATAGACGGATTCGCCGGCGCTGTCCTCTACCAAGGTGGCCGCGAGGTCGAACTCGGCGTCTTCGGGACCGAATACGAGACCGTGTTTGCGGGCTCCCCTGACGCGATCGATGCGGCCTCCCGCTACAACACGATGAAAGCAGTGGGCTGGAGCGTGTGGGCGATCGGCCTAGCTGGGCTGGTCGCAGAGCTGGTGGTTCTTCTGGTAGCGGAGGACATCCTCGTCGACGAGTTCTCGGGCGAGCCGACTGGTCTCTTCACGAGTTGGCTCCTAATCTCGACTGCTGTTGGGGTGGCAGGCGGGATCGTCGTACAGTTGTCAGCGACCCACCTCAGCGACGCTGTGCAGGCTTACAACAGAGACCTGTTTCAGGAATTGAACCCAGCCCCAAGCCAGCAGAGTTCGATCGGCATTTCGGTTAGCACACGTTTCTAGAACTGCCGCCACTCGCGCCTCCCCCTTTTCCTTCTGACCTCGAGCGGGTAGATCGGTACTCCTTTCCGATCGGAGCGAGAAAAATGGCGATCCCAATTGTAGCAATAGTAGTGTTTGGCCTCTTGGCGGCCTTCAAGATTCACAAAGGTGTCGACAGCGGCACCGTCGACAACAAAAAGCTCCTCGAACTCGAAAAACGCATCGAGGCGCTCGAAGGCACCGGCGTCGATCACGACATCGAACAGCGGGTGAAAGTCCTCGAGGAGATCGTGACCGAGACCGGCAACGCAGATCCGCTCGAGGCTCAGTTCAAAGAGCTAGAGCAAGCCGAAGAGACGGCGTGATGGATCTGACCGACCAGCAGCGCGCAGAAATCGCGGCGCAGGTGAGCAGCCTCAGAGATCGGCTCGCCAATCACGAGGGGCGCCTGCCGACGAGAGACGAGGCGGTGGCTCTTCTCTTCGAGCACACCAAAGGCGAATCGCTGCGCACCCACAGTCTGGCCGTCGAAGCCTCGATGGCAGCGTACGCGAAGAAAACCGGCGGAGACGAAGCCCTTTTTCGGCTGGCCGGCCTACTTCACGACTTCGACTATGAAGCCAATCAAGATGCGAGCAAGCACCCTTTTGTGGGCTGCAATCTGCTGATTGATCTCGGGTACTCGCGTGAGCTGATCGAAGCCATCATTGGCCACGCGACGTATACGGGATGGGCCAGAGAATCTGAGTGCGCTAAAACCCTTTTCGCCGTGGACGAGTTGACTGGGTTCCTGACCGCTGTAGCCTACATGCGGCCTACCGGTTTGGGTGGCCTGAAGTTCAAGTCGTTCAAGAAGAAGTTCAAGACGCGCACCTTCGCGGCGGGCGTCGATCGCGAGGAAGTTCGGCAAGCGGCCGACGAGATGGGGCTCGACATGGCAGAGCATGTCCTCTTCCTCGCAGAGTCACTTCAGTCGACCTTTCCGGACTTCCCCAAAATCCCTGAAGCAGAGGTGTGACGTTGACACAGAAAACCGACCTGAGCCTTCTGATCCTCCGAGTGTGGCTCGGTCTGAACATGGCGTTCAGTCACGGCCTCGGAAAAATGGAGCACGCCAGCGACTTTCTCTCCGCCGGATCACTCGAGAAGTTCGGCGCGCCGGTCTTCTTCGGAATCATGGCGATTTTGGCCGAGTTCCTCGGCGGAATTCTCATCGCACTGGGGCTTTTCACGCGTACCTCCGCTTTCTTCATGGTTTCCGTACTGGCAGTTCCATCACCACCACCTTCACTTCAGCTACTACGACTGAAGCACTCAGGCTGCGACCGCCTGAGCAGGCGGATGATCATCGACTAGCGCCGCTTCGAGCACATCCGTCATCGTCGACACGAAGACGAACTCGAGATTGTCTCTCACTTCCTCTGGCACATCATCGACATCGGGCTCGTTCCGGGCCGGCAGTACAACGCGTTTGATACCGCGTCGGTGAGCCGCCAGCACTTTGCTCTTGATGCCGCCCACAGGCAGCACGCGCCCACCCAGCGTGGCTTCGCCCGTCATAGCCAGATCGGGGCGAACAGCCCGTCCCGACAGCAAAGACGCCAATGCCGTAAACATCGTGACTCCAGCGGATGGGCCGTCCTTTGGAACAGCACCTGCTGGGACATGGATGTGTATATTGTTGGCGTCCAAAACGCTCGGTTCAATGCCGAGGGGTTCACTCTCCGACAGGACGTAGGTCAGAGCCGCTTGCGCCGACTCCTTCATCACGTCGCCCAGCTGCCCGGTCAGAACGAGCTTGCCCGAACCGGGGAAGCGCGAGGCCTCGACATAGAGTACATCCCCGCCAACCGGTGTCCACGCCAGCCCTGTTGCGATGCCCTCGCGAGTCTGGCCATCATGGGCCTCGTTGGTGAACTTGCGCCGACCCAGATACTCAGTCAGGTCGTCCGCAGTCACAGCGAACGGTTCGTCCAACTCGCCGCGAGCCTTCTTCACCGCCGCCGCCCGGAAAATCTTCCCGAGGGCGCGCTGCAGCTGGCGTACACCAGCCTCGCGGGTCCAACCTGCGATGACCTCCTCGAAGACGTCCTCACCAAACGAGACATCTTCAACCGTCAGGCCGGCGTTCTCAGCCAGCTTGTCGAGAAGGTGCCTTTCAGCGATGACCACCTTCTCCTCGAGCGTGTAGCCAGCGATGTTGATGATCTCCATACGGTCCCGCAACGGCCCTGGAATGGTCGATACGTCGTTGGCCGTCGCTACGAAGAGCGCCTTCGATAAATCGAAAGGTACTTCGATGTAATGGTCAGTAAAGGCAAGATTTTGTTCCGGATCCAGGATCTCGAGCAAAGCTGCCGCCGGGTCCCCGCGGTAGCCGACACCCAACTTGTCTACTTCATCCAACAGGACCACCGGATCACAGGTCCCCGCTCGGCGAAAGCCCTCGAGCAGGCGCCCGGGTCGGGCACCAATATACGTTCGACGATGGCCCCGGAGCTCCGCCTCGTCGCGCATACCACCGAGGGCAACGCGTACTAGTTTGCGACCCGTGGAGTTTGCGATCGCTTGTCCAATGCTGGTTTTCCCGACGCCAGGCGGGCCGCCCAACAACAGAATGTCGGCCCGCCCGGTTCCAGCCAGCTTCCTCACAGCCAAATGCTCGACCACCTGGCGCTTCACGTCACTGAGTCCGTGATGCGAGGCGTCAAGGGCTTCTTCGAGTTTGGCCAGGTCCGGATCAAGCGAGGATTCGGTCCCCCAAGGGAGGTCCGCGATCCACTCGAGCCAATCGATGGCCACCGAGCGCTCATGGGACTGGGGCCCCAGGCGCTGCATTCGAGTCAGCTCCCGGTCGACCGCCTGTCGGACCTCTTCTGGCAGGTCCTTCTCGTCAATGCGCTCACGCAATCTCTGAACGTCGTCGTCGTCCCCATCCTGACCGAGTTCGTCCTGGATCGCCTTCAACTGACGGCGCAGAAGCACTTCGCGCTGCTGTTGATCGGCATCGCTAGCCATCTTGTCCCGTATACTCTTTCGAGTGGCCCAGACCTCCTTCATATGAGCCAACCGTTCGACCACCTGCTCGGCCCGCAGTACCGGGTCTAAGACCTGAAGCACCTCCCGTTTCCAATCACCGGAGGCTTCGATCGCCCCGGCAACGGCATCCGCCAACAGTCCAGGCGTGGGAACCGCCTTGATCGCCTCGGTGAGCTGCGGGTCGGGTCCGAAAAGCTCCGCCATTCCATCAATCGCTTCAGACAAGAGGTCTTCAATCGCCTCGGCACGAGCTGTCTTAGGCCACGTTTCAGAAATGCGCTCGAAGCTCGCCTCGAAGTGCGGCGAGGTTCGCGTAAACGCTGTCGCTCTCACTCGCGCAAGACCCTGTGCGAGGATCATCCTCGCTCCCGATCGCGTGCGCGAACTGTTCACAATGCGGGCCAGCGTCAAAATCGGAATCAGGTCCGACGGAACCGGCGAGTCAACCGGCTCGCGCTGACAGCCCACCAATACAAGGTTACCAACAGCCGCAGAGGCGGCCGACAATGTCTTCTTGCGACCCAACGTCAACGGCATCACGGCGCCCGGGAAAAGGACGCCGCGAATCAATGGAAGCACCGGAAGCGTCTCCGGTAGGTCGCTCGGGATAGAGTAGTCCAATCGTACGGTTTCCATACGTCTCCTTTTTCAACTCGGTGCAGCCGCACCCAGTTCATAAATCTGTGTCCGCGATACTTTTTTTCAGTCAGCTCCTGGCCACGAGCCGACCGGGTTGTTCTGTCACAAGCTAGACACATATTAATCTCCGTCAATTCATAGTGGGAAAGGGAAAAGGGAAAGGGAAAGGGAAAGGGGGAGGCGAGGC
>CAZDBH010000223.1:0-13372 GCA_964503485.1 uncultured Bradymonadales bacterium | reverse complement strand
CCGAGGCCAAGGCATTGATGTCCTTTGTGAAGTCGGTAGAGAACCGGAGCGATGCGACCATCATCGTCGGTGACTTCAACTCACTGCCCAACTCGCCGGTCTATGGTTACCTCGTCGAAGAAGAGGGGCTCTCAGACGCTTTTCGGCGTTTCCACGAAATGGACCCGCCCCATTCAGCGGATTATCCGACCGCCGGGCTGATGAACTTCAGGTTGCCGATCGACTATGTATTCTCAGCTGGTCACGTCCAGTGGCTCGATTTTGACGAAACCCACGCTTTCGGGCTGCAGGGTGCTCACTTCCACGGGCTGTCAGATCATGTGCCATTGGTCGCTAGGTGCCGTCTCACCGGAGAGGCGGACTAGAGATGGAGAACGAATTGATGCGTAGAAAACTAATCCACTCGAGTAACTTGGTTCGACTGACACTCTTGGCGCTGCTTGTCGCCGGTACAGCCTCCTGTAAAGGCCAGTCCAGCGTCACAGAAAACACGGATGGCCAGGGAAACGGCGCAGCTCGTCGCGGTATCAGTCAAATGGAGGCAGGAGCCTACCAACAAGCTATCGAGTCCCTCACAGAGGCGCTCTCACTCGGCGTCACCGCTTACAACGAGGACACCATCTGGGCGGCCCTTGGACGGTCCCACAATCTCCTCGATCAGTATGAGGAGTCGATCGCAGCCTACGAAGAGGCACTCGAGTTGAACCCCCAGAACAACAACGCTTGGGTGGGGCTTGGCGCCACCCACAGACTCAGCGGCGACTATTCAGCCGCCGAGCAGGCCTACACTCGGGCTCTTGCAATCGATCCCAACTACGCCGAACTACACGCTAGCCTCGGCGCACTCTACATTCATACTGATCGGGCCGAAGAGGCGGTTCAGACGTTGCATCGCGCGCTCGACCTCGATCCGTCGCTGGCCATTGCCCACAGTAACCTGGCCTACGCCCTAGCGAAGACCGGACAATTCGACGCCGCAGACATCAGGCTCATCGCAGCGATTGACCTGGGCTACGAAAACGGAGCGACGTTGTCTGCGCTGATCGACGAACTGCGGGCCGAGGCGAATCAACCTGCCGTACCCACGCCGTAGTCGAGCCTCGCTTCTGCTCGACATGAAGCTCGCTGCCCCGTACTGAGTCCGCGACGAACCGAGGTTCTGCAATAGCAGAAGACGCATGCTGATCGGCTGCTACACCTTTCAGTTGACTGTTCGCTTAAATTTGTAAATAATGTTCACTAAATATTATTGTTTGAATGACTTGGACGAAAGAGGTGCGAATTGAATGGACGAATAGGTAGACATGTTGCTTGGATTCTAACTCTTACCTTCGTTTTCGCGGGCTGCCAGTTCAGCGACAGTCTGCGAAGCGACGGACACGAAACAACGCTGACAACTTCTGAACACAATCTGCTGTTCAGCGGTGCTTGCCCTTCGACAGCCTGGAGCGGAGCGAGTGCCTCTGACCTGTGCGGAGAGCCCATTACCGCAACCTACTTCGGCAGCATGAAGGATACGGTCAGAGATTCGGATGCTCAGTTCCTCGCCGGCTCGGTAAGCCTTGGCGACGCCGACTTGGAGGCGTTGGTCGAATCGCTCGTCACCACTGGGCAGAATCTGTATGGACAGACCACAACGACATCGCAGGATTGGGCCGATCTGGAGACGTTACTTGCCGTTTCGGCCGGCACCGATCTCGAGGTCTTCGCGTACTTTGGTTCAGACCCATGCTCTTGGGAGGGACCGGGTGGAGCGTGGCAGGTCGATGGCAACCCGAACGACTCCTGTTCCTTGAGCGAAGAGGAAGCGATTCTGAACGACGCATTCGCAGCGGTTGCGGTGCTGGGCCTAGACTATTCGAACCTGGTCGGGTTCAGCATCGATGATTTCGCCACCAGTGTTCAATCGGCGTTGAAGCCTACCGGCCAGGTCTCGACCAGCGATTTTGCGTTGGCCGTGAACAACGCCAAGGCGCTCAATCCCGACCTCCAGTTCTGGCCGGTTGTTTACTACAAATACTTGGGAATGCACTTCGCAGACGGCTACACCGTAGGCGCCGGATACGGGACATCGTTTCCCACTGGTTCTTCGGTCGCGCTCACACTGCACTTCAATGAACCCGTGGTGGGCGCGAGTAGCGACCCCGAAATCCGATTGCGATTCGCGGAATCCGACGTCGTTGGTACCCCGTCGGCAGCGTACGCCGGTCTCGTTTACAAGGAGGTCGTGATCGACGGAACAACGGTGCTCAGCACCGACCTCGTCGACAACGATTATCTTGACCTGTTCGATGAGGATATCTCCTGCTATCTCACGCCCGGAAGTGCTCACACAGTGGAGTTCCGGGTGCGAGCTGACGGGTCTTTGGGCAGCCAACCCAACAGTCACCTGGTCAAGTTGATGTTTCTGTGGGGAATCGAACTCGAGGTATCGGGCGAAGACCTCTTCGCTGGGGGCCGGGCTTACTTGAGCTCACCTACCAGTCTGCCAGCCGGTCATATCTCAGGATCGAATGCGCCCTATAGCCTCGAGGGGGTCATCGATGGCGTGGTCGCTTTCTATCACGCCTCTACCAGAATGTACGACGAGACCGGCTATCGGACATTGGTGGAAATGGCCGATAACTTCGTCGGGTCCAAGACCTTTTTGGCCGCCCATTATAGCGGCGCTGGAACCAACTGGTCTTATGGGTATGACCCGTCCGATACCGCCGAGATGTTGACGCTTGATGCCCGTGTAGCGGATGGGCTGATTGTCTGGAATCTCCCCAACGCGATTGCTGGCCTCGACGAACAGCTTGGTGTGTTTCACGAGCGGCAGTCCCATAGTTCGTCATTCGACCTGATGGCTTTTTGGCCCAGCCACCAGGTGGCGTATCCCGGATGGTTCCAACGCTGGGACTCTCCGAGCTTGGGCGGGTCGGCTACGGTTCGGCTCTACGACCGGGACGACCGTTACATGGTAGTCCGGTTCTTACTCAATGGGGACCCGGATCAGGTTCTGTACGAGGACAGCACTGGGGGCACGTTCTGCAGTGCGAGCACCTCGTCGCCTGTACCCTGTCCTGGAGTGGACTCGGGATTGTCCTGCGAACTCACCTGCGATGGCCTGGTTCAGGTGCTCGACTTCAGTCTTCCGACTACTGATGACACAATTTCGGCTGAGGTCGAACTCAACGCATCCTTCGGTAACACCGCTCATTGGGTGTTCCTCGGTGTCCCCTCACCATCCTCTTGGGTCTACTCATCGGGGGTCGGCGAAGAATTCGAAGCACTCTATGAGAGCGTCCTGGATACCTACTGGGCCATGCAAGTAGATAGCGACACTGACGGGGTGGTCGATTGCAATGACGAGTGCCCGGATGATCCGCTGAAGGCCGCCGAAGGGTCGTGTGGCTGCGGCGTTGCCGACACGGACAGCGACGGCGACGGAACCCCGGACTGCACCGATATGTGTCCCCGCGACCCCGACAGAATCGACGAGTCAGAATGCGGATGTGGGGCTCCCTCTGGCGATACGGATCGCGACGGTGTCATCGATTGTATGGATGAGTGCCCATTCAATCCGGCTCTCACGGCGCCCGGTCCATGTGGCTGTCTCGAAGTGGGGCTCGACTCAGACAGAGACGGCGTTTTGGATTGTGCCGATGAGTGCCCAGATGATCCTCGGCGTTCTACCGAGGGTATCTGCCCGTGTGGCGAACGCTTGGCGTGGATCGGAACGGACGGACCAATTTGCCGAGCTTATTTTGTGGGCCCGTCGTTCTAGTCGCAACCACGGGCTCGTCGGGACATTGCCGAGAACACCGCTGCTGGTTACTGAGGGAGCGACTAGTGGTCGTTGGTCTGAACCGAGGGAGCCGACGCTTCAAACCCGGCATCCGCTTGGCAGCCTTCCCGCGGGAAGAAGAGAAGTAGGCAGATGATCAGGGCCACAAAGATAACTGCGCCCGGTTGTTCGTCTCGCCAAACCCATGTTCTGGTTTTTTCTGCCATGAATCGCCTCATCAGCTCGATGACCCGCGGAGTATCCTGTTTGAGTAGGTGACCGTCAAGCTATGTGCAACCGGTCGTCCTCTTCTCTGGCTGCCTCGTGTATCCGGATGTGACTGTTGAGGTTTGGAGTGCCTTGACCGCGCTGAAGGGTGCGGAAGAAGTCGTGGACCCGTTGGCGCAACGCTCGCGCCTCGCGACGCGGTATCCTCGATGAATGGCCTCAACAGCTTCCTCGAGGCCAGTCCCGATCTCCCGCCCGGAGCACCTAGGCGCCTTGCCGCGCGCTCAGCAATGCGGTGAGGAAACTCGCGACCTTCTCGACGTGGCCTCCGCAAATCAAATGAACTTCTCCAAGGCCTTCGACCGTTATGAGCACCTTGTCGAGACCCTTTGGGCCGATGACCCCACTGATGTCGTCTAGGCGGTAACGCAAACGATCGTCGAAGGACTTGCCGACGATGTGAGTCGGAGTGAGGACTATCGCGTCCTTGCAAGACCCAAACGCGGTTATGTCGAAGGCCGCCAGCACCGGATCGTCGTACATTTCGGGCGGCAGGACGTGGCGTCGGATGTTGTCGAGCTTTTTCTGTGGCACCTCGGTTCCGTAGATCTTTCGACCGACAAAAGACCGTATCAAGCGAGGGATCTCTTCTGAGTAGTTAAAGTTCGCGGTTGCCGCCGGCGCGGGCTGGTCCAGTGAAATCGGTTCGATGTGGATTCCCGCGCCACCTTCGACCGGACTAGGCGGGGCCTGATTGGTACCCTGCCCTGTTGCCTCCAGAAACCAACCTGCGAAAGCGCAGGGATACAAGCCGGCCCCAACCGGCTCGGCGGCCTGAGGAAGGCTCTGCGTAAACGCTCGGATGAACTGGGCGAATAAGTCGAACCCAACCTGGTAGGTCAAAATGCCGCCGTAGCGAGCCGGTTGAAAGGACAGCAGACTGGAAAGGGAGCCCGTACTGCAGATTTGGACTGCCCAACTGTGCTCAATGACGCTCGCTCCCACCCCCCAATCAAACTTGACGCGGCTGCTCGGTTGGGCGAGCTGGGGATTGCCAGTATTCAACCAGTTAGCCAGCTCCTGATCGGAGCCACAGGTCCATTTTGGTCCCGAGAGCATGCCTCCCCGGATGAGGGCCGCAGGTGTTCTCAGAGCGCCCCGCAAGAGGACATGATGCTCACCGGGCAACACCGACGTGCCCGAGTAGGGCTGAAAATACCCGGTGCGCACGCCTTCGAAGTCAAACTCCAAGGCCTGAATAGCGCTGGTTTTGTGACGTCCACCAAACAGCGAGGTCAGGGCTGAACCGACTGATTCGGCGGCACTAAAGCCTTCGGCCGAGTGGGTTTGCTGTTTGACCAGACCAAACCCAGCCTGAGCCGCCTCTTTGATCAAGCTCTCTTGTTGACGCTCTTGAGCTTTGCGATTACTCGACTCGATTAATCCCATGATCCCCGGTGCCCTTTGTTCGTGTAATGTTCTCGTCTTTGAAGGATCTGATATGCCACGAAGGGTGGCGTGTGTCCAACCGGTCCGCGGCTGAATACCTTTACTTGGCCCGAGCAAAGGATCGCGTTATACTTCGCTTCATGGAGAACGCCACAAGGCCCATGTGTCGCTTCCTGGACGCTTGTTCAATAAGCCTTTCAAGGGTGGCTCGATGATCAACACCGAGGCCCTAGGCCGACGTGCGCGCGATGCCGCATCTCCCCTCGCAAACGCCTCCATCAAACTGAGAGACGCGGCGCTGAAGGCGATGTCCTCGTGTATTCGCAACGCGGTTCCGCAACTACTGGCCGCGAACGAACTCGATTTGGAGCGGGCCCGGAATGCCGAAAAGGATGCCGCTTTCGTCGATCGCCTTCGTTTGACCGAAGCTCGTATCGAGTCGATGGCGGGCGCCATTGATGAGGTCCGGGCTCTGCCCAGCCCGCTGGGGCAGATGGAGGATGTTCGGGACCGTCCCAACGGGCTCAAAGTGGGCCGAATGCGGATCCCTATCGGCGTCATCGCCATCATCTATGAAGCCCGTCCCAATGTGACCAGTGATGCAGCGAGCCTCTGTCTCAAGGCGGGGAATCCAGTGATTCTCAAGGGCGGACGCTTCGCTCAGAAATCAAACGAGGCCATCCTTGCCCAACTCCGCGCTGGACTCGAGGCGGTCGGGTTGCCAGCAGATTGCGTGCAGCTATTCTCATCCGGTAACCGGGACGAGCTGGCCGAGCTATTGAAGCTGGAAGACCAAATCGATCTCGTCATACCGCGGGGTGGGGAAGGCCTGATCCGCTTCGTCTCTGAACACAGTCGAATCCCCGTGTTGAAGCACTATAAGGGTGTCTGCCATGTGTTTCTCGACGAGAGCGCCGACGAGGGGATGGCTGTGGACATCTGCATCAACTCGAAGGTCCAGCGGCCTGGCGTTTGCAACGCCCTGGAGACATTGCTGGTCCACGAAGGCGCCGCCGATCGACTGCTGCCGGCCGTAGCCGGTGCACTTGTCAGCGCGGGTGTGACATTGCACGGCTGCGCAAGGACGCGCGGTTTGCTCGATAAGCACAACATCGCTTGTGAGGCAGCTTCAGAAGACGACTACTACGCTGAGTTCCTTTCGTTGGATCTGGCAGTCAAAGTGGTCGACAACCTCGACGACGCGGCAGCACATATTCGAACTTACGGGTCAGACCACACAGAAGCGATTGTCACGGACAGCCACGCCAACGCAATGCGATTCCTGGCGACGGTGAACAGCTCTTGTGTGCTGGTCAACGCATCAACGCGATTCGCTGATGGCGGCCAACTTGGACTCGGCGCAGAGATTGGAATCAGTACGAGCAAGCTCCACAGTTTTGGTCCCATGGGACTTGAGGACTTGACCGCGAGAAAGTTTGTGGTATTTGGCGACGGCCAAATCCGATAGCAGAGAAGTAACGGAAACCTTGGCAAAGGAAACCATGGCTGAAGACTCAGTAGCATACGAAGTAGAAGAGGACTATTCCGAAAACCTGGCTCTGGTGATAGCTGAGGCGGCGCTGGACAAAAAGGGACTCGGTCTCAAAGTGCTCGATATGCGAGGACTTGTCGCCTACACCGACTACCTGATCATCTGCTCGGGAAATTCTGACCGACACGTACTCGCGATCGCAGACTCGATCGAGAGGTCCCTGCGACCCGAGAAGATTCGACCGCTCGGTGTCGAAGGGAAACCGAAGGGACGGTGGGTCTTGCTGGACTATGGTGACGTGGTCTGCCACATCTTCGTGGACTCGGAAAGAGACGTGTATGGTCTCGACAGCTTATGGGTGGACGCGCCGAAAATGCCGGTAGAAATACCACCCGACCTGGAGCGTCCCGCCTATCCTTATTAGGGCGTCGGCGGGCTCCTCACAGTGCTACACATCACCCTACTCTCCGTTGGAAAACTAAAGAACAAACCGATCTCTGCCTTGTGCCAGGACTTTGAAAGGCGACTCTCTCGCTACTGCAAGTTCCACATCATCGAGGTCAAGGACACGCGTGGTAAGAGCCGCGACCAAACGCGTGAAACTGAGGGCCGAGATCTCCTCGAACGCGTCCCGTCGGGCGCTGTGCTCATCGCCCTCGATGAACGTGGAAAGCAGTTGGGATCGGTCGAACTAGCCAACTGGCTCAGCTCCAGAGCCGGCCGGGGTGATTCCCGATTCTGTTTCGTCATTGGGGGTCCAGAAGGTCTCTCGCCCGCGGTCACGAAACGGGCCCAACTGACCATGAGCCTGTCGAAGATGACCTTTACACACGAGTTCGCCCGAATGATGCTGACTGAGCAATTGTATCGAGCCATGACCATTCAGAAGGGCGAGCCATATCACCGAAAGTAGATCTGGATCGCTCACGTTCACTCAATCTCTCCTCTCGGATCGCTGTGGGTCGAAGTCTTCGCCGGAGCGTCGCCTCCGCTAGCTGGGGCCTGGTAAGTGCGAACCGGCCGGCCGACAACTCGGCGGGAATACTCGACTGTCAAGACGGCGTTGATTGGATCGCGGCTCAGAGGCAGTTTCAGTTGGAGCGTACGATGCAGACAACCGTCGCGTTGCAGGATACTCGTCTGCCTGCCACAGATACCGAAATTCGAAGAGCACTGCTCGCCGCAGTGCTCGGCGCCGTTGCGATAGGGGCCTGTTTGGGCCTCCGCCAAGGCGCTGGCGCCATGTCGGCGCGCATGCTGGCCATGCCGTTCCTGTTTGGCGGCGTTGCCGTTTTGACCGGACCGGCTCTCTTCGTGGGTCTCGCCCTTGTAGGAGAGGCTCCCCCATTCGGCGACTTTCTGAGGCGTCTGGCCAGGTCGTTCGGCGACACTGGCGTTCTCCTTCTCGGTCTCACTCCCCCTGCCCTCTTCTTGATGGGAAGCGTCCGCATGGCCTTGTCGAGTGGCTTTTTGGCGTTTTTCGTGATCGGCTTCGCCTACTTGGTCGGGATTCGTTCGCTGGCTCACAGATTGGCCGCGACCAAACTGACGCCGGTTGGAATGGGTATTCTGGCCGCCTGGAGCCTGCTGACTGCCCGGATTGGCGTTCACGGTCTCGAAAGACTCGTTCTATATTAGGAGGAAAAAATGACTGTTGACGTTGCAACCCCTGGAGTCCTCGAGGTCCCGGAAGCACCTGCTGAACTTCCGCTGAACGATGTAACCGGCCAACCGGACTCAGTCGAGGAGTCAATTTTCCTCGATGGGTCCGAATCTTCCGTCGGGCCGGTGATTGATCCTGACCCAATCCTCGAACTGCCGAGTTCAGGTCCGGCGTTGATCGAATTGTTGCTGCGACGGCCGAGAGCCTTCGCCCATGCAATTGACCGAGCGGATGATTTGAGAGGTTTCGTTCGTGCGGCGCTCATCACGATAACGTTGGGGGGCTTGGCGTTTGGGGCTTCGGTGGGCGCATACCAGAGCGGCGTTCAGATTCTGTTCAGCGCAGTGAAGTTTGCAGCCCTGGTCCTCATTTCAACGGTGCTCGTGGCTCCGGTGATCAGCGCGCTGAACAGCGCGCTGCAGCGCTCCTCGAACTTCCGGCGCGACGTTGCGGCGCTGCTCGCGGCGCTAGCTCGAGGAAGTCTTGTCTTAGGGGCCCTAGCCCCACTGGTTCTCGCCGCCGTGTTTCACGGGACGCCCTATTTGTCTGTCGTCGCCCTGATGACGATCTGCTGTGTCTTGGCAGGAGCGGTCGGATATCAGCTGCTCCTCTACCGAGAGGTCAACAAGGGACCTGACGGTCTCCGTTGGATGCTCGCTGGCCTACTTGTAGTGGGACTATTGGTGAGCAGCCAGCTCGGTTGGGCGCTGCGTCCCTGGGTGGGGCCGCCGGGTGAGGCGTCGACACCCTTTGTCCGTCCAACCGAGACCGGGTTTGTAGATCAAGCGTTCGGTCTGCTCACTCAGTCACTCGGATACGATGGAGAGCTTGTTCCGCTCGGGGAGCGAGAGTAATGCGCCTGTTTGACCTCGGTGTCTTTTACCTCGTGGTCGGGGCGGGCTGCTTAGCAGTCCTTTGGTTCCGGCGTGGCGGCAGCCCGGGGGCTGTGAACAGCCTTCTGATGTTCTTCCTGTGGCCCGTCTATGCACCGTACGAGCTAGCTGGTTCGGAGTTGCACCCACCGGCGCAGCCATCTGGACCAGAGAGTGAGTTCCTCGATGCAATGCGCCGTATCGAGGGCACTCCGCTTGCGGGCCTGCTCCCCGATCAGGCCACGGCCCGCACTATGGCCCTTCGGCTAACCGCTGCCCAGAATCGGATTGACGAAATCGACGTCACTCTAGAAGGGGCGGATTTCGACGAAAAAGCGGCCAAGAATCGGCTCGAACAGCTGGTCGACAAGGGCGACGAAGTATCAATTGCCGCGGCCCGCCGGCGGATTCAGAATATCGAACACCTGCGCCAGCTGCGGGCTGAATCGGTACTTCGACTCGAGCAGGTCGGAGAATTGCTCCTTCAATTGAAGACTCAGGCGGAGGTCCTTCGCTTGGCTGGACAGGTGGACGATGGCACCCGCGAGCTCTTCGAAGAACTCATGCGCCGTCTCGACGGCATGGACGAAGTGATGCAGGACGCGGTACTTTCCAGCGCGTAGCCCGATAGTCGGGCTGGGCATTGGATTGTGGGGCCTCAGTAATGCGAACCGCCGCTTTCGTTTTGAGTCTGCTCGCGGGAGTCGCGTTCATCGCGCTCGGGGTCTCCTGGCTCGGCGGAATGGACGAACTACGAGCCTCTGTGGACGTGGTGGCCACCGAGGCGACCGATGCCGAACTCGCCAGATTCGAGAAGGCCGTCTACTCTATGGTGGCGGCTGGCCTCCTGGCTTTTGCGGGTGGCGTTGTCGCGCTCGCCGGAAAGGCTCGCGCGGCAGGGGGAATTCTTGTGGTGTCGTGTGCCATCGTGGGCCTTTTTTCTCCACGCTTCCCGGTGGTGATGCTGATGCTGGTCGGGTTGATCGTCGCGACGACGTTGGCCTTCCTAAGCCGGGAAACGACTGCAAATGAAAGCCCGCAGTCGGCCTCTGGCCTCCCTGGGAATCACCGCCTTTGACCCCGCAAATCGCGCTTGTTACCATGCCTGAACTCGTGAGACGGTTTGCCTTCGGTGCGACGCTGCGAATCTGCGGGTCGAACCAAGGGGAGCGCGGCCAACCGACCGAGGACAGGGGGTAGATGGCTAAGCGACTCAGCAATTACCTTGTTGAGAAAGAGCTCGTCGACGTTGGCGCCATGGAGAAGGCGTTCCGGCATCGCGAACGGCTGGGGGGATCCCTCGGCACCAACCTCCTCGAATTGGGCTTGCTCGACATTGAAGCGCTTGGTGAGTGCCTTGCCGCTGTGCACGACATGCCTCGAGCCCCCAAGGCGATGCTCGGCGACATTGATCGATCGGTCGTCAGAACGATGCGGGCTGAGGACATCGTGCGCTACGGAGCCCTTCCTATCGGGCTCGATGGCGATACACTCGCCCTCGCTGTCTCGTATCCCAAAACCCCAGGTGAGCACGCAGCCCTGCAGGAAGTTTCAGGCCGGGACATCAACCTCTATCTCGTCACGGAACTCCAGTACCAGTTCATGGCCCATGTCCTCTTCGGTCTGCCGTTGACTCCGCGTTTCATTGCGCTGGTTGAGAAGTTCCCGCAGCGCATATCCAGTTCTGGAGCCTCTGCCTCCTTTGCCCAGATTACGCCTGGAATGACCGAACCGGATGCGGTCGGTGGGGCTTCCGATTTAGGCAGCGACTGGAGCCCGGAGGAGTTCGGAAAATTCTTGCGCAAGTCGCGATCTCGCGACGAAGTCCTGCAAGCAACCTTGGGCTATGTCGGAAATCACTTCTCGCGCCGCTTCGTGCTCGCGGTCCAACAAAAGTCAGTACGTGGCTTCCTGGCGCAGGGAGTCCACCTGAGCTCCAACCGGGTCCGGGCGGTGTCATTTGCTGCCGAGGGACTGATCAAGGCATTCGGGCCGGGTCGCGGAGTGACCGCGCTCACGGGGCTAGCAGACGAAGTGGGCGTAATGCCCCTGTACGAGGGGCTCGACTTGCCTGCTCCTGCCGAACTGCTTTGCTTGGCTATTCACATCGGGCCCCATCCGGCGCTCTTTATCGTGGCCGACAACAACGATCAGCCGTTAGAGCGTTCAGCCGAACCGATAATCGAGGTGGCGGCAACCCAAGCAGCTGCGGCCCTCATGGGTCTGGTACGGCAGCGAAAACTGCAACAGAGTGCTGAGCATCAGGCGGTTAGCAGCGAATCGATTCGAGAATTGGCCGGTCGCGGCGAAAGGACGCCGTCAGTGCACACACTGGACCCAGGCTGGGTCCTGTCGTCGGGCGTTCGCGGCGGCATCAAACCGACCCTAGAGCCCTCGAGGGCCGACATCCTGAGCGGTGCGCTTGGCACGCCCCTCGAAACGGTCGGAGGCACTTTGCTCGACCCGGCGAAGATGGTCGCCGCGGGTGGGGAATGGGACAATTCCGTGTTCAATTCGGTCGTGGACCGGCCAGATGACCAAGGGTTACCGCCCGAAGCCGTCAATTACGAGGAAGAGGTCGAACCCCCTGAGAACGAACTGGCCGATATCATTCTCGAACTCTCCGACCCGGTCGAAAAAGAAGGCGAGCTACCGCAAGACTTGCGAAAAACACCCGAGACCTGGCCGGCTCGACCGACCGCAGAAGGCTTTCGGAAACCGGCTCAGGTCATCGATGGACTGCTGAGTGACGATCCGACGCTTGTGCTTCGAGCTCGTGCCAAGCTACTCCTCGGGTCGGAGGACGTCATTGGCGCTCTAATGCACCGATTTCCTGGCCCAGTGGATGAGCAGGCCCAAATCGACGCCCCGCTGGCGTCGCACGGAGCGCTGCTCGAAGCCGTACTGGAACTCGGGATGGGCGCGGTCCCGCATCTCATCGAACTGATCGGCTCGGAAAATGCGCAGCGACGCTATTACGCGATTCTGTGTTTCCGCGAGGTTCGCCACGACCACGCCGTTAGCCCACTCATTAAGCGGCTAGTCGACAACTCGGCTCGTGTCAGGGTCGCGGCCAGACATGCTCTCGCCAAATACAAGAATGCCGATGGGTTCTCGCGTGTCGAGAAATCGATTAACCAGGCGATCATGAGCGATGAGGCGCTTCATCAGCTGGCGGGAGCCGAAGCTGCAGCAGAGTTTGCTCAAACCTCCTCCGTGACCCTTTTACTAGAAAACGTCGGCTCGCCTGATGATGAAGTAAGCGAGGCGACTATTGACGCGCTCAAGCGTCTCACTTTTCAAGATCTCGGAAAAAAGGCAAAGAAGTGGCTCAAATGGCACAAGAAGTTCGGCTCTCTGAATCGGTACCGCTGGTTGGCGGCTTCAGTGAACCACAAGTCCCTCGAGATCCGGACGCTTGTTGCTGATGAAATCGAACGAACTCCTCTGCTGCCGGTCAGATTCGACCCCCATGCCGGTCGGCGCGAACAGAAGCGGGTGCAACGACGCGTGATCGAAGTACTCGGCCTAGGTGAGTCCAAATGAACGTGTTTGTCTATGGTGCGCTACGACCAGGTGGGTCGCTCTTCGACGAGATCCAGGACATGGTTCACGGAGAAACCGACGCCTATTTTGAAGGCCGTTTGTTCGTGCTCGAGGAAGGGTACCCCATCGTGGTGGAAGGGCCAGAAGCCTACCCTGTGACGGGCGTGCTTCTGGATGTACCCGAAAGCCCCATTTCGCTTGAACGGCTCGATCGCATCGAAGGTGTTCGAGATCCGAAGTCTCCTTACCGACGAGTGCAAAGACGCGTAGGAAGCGATCGGGGAGACGAAATGGCATGGATCTACGTCTGCAAAGAGGACTTCTTTGGCTCGGTCATGTCGGCCTGCACCGAA
>CAZDBH010000222.1:0-13375 GCA_964503485.1 uncultured Bradymonadales bacterium | reverse complement strand
CCTCCGGCGTGCTGATTTGAGGAATCATGATTTTCAGAGCGACATCGATGCCCGTACCCACTTGCGTGGCGCGAAACACAATGCCGAAACCACCCCGGCCCAGCTCTTCGACCAGCTGAAATCGCCCGATAGTTTGCCCCAAGCTGGGGATTACATCGTCCAAGAACTCCATCGAATTCTACCGCCTTCCTTCAAGGTCGCGATCATACGCGATCCACCAGCATGCCGCGAGTCTCGAGCAGATAAAATCAGAAGCTGGCTCGCCGGCTGGCAACGGGAGTGTTGGGAAAGGTGGCGGATGTGGGCCGATCTAGCGGAATGAGATCAGACTGTCGACTGACCGAGCCGAACCAGCTGCCCGGGACGTTGGCCGGTCAGTGCGTCGTTTTCGAGGATGATCTGGCCGGCGACGATGGTCGCGCGGTAGCCAGTCGCGTCCTGCATAAACCGCTGCCCGCCGGCGGGCAGGTCCTGGACCAGCCTCGGCAACCCCAGGGTCAGGTTGGCGTGATCAATTACATTGATATCGGCCTTTTTCCCGAGCTCCAACGTGCCTCGGTCGTTAAAACCAATGAACTCGGCGGTGTCATGGGTCATCATCTGAATAACGCGTTGCAAGGTGAGGCGACCTCGCTCCCGGTCGCGCGTCCAATGAGTCATCATGAAGGTTGGGAAACTGGCATCACAGATCGTACCCACGTGGGCGCCGCCGTCGCTCAGACCCGGTAAAGCCAGCGGATGGGTCAACATCTCGTGAACGGCATCGAGATTCTGTTCTAGGTAGTTGAAGATTGGGAAATAGAGCAGCTCCTTGCCGTCTCGCTCCAAAAGCGCGTCGTAGATCAAATCCAGGACAGGACGGCCGGCTTCGTAGGCTTGCGCCAATATCGAGGTCGAACGATGCGGTTCGTAGTCGAAGTGCTCGCCCAGCCGGTAGAGGCGCATGGCAATGAAGTCAGCATTGGCCAGGAAGAAGTCCGCGATTGGCGGAATCGCGCTGCCGTCTCCTGCCACTTTCTCGGATTCTTCGGTCAGCAGCTTGGCCTTGAACTCCGGGTCGCGCATTCTCGCGACCCGTTGTTCCAGGGGCAAGTCGGCGATCGACTTGTAGCTCGGATAGCCCATGAACGGGTGGAAAGTGGCCTCCAAACCGAGCAGGATGCCGATCCCACGGGCCCCAACCTGAAGCGATATAGGCACACCTCGTTCATTGGCCTGCTCGGCCCGGGCAATCATCTTCCGCCACTGGTCGGTATCCTTACCCCGCTGCATCAGCGAGATACTCATCCGGTGACCATCTGCGTTGGCGGCCATCTTCTCGAGCACATCGAACTCCTGGTCGAACAACTTCGCCGATTCGGTCATGTCGAAGTCCGAGACAGCCTGAAGTACACCGTGGCCGAGACCGTGAAATGCCTCGGCGATACCAGACAGCTCGCGAAGATCGGCTTCAGACGAGGGCGTCGGGCTCCCGTCGGCGGCCCGGTGATTGTCAGTCCGACCCGTGCTGAAGCCAACGGCTCCCGCCTCAAGCGCCTCTCGCACAGCTGCTCTCATCTGTGAGATGTCTTCGTCGGTCGCCGGTTCGAAAGCGATCGCTCGATCGCCCATGACGTAGACCCGCAGGGCGTCGTGCGGTACCTGAAGAGCGAAATCGATGGCATGGGGCTTGGCGGCGAGGGCGTCCATGTACTCGGGAAAGGTCTCCCAATCCCACGTCATGCCCTCGGCCAGTGCCGTCCCAGGGATGTCCTCGACGCCCTCCATCAACTCGATAAGGCGCGTCCTGTCGGCCGCTCGGCACGGGGCGAAACCGACCCCGCAGCTTCCCATTACGGCGGTTGTGACCCCGTGATAGCTCGATGGTGCCAACTCTTCGTCCCAAGAGACCTGGCCGTCGTAGTGGGTATGAATATCGACAAACCCCGGGGTGACGATGCAGCCGCTCGCATCGATCGCACGGGCCGCATCACCTGAGACGACACCGATGGCAGCGATTTTGCCATCTTTGACGGCAATGTCGGCTATTCGAGGTTCCGCGCCAGTCCCGTCGACAAGGGTGCCACCAGTGATCTTGAGGTCGTATTCAGCCATTTAGGGTTCTCGCTGTGAGTCAAAGAAGAACGAGGACGTAGCTTAACCAGTGCAGCCGGCTAGGTCGAGTGGAATAGTCACACCTAAATGGCACTCACCTGCGGATTCTGGCGTCAGATCGCGTTCTGGGGCAAACTGTGGGCGCATGACTGCTTATTCACCGAGTCTATCGCTGCATTCCGAACATCCAATTGGCGTCGTATTCTCGGGAGGCGGTGCTCGAGGCGCATTCCAGGTCGGCGTTTGGGAGGTCCTCAGGCTCGATCCACGCGGCTTCACCGAGTTACCAGACGTGATCAGCGGCACGTCGGCCGGCGCGATCAACGCCGCCCTCATCGGCGCTGGTTTGAGCCCGAAAGGCATTCTGGATTTCTGGTTGAGCTTGGCCGACAACCCGCCGGTTCGCGCAAATCACCAAATCTTCAAGTCGCTCGAGACGGCGATATTGAAGTTGATCGCCCGTGAGCCACTCCGATCGCTAAAGAGGCGCGGCCGCAGTGCGCGAATTCTCAAAGGTATCGTGGCCAGAAACATGAGGACCGAGCGGGGTAACTGGCTCGCCGGCGCCCTCGAGTTCATGCTCACGGCCCGATTCGATAGCGTGAGCCGCCTACTGGAATCGATTCGAACCGCTCACCTCTTCAGCATCGAACCGATGCGGGCGCGGTTGAGAGATGCGATGGGAAGCTGGGCAATCACCAACCCAGGCTGCCGCTTGGCCATCAATACGGTTGACGTCGAGACCGGGAAAGTTGTCCGTTTCGTCAACTATGAACCACAGAAACACGCCGAGGCAGACGCCAGCCACTACCGCTACGGCCCGATCACCGTGGACATGGTGCTGGCGAGTGCGGCCATTCCACTGCTCTTCAATCCGGTTCGAGTTGGACAGGGGCTCCACTGGGACGGTGGCTTGCTCGTCAATACGCCCATCGCGCCTGCGGTGGCGCTGGGGGCGAAACGCATCGTCCCCGTGCTCGTTACGGCCGGTAGCTCAGCCCGGTCCAACCGGCCGCTGCACCTGGGTGCCGCTGTCGAACGTTTGGCTGACGCGTTTTTGGAAAATGCCTACAACACCGATCGGAAGCTATTGCTCGAGCGCAACAAGCTTGCTGAGGCACTTCCGGCCAGAAACCTGAGAGTAATTGAGCTCTACGAAGCGATCCGCCCCGTGTCGAGCGACGCGTTCGACGCAGGCTCCTACCTGTACTTCGAACGGTCCGAGATGCTGCGCATGTATGAGGCGGGTAAGGCGTCGGCGAAAGCCTGGCTCGCGGCCGGACCCTGTCTTGATACCCATCCCGGTCCCCACCTCAAGGACGAGAAACCAGTTCGAGCGCCGCTGGTCGACTGAATCGGCTGGGCGCTCTACTGGCTGCGAGCTACCGCGACTGTACAGGAAGTACCCGATACGTAGACGTTGACCAGCCACGGCCGGCAGCACACCTCACAATCCTCGACGTACTCCTGGTTCACGCCCCCACCTGGGTCGACTGAGACCTCGACCTCCTGAAAACAGTAGGGGCAGATGACAACCCGGGATATCAGCATCGACTCGCGACCTCCAGAGCAACTTCGCTTCCCGAAAGTATGTGCCGGGTCGACTCAGCGGTCTAGTCGCAACCCGTCACAGGTTGAAACAACGACATTTTTCGCTGGTTCTTGGGCTGCCATTGGTCTATCATTCGGCTCGCGGTCCGGAGCGTTCCTGCTCTCGGGTGCTCCTCGCACCCAATCCGGAGAAGACCAGAGCCCGCACTCAACTGATTTGAATTGGACTATCGACCGACTCTCTGGCGATTCTCTGGTGACCCATGAATGACTTTTTTCGACTGACTACTCTGCTTCGCTACTCCTCGCCCGTTTCACTCTTATTGTCCACCTCACTCTTACTGTCCGCTTGCGCCGAGTCTTTGGACTCCACTGGTTCTGAGGCCGAGCTCGAACAGGTGGAATTGGCCCTTTTGGATGGGACCCCAGAGGGAGTGGGCATACTTCGGATGCTCAACGACTCGAAACTCACCTTCGAGATGTTGGACATCGACGCAGCTCTCGACCGCCGTGCCGCGCAGGGCGTCATGGACTTCCTGCATGGCGCCGATGGTATCCAAGGGACTCGAGATGACAGACGGTTCCAGACGATCGCTCAAGTCGATGCGATTCGGTACATCGGGCCGGTGGCGATGGACCGGCTGACCGCATACGCCCATGAACTGGACTACGTGCCGCAGGCAGGCGACCTGTTGGGCGTTTTCGACGACACGGCCTTCACCGTCGACGAAGCCACTCGGGCTTTGACACTTGTGAACACAGCCAGCGACGAAGAATTGGACGTGGACGTCGCGCTCGACAGGCGAGCTGTTCGTAGTATCGCTGCAGCTCGCCCCATCAGCTCGCTGTCTCAGCTCGCGCGTTTGTACTACGTCGGACCCAGAGCGATGCTTTGGGACATCTTTGTGGTCAGTCGCTGGGATTGAGTTAGTCGTCCTTCGCTGCACACCATCTCTTTCGGTGTACGCCCCCTCTGATTTCTGCTACAAATGGTGCACCATGTCGGCGCAACGGTCCTAGACCGGTGCCGCAGAGGAGGGAGTGATGCCCGTTCCGCCCCCCGATAACAGTGGCCCCCCAACCCAAGAGACCATTCATGCAATCGAAGCGCTGACCTCGGGCGGCGTCTTTGCCGTCGACGGCGACAAGAACATCATCGCCTTTGGGCCCGAGATGGAGCGCCTCACCGGCTACGAAGCTACCGAGGTGCTCGGCCGTCACTGTCTGAGCGCGCTGCGCTGCGAGCAGTGTTTGCGGGGCTGCGGCGTGTTCGACTATGGGGCAGTGACGGACGTCGCGATGACGCTCTACCGGCGCGATGGAAGCTCGATCGCGGTTCGGAAGTCAGGGCGGGCTCTCCGCACACGCGACGGTGAGCGTTGGGGTCTGGAGCGAATCAGGCTCGACCAGCCGATCGATTCCGCCATCCCGCCGGGCGACCCACTCGCTGCAGTCGATTTAGCGATGCGGGCTTTGGGTCGATGGTTCGTCGTCACCGACAGCGAGCTCCGCGTTCTGCGCTGCTCGGCGGACTTGGCCGAGGCAGTCGGACGCTCCGAAGGCGAGTTAGCGGGGTCTCCGCTCGCCGAGATTCTCAGCCCTGCCTTGGTGGGCGAAGGTGCTTCGTTCCGTCGGGCCGTCCTGTCTGGCGAGCGCCGTGAAGGCCGGCGTGCGTCGCTTATGACTGCCGTGAATGGTCCGCTTTCTGTGTCCGTCTCAGCTGCTCCAGTTGGCGATACGCCCGGCGCAGCACCCGGCACGGGTTGCGCCCCCGAAGCGGCAGTACTCCTGGTCATGCGACCAGAACCCAAGGAGCCCGCCGCTCCCGAAAAAGCCGATTCGTTCGAGGGGATGGTGGCGCGGGCACCTGCAATGCACCGCATTTTCCGTCTCATTGAGCACCTGCACGATTCCGACGCGACCGTGCTCATAACCGGCGAGAGTGGCACCGGTAAGGAGCTGGTGGCCAAGGCGCTTCACGCCCGTTCGCACCGGGCGAATGGGCCCTTTGTCGCGATCAACTGTGGTGCGCTGCCCGAGACTCTTCTCGAAAGCGAGCTCTTTGGCTACGTCAAAGGTGCTTTCACCGGCGCTGCCAGAGACAAGCCCGGCCGTTTCGAGCTGGCCGACGGTGGTACTGTTTTTCTCGACGAAATCGGAGACATGCCCCTGTCGATCCAGGTGAAGGTGCTTCGGATTGTTCAGGAGCGGACCTTCGAGCGTCTGGGGGACACCCGTACTCGCACAGTCGACGTTCGGATTGTCGCAGCGACGCACAAGAACCTCGAGAAGGCGGTCGCTGAGGACCGTTTCAGAGACGACCTCTACTACCGCTTGCGCGTGGTGCCGATTGAGATTCCTCCTCTTCGGGAGCGAGCCGAAGACATGGAGCCGCTCATCGTTCACTTGCTCGATCGAATCGGCCTCCGTCGCGGACGGGCCCTTCGGCTCTCTCCCGCCTCGATGCGGGCTCTTCTGACCTGGCATTGGCCTGGGAACGTCCGAGAGCTGGAGAATGTCCTCGAGTACGCCACAGCCGTGTGCGAGGGCCAGACGATTCACCCACCCGATCTGCCGACGTTGATCCTGGAGACCAGCTCGGTTCCAGCTCCTTCCCCGAAGTTGCCTGAGACTCAATCCGTCATACCAACCGGAGCGGAAGCGGACCAAATCCGGGCGGCCTTGAACGCGACTGCTTGGAAGCGCCAGGCGGCTGCCGACCAGCTCGGTATGAGCCGTTGGACCTTGTGGCGGAAGATGAAGGAACACGGCATCCTCCCCGGCTAAGACGAACAGATTCGTGTATTGGTGCACCGAAGGTTGCACCAACTGTTGCACCAAACGGTGCGAAACCGGTTTGGTGACCCACCTCCTTACTGAACTAAGTTAACAAACACGGCAGCTTGGGCTGCGCACCCTGCTTGGCATCCCCCTTGCTATAGCTAGTTACCACGGACGCTCTGACAACCCGGCTGGATGTCAGACGAGCCGCCAAGCGAAGAGGTGATCATGAGACAAATAGTAATACTTGGGGCTGGAACCGCTGGAACAATGATGGCCCACAAACTCAGCCGGGCGCTGCCTAGTGATGAGTGGAAGATTGCCATCGTTGACCGTGACAACAGCCACATCTACCAACCCGGTCTCTTGTTTCTACCGTTCGGGATGTATCGCAAACAGGACATCGTCCGCGAGCGAGACGCGCTGCTTCCCGAGGGGGTGACGCTGCTGCTGGCACCGATCGCGCGGATCGAGCCAGACGCTAACAGAATCGTCTTCGAGAGCGGGAACAAGCTCGACTACGATATCCTGATTGTCGCCACCGGCACCCGCATCGTGCCAGAAGAAACTCAGGGTCTGACCGGTCCGGGTTGGAAACAGTCCATCTTCGACTTCTACACAGTCGACGGCGCGGCCAAACTCGGCGCCTTTCTCGAGCGCTGGGAAGGGGGCCGAATGGTTCTCAACGTTGCGGACATGCCCATCAAGTGCCCGGTCGCACCACTGGAGTTCCTCTTTCTAGCAGACGCCTTCTTCACCCAGAAGGGCATGCGCGACAAAGTCGAAATTGTGTACGCGACACCGCTGGACGCCGCTTTCACCAAACCCCGAGCGGCTGCAGTCCTGGGCAACATGTTGGGACAGCGCGGCATTCAGGTCGAGACCGACTTTCTGACCTCGAGTGTGGACGGCGAGAAGGGGGTACTCGCCGCGTACGACGGTCGCGAGACCGACTACGATGTGCTCGTTACGATACCGCTTCACCGGGGCAGTGAGCTCATATCGGCTTCCGAGATGGGAGACGACGACGGGTTTCTACCAACCGACAAACACACCCTACAATCAGTCGCCTTCTCGAACGTCTTCGCCATAGGTGATGCGACCGATTTGCCGGCCTCTAAGGCCGGTTCGGTTGCCCACTTTCAGGCGGAAGTACTGATCAAAAACGTACTGCGATACATCGACGAACGGTCACTCGAACCGGATTTCGACGGCCACGCTAACTGTTTCGTAGAGACCGGCTACGGCAAAGCCATCCTAATTGACTTCAACTACGAGACTGAACCGCTGCCAGGCCGCTTCCCATTGCCGGGCATCGGTCCGTTCAAGCTGCTCGAGGAGAGTTACGTCAATCACTGGGGCAAGCTGGGCTTCCGGTGGGTCTATTGGAACCTGCTCGTGAAAGGCGAGGAGCTGCCACTCGACCACAGGATGTTGACCGCCGGCAAGTGGAGCTGAAGCCATGAACAACTCGACAATCATTCCAGGAACACAGGGCGAAATTCACAGGCTAGAACAGCCGGAGTTGCAAACGCTTCAGCTGCAAATTGAGTCACTCACAGCGCTGGTGGCCAACTTGGTCGAAGAACAACGTCGCCAGCGCGAGCTGCGAGACGAGATCGGGCCCATTATGAAGGAGGCAATGGGCGTCGTAACCGAGCGGTTGGACGACTTCGAAAAGAAGGGCTACTTCGACTTCGGTCGAGAAGGTCTGGACATCGTCGATCGCGTGGTCACCAGCTATGAGGCCGACGACGTCAAGGAGCTCGGCGACAACATCATTCTGATTCTCGATACGGTGAAGGCGGTCACCCAGCCCGGGCTGGTAGAGATCCTCAACAAGACCGCAAGCGCCGTTTACAAAGCCGATACCAAGAAGCCGAAGGGGCTGCTCGGGATGTTGAAAGCGTCATCCGACAAGGACGTACGCAGAGGCATGTCAGTCATGTTGGAGGTGCTGAGGCAAGTGGGTAAAGGCGCTCGGCGACTGGCTCACCGAAAGAGGTTACACGCAATCGCTCCGCGCCCGCGTCGCGCCTTGCCCGCTCCAGTGGCAAGCAACAGTCCCCCGAAACCAGCTCCGGAACAAGCCTGCCCAAACCCAGTGAAGCCGGATCCTTTGACGATTCCCGGCATCCCCCTCGACCACGAGGGCTTTCTAGCCGACCCCGATGCCTGGGACCGAGCCATGGGGCTGTCGATCGCCGAGGCCCTCTCGATCTCGATGACGGAATCACACTGGAAAGCAGTGGACTACGCCCGAGCTGATTTCAAAGAACGGGGGGTTTCACCCAACGTACGTCGGGTCTCCCGCGGGTCAGGGGTGACGACCAAGGAACTGTACACACTCTTCCCGAAGAAACCGGGAATTGCCGTCGCTCGAATCGCCGGAATACCAAAACCAAAAGGCTGTCTCTAAGACGAGCACTGGGCCGACCCAGGGTCGGTACCGAAACGGAGGGCTGAACAATGGCCGAACTCTCACAAACAACGAATCGCCAACGCCGGGTCGCAATTATCTGCTCAAAAGGAGGGCTCGACGAGGCCTATCCCGCACTCATTCTGGCGAACGCTGCCCGTATGGCCGGTATCGAAGCGTTCATTTTCTTCACCTTCTACGGTCTGGACGTTATCACGGACAAGAAGGTGGACAGTCTGCACGTCAACATGGTCGGCAATCCAAGCAGCCCCATGCCAACAATGGTCATGGGATTGCCCGGCATGGAAACCGTCGCCGCCAAGATGATGAAGAAACGAATGCAAGACCTCGACCTCCCCGAAGTTCGTGAAATGCTAGAAATGCTCCACGACTCGGGCGCGCAGCTGTATGCCTGCGAGCTGGCTATGGACATGATGAACGTGGACAAGGACGACCTGATCCCACAGGTAGAAGGGGTGATCACGGCGGCGGATTTCTACGAGAAGTCGGAAGACGCCCAGATCATCTTCACGTAGCCAAAAGAAACGCACCGAGGGAGCACGAATCCTTTGCCAACAGACAGAATCGAGGTGACAATCTCGAGGTGTTTGATTCGCACTGCCATCTAGACGAAAGCGTCTTCGACTCCGACCTCAACCTCGTCCTGCAAGAGGCGCGGTCCAAAGGAATCACGGGGTTTCTAGCCGCGGGAGTCTCTCCGGAGCGTTGGCCACGCCAGCAGGAACTCATCGACACCCACGCCGACGTGTTCGCTTCCTACGGGCTTCACCCCTGGAAAACGGGCACCCTCAACACCGACGCGGGCTGGTCCAGTCCCACCGAATGGGAGATACCCTTCGATGCAGTCGCGATCGGAGAAATCGGTCTCGATCGGTCCACCGACGAGTTCAAGGCCTTTTTCGAACAACAACTGATCACCTTTCGGTATCAGCTCGCATTGGCGAGAGATCTGGACCTCCCCGTGATCATCCACTCCGTCAGAGCTCACGGACACACGATCGACGTCATCAGGAAGGATGGTCTACCCGACGCCGGCGGTGTCATTCACGCCTTCAGCGGCCCGATCGAAGTAGCCCAGGATTACCTCAGACTGGGACTCCATTTTGGGTTCGGTCCTCTGGTCTGCAAGAAGGCGGCTCGCAGAGTCAAGGAAGCGGCCCAGTTTGTGCCCACCGAGCGTATCTTGCTCGAAACGGACGCACCTTTTGGCCCCCTACACAAAAAAACAGAACGCAATGTCCCTTCAAGTTTGGTAAACGTTTGCGAATGCGTCGCGCATCTCCGGCAGGAGGAACCTGATCGGGTCGGTGAGTATACCGAGCGAAATGCGCGGACGCTGTTTGGCTTACATACTACTTGAGGGTTGGTCATGAGTTCAGGGCCGAGTGTGGAGACTGCCACCGAAACCGAGGCAGTCGAAGACGCCTACTATCTACATCGTCGATTCGACCGCATGGGCCGGCTGGTTGGTGATTCTGGAATGTCGAAGCTCTTTCGGTCCCATGTAATGGTCATCGGACTGGGCGGCGTCGGTTCCTTCGCCGCGGAGGCGCTCGCTCGCAGTGGTGTGGGCAAACTCACCGTCATCGATTTCGACTTCGTCTGTGTTACCAATACCAACCGGCAACTACAGGCCCTGAAACACAACGTTGGCAAACCAAAGGCCGAGGTGTTGGCCGAGCGGCTGCGGTTGATCAACCCCCAAGCCGAGATCGTCGCGCAGCGCCGTTTCTACAACAAGACGACGTCCGAAGAGATATTGAGTGAGAAGCCCGATTACATCGTCGACGCCATCGATAACATCACCGCCAAATGCCACTTGCTCGCTGCATGCAAAGAGCAGGGCATTCCGGTTGTGGCTTCAGGGGGCGCGTCGGGACGGTTCGACCCGACCCAAGTTCGTATTGCAGATCTTGCCCAAACCACCAACGACCCCATGGCCGCTGACGTCAGGAAGATTCTGAGACGCAACTACGATTTTCCCCGTGAAGGGTTGTTTGGTGTGCAAGCGGTATTTTCAAAGGAGAATCCCGCTCACCCAATCGAACTCCACTATGATGGCGGCAAGGGCTTCCGCTGCGTGTGCCCAGGCGGGTCCAACGATCTTCATTCCTGCGAGGACCGATCCCTAATCTACGGTACGGCAGGTTTCGTAACCGGTACCTTCGGCTTCGCCTGTGCAAGCGTTGTCGTGCGCCACCTAGCCTGACCTTCCTCGCCACTAGAATGTGACGGCGTCTGTGAGATGCTTGGCGTGCGCAACCCAGCAGGCGATGGTCTGCTCCGAGGGCGTGATCGCCGCGATTTGCTTTACCTCGTTCACCTCGTCCAGGTTCTCGGCGAGAGCTGCTGGGTTCATCGACGACAGGTCGCGCATCGAACCCACCCCGACTTGGGTCAGGAGCATCGAGTCGGATGGGCTGAGGCCTTCTATTCGCGTCAGATCGATCCAGTGGGCCCAACGGCGGAGGAGCTTTTCACTGAGGCCAGTCTTTGCTGAAATCCGTCGCCGCCCCGCCTGGTCGAAACATACAGCCAGGTAATCACTGGTCGTTTGGATCCCCGCCCGCTTCAGCAGACCTGAGTACATTATTCCGATTCCTTCGATTTCCTCGATCAGATAAGCCATCGGTTCCCACCCCCGCGAGAGATCTCCCTCGGATACAAGTCGCGCATAGAAGCTCAAGACGGACGGGTGCGATAGTGCTCTCGGGCTCTTTTGCGCTGGTTCAACTGAACGGACCGTTTCCTGGGACACAACGGCATCTAAGAGACAAACACCAGCAAACCCGATGCCAAACAATGGGCTGTCTCATAAGAGTTGGATGAATAAGGTGAAATTGGCGTGAGCGCTGAGAGGCAATCAATGGGCTACAGACCGCAGTGAAACAAGCTGTTCCGAAACGTCACAGTAAATTGGAACGCACGTCGCCGCCGAAGTGGCGTTCCATGGGCAGCCAGCTGTCCCGAACCACAGGGTTGACTGTCCGATTTTTGCCTGCCTAACTGAAGTCTTGCATCTTGAAGGTCGCCTGCCATTTCGGCTCGGCGCCAGGCAAAGGCAGATGACTCACAGCGCCGCGCAGCGGCGGAGGTAACATGCGCAGCCGCTGGTTTCACGTCCCGTTACTGCACACAGCTGACGGAGAGGAGAAGAAGGTCTCGTGGCTGGAACTCTTCTATGACCTGATCTTCGTCGCTTCGATCATTCAGCTGGGAGACGCACTCAGCGAAGATGTCTCGGTCAACGGGTTCTTGTCCTTTGCCGGACACTTCGTCCCTCTCTGGCTCGCCTGGACTGGTTTTACCTTCTACCAAAACCGGTTCGAGGTGGACGACTTTGTTCATCGAACACTCGTCTTCCTCAAAATGTTCGCCGTGGGAGCGATGGCCATATCGGCCCCCGACGCGATGCGTGGCAATCCCGAGGTCTTCAGTTGGAGCTTCGCGATCGTTCAGGCGATCGTCGCAACCATGTACTACCGAGCATACCGCCATGTTCCGGACGCGAGGCCCTACAGTCGGTACTGGGGAATCGTGTTTACGATCGGGGCGTTCTTCTGGCTGATCGCAGGATTCGTTCCCAAACCCTACTGTTATCTGTTGTGGGCCGGCGGTGTGGGTGCGCTCATGGCGCCACCTCTGAGCAAACAGTTTCGCCACCTCCAGGATCGGTTCCCTGGTGACATGGAGCACCTTGGAGAGCGCTACGGACTCCTGACAATTATCGTGCTCGGCGAGTCCTTCGTTAAGGTCCTTTCCTTCCTCTCCTCAGAGGGACATGGAGTCGAACTCGAGTACATTGCGAAGGGGTGTCTCAACCTGCTGATCACGTGCTGTATCTGGTGGATCTACTTCGACGACGTGGCCGGTTCGAAGCTGAAAAAGAAGCGCGCTGCTTGGGAGATCTGGATTTACGCCCATGTCCCCTTGACCATAGCCATTACAGCCGTTGGGGTCGCCGTCAAAAAGGCGCTCAAATTCAACTTCAATGAACCCGCCGATGACCCGTACCGGTGGCTACTGGTCGCGAGCCTCGCCCTCGTTCTGCTCAGCGTCGGGCTGATTGATTCCGTGACGGAACGAAAGCAGTCTCACCTGAGCGACCGGGCGCGAGTCAATGTGCGCTTCGGTTCTGCTGCAGTCGTTTTGCTTCTGGGAGTGGCCGGGGCCGGTATGAGCTCGGCGCTTTTCCTCGGGATCATTACCTCGGTCTGTGTGGCTCAAGTCATCTTCGACATGATGATGGCGCCATTTGAAGAGTCCGACCGGGAAGGCGACAAGCCCCTCGATATCGCGGAAATCGCTCGGCGCAAGGCGGCCGGCGATCTGACCGCCCACCGCGCTGCTCCGCCGCCCAAGCTCGACGCCGTGATCAAGGGCGCGCCGAACGAACTGAAGCGCGACTTGTACTTCTTCTTCATGGAGGGCAGCTGGACGCGTTTCTTCGCGGCCCTAGCGTTCCTCTATCTGATCGTGAACGTCTTCTTCGCGGGAATCTACATGCTC